>JAIRYD010000026.1 GCA_031267935.1 Tannerella sp.
GACATCGAATGGGAAAACGGGCAGGTGAAGACGTTCAGGGTCAAATCGCTGCTGGGCGGCAATCTGCGCGTTCGCGCGGCCTGTCCGCTGACGTTGAACGGCCCGGGCGAGCTGTCGCCTGCCGGCGGCGCCAACCCCAATCCGTTCTTCCGGACGCCGGAGATTCCCGCGCCCCTGATTTCGGAGGAGGCAAGGCTGAATCCTCCCGCGGTGAAGCCGGTGTTCGAGTACGACGTGCCGACCGTGGTGGGAAAGGAATACGTCTTTGTCCCGCAGAAATGAAATGGAGGGGGGGGACGGAATATATGCGGGCGACAGCCGGCAATGTATCATTTATTTTTGGACAACTCCTGAAAAAGCAAACGCTTCCGGAAATTATTTCCGGAAGCGTTTTCCTTTTTGTATGCCTTCGCGCAAGTCAGGATTCCGAAATCACTTCGAAAGGGATTTCGACCGATACTTCTTTGTGAAGTCTGACAAGGGCCTTGTAGCTGCCTACTTCCTTTACAGGTTCCTTGATAAGGATTATTTTGCGGTCTACTTCAAAGCCTTGTCTGCCCAGTTCCTCGGCAACCTGAATGTTGGAAACGGAACCGAAAATCGAGCCGGTCGAACTTGTCTTTGCCCCGATTGTCAGCGAGAGGCCTTCCATTTTGGTCGCCAAAGCCTGCGCGTCGTTCTTGATTTTCTCCAGTTTGTGCGTGCGTTGCTTCCTGTTTTCTTGCAGCATGCTGACGGCCGATTTGGATGCAATGACGGCTTTTCCCTGCGGAATCAGATAGTTGCGTCCGTAACCATCTTTGACCGTCACGATATCGTCTGCGTAGCCTAAATTTACTACGTCTTCTTTTAAAATAACTTGCATAGTACGTTCTCCTCTTTTTAATTATTTCATCAAATCGGTTACGTAGGGAAGCAAAGCCAGATGGCGCGCCCTTTTTACTGCCTGTGCGACACGGCGTTGAAATTTCAACGATGTGCCCGTGATGCGGCGTGGAAGAATCCGGCCCTGTTCGTTCAGGAATTTTTTCAGAAATTCCGGATCTTTGTAGTCGATATACTTGATCCCGTTCTTTTTGAACCGGCAATATTTCTTTTTCTTGATATCCATTGACATCGGGGTCAGATATCTGATTTCGGACTGATTGGTGTTGCCTGCCATTGTTTAGTTCTCCTTTTCTGTTTCTTTGGATGTTTTTAACCTTCTCCGTTTCTCGGCATATTCAAATGCATATTTGTCCTGTCTGAAAGTCAGGAAACGGATGACACGTTCGTCGCGACGGAATTGGGTCTCCAGTGTAGCTATCGTTGTGGGATTAGCCTTGAATTCAATCATCTGGTATGAACCGGTCGTCTTTTTCTGAATAGGATAGGCCAGCTTGCGCAAGCCCCAGTTTTCTTCGCTTACAATCTCGGCATTTTCTGCATCGAGCACTTTCTTGAATTTTTCTACCGCTTCCTTTACCTGAGCATCAGATAAAACGGGAGTTAAAATGAAAACGGTTTCGTAATTGTTCATAAATATCTATGTCGTTTAAAAATTTGCGGGGCAAAGGTAGTTATTTTCTTTTTATCTACAATAGTTATTTTGTTTTTTCGTTCTTTTTTCGGCAGACAAAGTTTACGGGGATGTGTGCGTAATGCGTTATTCCCTGTTTATTTGGAGTTTTACATAAAAAACAGAAATAGTATGAGACATTCCGGATGGTTTTTGATGGTACCGTGTTTGTGCGCGTCGTCATTTTTTGCAGGGCATGCACAGTCTTCTTCGGCAGCGTCCGGCGAAGACGCGCCTGAGAATATCACGGTGGCAGCGCCCCTGGACTATACATTATATAATATATCCGCTTCGACTTCGTTTTCGACCGGCGGACAGACGCCGTTCTGGATGGTCAGCAACCGTTATGGTCTCGTGCCGCTGCAGGCAAACAATGCCTCTCTGCAGGCGCAGGTCTATCATTATCAACCGCTCGGCGGAAAGTTTCATTTTCATGCGGGGCTTGATCTGGTTGCCGTCACGCCGCGATACAGAAAAGTGTATGTACAGCAGCTTTTTGCAGAAGTGGCATACGATTGGCTGCATCTCAGTGTCGGAAGCCGCGGGGATGCGGACCACGAAGCTGATTACCACGCATCCCTGCCGGATGTATCGTTGAGCAGCGGTGATCTGGCGCTTTCGTCCAATGCCCGTCCGATACCGGAAATCAATCTCTACACGCCGCATTTTATCCGTGTGCCGTGGACCGGCGGCTGGTTGCAGGTCAGGGGAAATTTTGCCGCAGGACGTTCGTTCGATACGGATTATCTGGAGTCGTTCGTCCGCACGGCACAGTATTACAATCGTGATGTGCTTTGGCATCACAAGTCGGTTTATCTGCGGATGAAAGATACGGAAAACGATTTTCCGTTCTCGATGACGGTCGGCCTCCGGCATATCGCGCAGTGGGGAGGCGTTTCGACCAATCCTGCCGCAGGCACGCAGCCTCATTCGCTGAAAGATTTCATCCGTGTGGTGATGGGGCAATCAGGGGGGGACGACGCCACGGCTTCCGACCGGATCAATGTGCTGGGTAATCACTACGGTACGTACGACTTACAGCTGGGATATGAACGCCCGGACGCCTCGCTCCACGTGTATTACCAGCATTTTTTCGACGATGCTTCGGGGATGGAATTTGACAATGCACTCGACGGGCTGATGGGCGTGCAGTTGAACCTTCACGGGCACGGTACGCACCGCTGGCTGAACAAAATACTCGTCGAACGACTTAATATGCTGAATCAAAGCGGACCGTTTCATTTCATAAGTTTCGATCACGACAAATATCCCGGCTACGGTGGCGGCGGCGACAATTATTACAATAACGGCGAATACGTGACGGGCGCATCCTATTTCAACCGGAGTACAGGTTCGCCGCTGCTGGTCTCGCCCGAATACAATACCGGCGGAGAACTGGGTTTCCGTCATAACCGCATCACGGCGTGGTATCTGGGCGTCGAAGGTGATTTGGCGAAAGATTTTTCGTACCGTCTGCGATGTTCGGACATGGAAAGTCGCGGAACGCCTTATGCACCCACGCTGAAGAAATTGCATGCCCTTTCCGTTGCCGCCACCGTCACTTATCAATGCCGCCATGCGTGGCTGTTTGCCCTTACGCTGGCCACCGACAGGGGCGACCTGCTCGGCAATCATGCAGGCGTCGGCTTCTCGATCACGCGGAGGGGATTTTTGCGGTGAACCGCATCCCGAATTTTGCGTGCTGAACTTCTGCAAGTAATTTTTGTTTTTTTGTTCGAAAAAATAGTGTATCTTTGTCACTCAATTAAAATTGTAAGGATTATGAAAAGTAAGTTATTTAGTGCAATGTTGTGTTTGTCGGTGCTGTGTATAGGATTTACGGCATGTAGCGACGATGAGAAAGAGGATGGTAATTACGCGAAGGCTATTGCCGGGACGTACAAAGGCAGTTTGTTGATGGAAAGCGCGCCGATTGTCAGTGATGCGCAGATTGATGTGATCCGCGACGACGACCGGAATGTGACCCTTAAAATGAACGAAACGGTGCTGACTATGTCTGTAGATATTGAATGCAAGTCGGAAGTGAGCCTCAGCAACGGTCAATATCTGCTTTCGGGAAGCACGACATTCAACATGAGTATGGGAGAAGCGACGGTGCCGGTGCCGGTGAAGGTCAACGGGACGATCGACAGCGCCGGAAAGGCGAACATACGCATCTCGGTGGAAGTACCGAACCTGCCCGTGGAAGTGATCTTCGACGGACAGAAATAATGCACATTCCGAGACAGTGGTACGGCGTGATGGCAGCGATGGTATTGACGGCCTCCTGCATCCGGGATGAAGCTCCGAATCCGGAGGCGGATATCCTGTCGCGTGTCTTTCCCGGAAACAGTTTGCGCACGAACGAGGTCGAGATATACAATGATTATGTAGTGGCTTATCCGAGGGCGAACGTGAATCTGCGGGACTCCGCCATCGTACGGATCGAAGTTTCTCCGGGCGCAAGCTGGCAGCGAATCCCTCATTCGCAGACAAGCGATACGCTGTTTTACATTGCGGTGACCTCCGAAAGTGGAAAATACATAAAATCGTATGCCATCACGCAGGTGGAAAGTTTTCCGGAACGGTTCGATTTCGAGACCTGGTTCAGACCTGCGGCAAATTTTCTGTACGAGAATCCGAAGGAAGGCGCCCTGCAATGGTATTCGAGCAATAATGGCGCGGCGATTGCGTGGAGCAGTCCGGGGAAGCCGGCGGAAGACTATCCCGTCCGGAAAGCGTCGCTCAACGGAAGTACCGCCGTGGAACTGACGACGATGGTCGGGCCGGGCAATATCGCCGGCGGGATCGTTTTCATCCCCTGCCTGTCGGGTTCCGTCTATCTGGGCGGTTTCAATGCGCTGACGGGGTTGACCAATCCCTTGCGATCGACGTTTTTTGGCGTCCCTTTCGACAGCGGAAAACCGACCAGACTCACCGGATATTACTTCTACGAAGAAGGCACAGAGGATTATATCCTGCCGGACGGAAGCCGCGACGCGACGAAGCAGGACAGGTGCGATATCTACGCGACCCTGTTCAAGACCGACGCGCAGACGCCGTTTCTGTATGGCGACAACATCCACGATTCGCCCCGGGTCATCGCACGGGCCAAGATCAGAAAAGACGAAATCAAGACCGGTACGCCCGTCTTCTTCGAACTGCCATTTGACTACACCGGTCCGACTCCTTTTTCGTGGGACGAACTGAAGAATCAACAGTACAAACTGACCATCGTGTGCGCCTCCAGCGACCGGGGACAGTTTTATGAAGGACGTCCGGGAAGCAAGCTGCTTGTGGACGATCTGCGTTTGTATTACGACCTGTCCGACAATGAAAATGAAAAATAAAACGAGATACGCGACATGGGCGCTTATGCTGCTGCTGTGCTTTCCGCTGTGCCGGTTTCGGGCGCTGGGCGAAACGCCAAAATGGGATTTCAGGATCAACGGTGGCTTCAATATCGGTGGCACGTCGCCTCTGCCCCTGCCGGCGGAGATACGGTCGATCTCTTTTTCGCCGCATGTCCTTTCTCCCCACGTGGCGCTGGAAGTCGTCCGCCGGTTGAATGACCGGTGGGGTGTATCTATGCAGATTGCGCTTGACTACAAGGGTTTTGAAGTGGACAGCCGGGTGAAAAACCTGTATACTGAAATCAATATGAACGAAGAAGCGTATATCGGCAATTTCACGGGAAACAACACGACGCGGATACATAACTCGTTCGTCACGCTGCCTGTTACGGCCACTTACCGTATCGGCAAACGCTGGGAAGTACAGGCCGGCGCATACGCGGGTTATCTGTACAGCGCCAGTTTCAAGGGTACGGCTTCCGACGGATACATCCGCAGGGGAAGCCCGACCGGCGAAAAGACGATCGTCGAGCGCGCCTCGTTCGATTTTTCGGATAAACAGCGCCCGTTCGACTACGGTTTGCTGGTAGCCGGCGAATGGACTTTCGTCCGGCGATTTGCCGTGCGGGGACAGGTCGCCTGGGGATTGAATCCTGCCTTTTCGTCGGATTTTACGGGCGTCCCGTTCAGGATGTATCATGTCTACGGCACGCTGGGGCTTAGCTATCGGTTGAATACGCGGTGAATATGCGGGTTGTTTAGAGGCCGAGGGCCATTTTAGTGACGAAGTGTAACGCAGAAGTGGAGGTTTTTTTAGAGGTTCCCTAAACAATATGCTACTTTTTTTTCGTAATAAGTCGGCAAGTTTTGGCACTTGCAAAAAGTTGAATAAAACAATGATGAATTTTGCAACCATGAAAATTTATAAATTCGTGCGGTTTATTTTCGGGCAATCCCTTACAGGCAGAATGGCAATTCTCGCTCTCCTCTGCATTCAGGCAAGCGCCTGCGCCGACAGGCAGGCAGCGCCACAGCCACAGTTACAACAACATCTTTCCGATCTGGTCGACCCGTTCATCGGCGCAAGTACGAACATTCACGCCGCAGGAGCGAGCCACGGTTTGGGTAAGACCTTCCCCGGAGCGGCATCGCCATTCGGGATGGTGCAAGTCAGTCCCAATACGATTACCGGTGGAGACAACGGCAGTGGATACAGTTACGAACATACTACCATCGAAGGTTTCGCGATGACGCAGATGAGCGGCGTAGGGTGGTATGGCGATCTGGGTAATTTTCTGGTCATGCCTGCAACAGGCGAACTCAAGGTAGTTGCCGGAAAACCGGAACATCCTGAAGACGGTTACCGTTCGCGCTACGACAAGGCGACCGAAACGGCAAAGGCGGGCTACTACGCCGTCGACCTGACAGACTGCGCCATCCGTGTCGAAGCTACCGCCGCGCCTCATGCCGGCATGCTGCGTTTCACGTATCCCGAGAGTCAAACCTCGCGGATACAGGTCGATCTTGCGCGGCGCGTGGGAGGCACGTCGACATGGCAGACGGTGCGCATCGTCGACGACCATACCATCGCCGGACGGATGGAATGTACGCCCGAAGGTGGAGGCTGGGGGAACGGCGACGGAAAAGGGCGCTATACCGTATATTATTATGCGCAGTTCTCCCGTCCGCTGAAAAATACCGGTGTATGGAGCGCCGACATCCCCGACGGACAGGTGCGTCGCCGCGCGGAAGTGACCGGCGATGCTTATCGGCAGATTGTCGCTTCTTCAAAAATCCTGCGCAACGTCGGCGAATACGAAGGCAAACATCTCGGATTCTTTACCGAATTTGAAACATCCGAAGGCGAGCAGGTCGTTGTGAAGACCGGCATCTCGTTTGTCGGCGAAGAAGGTGCGCGCAAAAATCTCGAAACGGAAATACCGCACTGGGATTTCGACAAGGTGCGCGAACAGACGCGTGCGCGCTGGGACGAAGCCCTGGGACGGATCACCGTAAGCGGCGGCACGGAGGCGCAGCGGACGATTTTTTACACCGCCCTGTATCATACGATGATCGACCCGCGCATGTTCAGCGACGTCGACGGGAAATACGTCGGCGGCGACAGGCAGATCCATACGACCGGGTTGTTCCGCAAACGGACGATTTTCAGCGGCTGGGACGTTTTCCGAAGCCAGATGCCACTGCAAACGATTCTCTCTCCGGACGTGGTGAACGACCTGATTAACTCGCTTGTCACGCTTGCCGAGGAAAGTGGTGAGGGATACCTCGAACGCTGGGAGTTCCTGAATGCGTACAGCGGCTGCATGCTGGGCAATCCTGCCATCTCCGTCATTGCCGACGCATACGCCAAAGGTATTCGCGGCTTCGACGCGGAGTCGGCATGGAAATACGCGGTGGCGACGACCGAACGTTTCGGCAACGGCGCACAGGGACATTCGGGCGGCATTTCGTCTACGCTCGAGCATGCCTACACCGAATGGTGCATGGCGGAGCTGGCGCGGCAGATGGGCAAAACGTCCGAACGGGAAAAATACCTCAAACTCTCGCAGTCGTACCGCAACATCTGGGACGGCGACGAGATGCGCTGGTTTCGTCCGCGCCTCGCCGACGGCTCGTTCGCGCCGCTGCCTCCCGAAGGACGCCTGCAGCAGGACTATGGCTGCGCCGAATCGAACCCCTACCAGCAAGGCTGGTTCGTGCCTCACGACATTGATGGAATGGCCGAACTGATGGGCGGTCGCGAGGCGGCCGTCGCCGACCTCGACAGCATGTTTGCCCGCACGCCCGACGACATGTTGTGGAACAATTACTACAACCATGCCAACGAGCCGGTACACCACATCCCGTTCCTCTACAATCGCCTCGGCGAGCCGTGGAAGACGCAGCGCTGGTCGCGTTTCATCTGCGAACATGCTTACAGGACGGGCGTTGAAGGACTGGTCGGCAACGAAGACGTCGGGCAGATGTCGGCCTGGTACGTGCTTGCCGCGAGCGGTATTCATCCCGTCTGTCCGGGCGAGACGCGCTACGAACTGACGTCGCCGCTGTTCGACCGCATCGTCTGGAATCTTCCCGGCGGAAAGGTTTTCACGGCAGAAGTATCCGGCAACTCGCCGGAAAACGTCTACATACAGTCTGCCAGACTGAACGGCCGTCCGTATAACCGCTGTCATATCGACTACGCCGAGATCGTAAAGGGCGGTAAACTGGAACTGTTCATGGGCAACCGTCCGAACCGTGAATGGGGTAACGGGAACTGACGGTTCAACACCTCTATGTCCCGTTGGAAAACGGGATTCTTCCTGATGTGATCCGAAATGATTTTTGCGTAACAGAGACTTGTCTGTTATGTAGCGGATGTTTGTCGTTTATGTAATATTTACGTTACATGATTCGTTTACCTTTGCCATGTCAAAAAAAAGAAGAAGATATGCGCCGGTTCAATTTTGATAATATCTATTTTTATGGAAAAGGTAAGAGTGGTTTTTTTTGCAGATATATTGATAAGCGACTTTGACGGGGCGTCGAGAACCATGTTTCAGCTGATCGGGAAGATTCCTGCCGACCGGTTTGATTTTCTGTTTGTCTGCGGTTTGGGGCCGGAGCGTATCAGGGGTTTCAGGTGTATGCACATCAACACGCCGGGTGTTCCCGGCAATAGGAGTTACAGGTTTGCGACGCCCCTGTTGCAGAAAGCGGAACTGGACAGGGCGCTGCAGGCGTTTTCGCCCGATGTGATTCATATTTCCACTCCCTCGCTGCTCGGCAGCTATGCGTTGAAGGCGGCCGGGCGGCTGGGCGTGCCGGTGATTTCGATTTATCATACGCATTTCATCAGTTATGTGGATTACTACGTGAAGACGTTTCCGTTCCTGGTTGATTTTGCAAAGCAGCGGGTGAGGGA
>JAIRYD010000124.1 GCA_031267935.1 Tannerella sp.
GGGGCCTTGGATGCGTCGAAATCGATAAAGGAGGCGCGATAGTTTTTGCGCGTATTGTCGCGGATGCCGCCGTTGATGCCTATTCTGTATTTCAATCCCTTGATGATTTCCCATTCGGCGAAGATGGTACCCAGCCATCCGTTGCGGTTGCGCTGGTCGTAGACCTGTTCGGCGATGCCGATGGGGTTGGCCACGTCGCCGGCCAGTATTTCGGGATTGCGCACCATGGAGCCGTACGATCCGTCTTCGTTGCGCAGCGGATAGATCGGCGGGAGGTTCAGTGCGTAGAGGATGGGGGCGTCTTTTCCGTTTGCCTGTTCCTTGCCCGAGGAGGCGTAGGCCATCAGGCTCATCCCGATTTCGAAGTTTTTGGTAATTTTCGACGATAAGTTCGTGCGGAAATTGAAGCGTTCGTAACCGGTGTTCAACACAATTCCTTCCTGATTCGTATAGCTGCCGGAGAAGGTGTAGCGGGCGTTTTCCGATCCGCCGGAGACCGACAGGTCGTATTGCTGGAGCGGGGCGTTTCTGAAGAGCAGATCCTGCCAGTCGTTGTCAGGCAGTTGTGCTACGGACGCGGGGTCGAGGAAGTTATACTGATATCCGCCCGTGCCGTCGGGAATCATGTACTGGGTGCTTGCACTCGGATAGAGTGAACGGCGCGTATTGGAATCGTTTATGGTATGCGCCGACCGGTCGGGGTCGTCGGCGATGACGGTTGCATCGAGCCATGCCTGATTACGGCCGTCGATAAACCACTGTACGTACTGGTCGCGGTTCATCATTTCGACTTTCTTTTCTACCTGCTGAAATCCCACATACGCATTCATCTTGACTGTCGGTTTGCCGCTTTGTCCTTTTTTGGTAGTGATGATCACCACGCCGTTGGCGCCGCGTGAGCCGTAGATGGCGGTGGAGGAGGCGTCCTTGAGTATCTGGATGGTTTCTATTTCGCTCGGATTAATGAGGTTCAGCGCGGCGTCTTCCATCGGATAGCCGTCGACGACGTAGAGCGGGTCGGTGGAGGAGGTGATGGAGCCTGTTCCGCGGACGCGTATGGCGAGTCCTTCGCCGCCGGGCATGCCGTTGATCTGCTGTATCATCACGCCGGCGACCTGTCCGGCAAGGGCTTCGCCGAAGTTGACGGAGGAACGGTCGCGCAGGTTGTCGGCCGAGACGGAGGAAACGGCCGTCGTCACGTCCGACCGCCGCTGCGTGCCGTATCCGATGACGACCACTTCTTCGAGCGCCTGCGAGTCTTCCGTCAGGCGGATGGTCAGGGTCTGCTGGTTGCCGACGTTGACTTCGGCAGACTTGAATCCGATGTAGGAAACGACGAGTGTGGCCCGCTCCTTTATGTTCAGACTGAAGTGGCCGTCGATATCCGTCACGGCTCCGTTCGTGGTGCCTTTTTCGAGGATGTTGGCGCCGATGATGGTTTCGCCGTTCGCATCGGTGACCGTACCGGTGATGCGCCGTCCGGACTGCTGTGCGATGGAGGGCAGAATGGTGAGAAAGACGCCTTTTTTGTTCAGTACGATCTGGCGGTCGCTGATGGCATACGAGATGTCGGCATCGCGAAAGAGATTGTCGAGCACGGAGGTGATGCTTTCGTTGTTCGCCAGGATGGAAACCTTGCTTTCGACGTCTACGATCTTCTTGTTGTAGAGGAAACGGAATTCACTCTGTTCTTCGATTCCGTTGATCACGTCTTCGACGGTTGCGTTGTTCATACGGAGATTGATCAGGGCCGTCTGGGAATAGAGGTTCATCCCGAGGGCCTGCGTCACGCCGATAATGAGTAAAAGAATGCATATTCTCATGATGTTGGCAACTTTGACGGCATAATGATGCCGTACGATTTTTTTAATTGAAAGTTTGTTCATACATTTGTAACCGTTTAGTTTTAATAATTGGGTTGATAATACTTTTTTTTATGACTGGACGTTGAAGGAAAGGTCTGCTACACCTTTCCTTCTTTTTTTTCGTGCGACGGGTATTCCGTTTATCTGTTTTGTTTTCACAGGCATGTGTTTCTGTTTTTTTTTATTTCATACGATATTTCGTGCTTTCCGGTATAAGACGTTTCAAGTGGATTTTACCACATCGCGTTTTTGCCGTTTTTTTCAGAGCACCCTTTAAAAACTCCGGTTCCCGTCGGGGACGCTTCGTTGCAAGCCTTGAATTCGGAGTTTTCAGCGCGTCCTTTTTCAGCGTCCACGTCCACGCTTGTAGACGTCGATTTGTTTTCGCGGATAGAGGTTGCTGCCGTTTTTTTCGCGTTTATGCTGGACGAAGCGTATGGGGGCTGTTTTTTCGAGCAGGCGCAGTATTTCGTCGAGCGATTCGTCTTCGAACGTGGCGCGGTAGATGTCGGAAGCGATTTCGGGGTTTTTGATGTGGATATCCACATTAAAGGTACGCGTGAGCCGCTTGAAGACGTACGAGAGGGGGTCGTCGCGGAAAATCATCAGTCCGTCCTTCCATGCGCACCACCGGTAGGTGTCGGCTTCGGTCACTTCGCTCATTCCTGTCTGGCAGTTGTAGGAGGCGCGTTCGCCGGCTTTCATCGTGAAGGGGGTGGCGCGGTTGAAGGCGACGTCGATACGGCCGTTGATCATGGTGACGAAGGTGACGGAGTCGGTCGGCCAGGCTTCGACGTTGAATGTGGTGCCGGTGGCGGTCAGCAGCATCTGTTCGGTCTGCACCGTGAAAGGATTGCGTGCGTCGGAGCGGACTTCGAAATAGCCTTCGCCGTCGAGCACGACGCTGCGCTGCCCGGGACGGAAGGTGACGGGGTATTTGAGCGAACTGCCGCCATGAAGCCATACTTTCGAACCGTCGGGCAGGTCGATCTGCGACAGCATGCCGCACGGCACGCTTACTTCCTGACAGACTTCCGCTTCCGGCGTGCCGAAATCTCCCGCCGCCTGATACAGGCAGAGGAGGATGAGCGGAATCACAAGGATGGCCGCCACGCGCCGGAAGTATTCCGCGAAACGGTGCAGGGGTTTTGCACGTTTCATCCGTCCGAAGACTTTGCGTTCGGCTTCCGGCACGTCGATGCTGTCGGGGTCGAACGCCGGCCCTTTCGTCAGAAACGCTTCGATGAACTGTTCTTTCTGTCCGTCTTTTTTCATATCTGTTTTTTCACAATACAAGACGCGTATGAAGCGTCTTACCACATTTTGATAACACTTATTAGGATTGGTACTGCCACCGTCAGAAATTCTTTCATCAGGGTTTTAAGCATGCCGACGGCTTTTGAAATCCGCACTTCCACGGTTCGCTCCGACACGCGCAGGCGGTCGGCTATTTCGCGGTATTTCAGTCCGTCGAAACGATTCATTTCAAATGCTTCGCGACAGGACGCAGGGATTTTTTCGAGCGCCTGCAGCAGGTGTCGCTGCAGGTCGGAGTAGAGGATATAGTTTTCCGTATCCAGTTCGTCGGCCGTACGGGTGGCCTGCACGTATGACACATGTTCGTGCACGACGTCGCGGTGACGCAGTTCGTCCAGACAGCCGTTGCGCACGGCCTTGAGGAGGTACGACTTGAGCGACGTGTCGACGGCTGCCAGCCGGCGATCGTTCCACAAGCGGAGGAAGACGGACTGCACAACGTCTTCGCATGCAGCCCTGTCGCCGGGGAGAAAGTTCCCGCCGAACAGCACAAGGTCTTTGTAGTAGGCTCTGAACAGCAGAGAAAAGGCTTCTCTGTTTCCTTCCTTCAGACCGGCAATCAGGTTTCGCTCGTCAAGCATCGCGTCATTATTCATTCCGCAGGCAAAAGTACGAACAATCTGCCGTCATCTCTAACAGCGAATCATTAAAAATGAATAATTATACTGTACGCGGCATGGTTTTGTGAACGATGAACGATGAACGGATTCATAGTTCATCGTTGGTAGCTACCTTTTGCGAATCGGTAAGTACTTCTTGTGCATCGGTAAGTACTTCTTGTGCATCGGTAAGTACCTTTTGTGCATCGGTAAGTACTTTTTGTGCATCGGTAAGTACCTTTGTGCATCGGTAAGTACCTTTGATGCATCGGTAAGTACCTTTGATGCATCGGTAAGTACCTTTTGCGAATAGGTAAGTACCTTTTGTGCATCGGTAAGTACCTTTGATGCATCGGTAAGTACCTTTGGCGCATAGATAAGTACCTTTGATGCATCGGTAAGTACCTTTGGCGCATAGATAAGTACCTTTTGCGAATCGGTAAGTACCTTTTGTGCATCGGTAAGTACCTTTTGCGCATCGGCAGCTATACTGTGCGCGGCATGGTTTTGTGAACGATGAACGATGAACGATGAATCCGGTCATCGTTCATCGTTCATTGTTAAACTCCCGATTTTAGCCCGCGTGAAGTATAAAACGGTTTCAGTATACCGTATTCTGCGGATCGAAGTTGCACCAGCCGCTGGTCCAGTTGTCTGCAGCCGTTTCGCCGGGACCGAAAGCGCCGATGTAGTCCACGCGGTCGAAGCCGGACGACAGCTTGGCGCTGCTCCAGTCTGCGCCGGATGCCAGCGGACTGCCGGCTCCCGGCAGTGCGGCAGCGACGGACGGACTCGTCGGATCGCCGAATTTCAGGTCGGCCATCGCCGCGATCCGGTTCCCGCCTGCGGAGCGGGTGAAGTACGTATCGACAAAGGCGCCGTCGTCGTCGGGGTTAAACACCGAGTTGTCGCGCCAGTACTGTGCGTGCTGAAAGTTTTTTACCATTCCCGCCAGATAGCAGTTGGCGATTTCGAGCTTGCCTTCCGTGGCCCATTGCTGCGTGGTCGAGCCTTTGTCGTTTTCGATGATGATGCCGACGGGGAAGGCGGTAATCACCGAATTGAAGAGGCTCAGCTGCGTGTTGCGGCGCAGATGAAGGGCGGCCTGAAAGCGTGCGTCGACCGTGCTGCCGTTCACGCCTGCCCGGTCGGTGTAGGAGTCGGGACTGGCCACGGGGCCGAACAGGCTCACGCTGGCAAAAACGGCGCCGGTGTAGGGTGCGGTTGCCGAGCCGTTGGCGTTGTTGTCGGATTCGAAACCGTTGGATGCCGATTTGTCGCCTGTCTGCGGATCGCGCATGCCGAGGGCAAACTGTATTTTACCGCTGAAACCGTTGTCGGTATCGAAATCGTCGTCCCAGCCGTGATACGCTACCAGATATTTGGCATTGACTGTTCCGCCGAACCATTCGAACGAATCGTCGCCCGAACAGGAGACTTGCAGGTGGTCCACTTTCGTGCCCGAACCGACCGAGCCGAAGGTGATCCCGTTGATCTCGTTGTCGGTCGAATATTCTATTCCTGCGAACTCCACACGGACATAGCTCAGCACGCCCGAATTGTCGTTCGGATCCGTGCCGCCGTGATTGGAGCGCACGCCGCCCTCGATCGTCTGTTCGCCCATGTTGTTGGGCGCTTTGCCCAGCAGGATGAGGCCTCCCCAGTCGCCCGGCTTGCGGCTGCCGGGAGCCTGTGCCGACGTGAAGACGATCGGACGTTCTTTTGTGCCCTGCGCCATGATTTTGCCGCCGCGTTCTACGATCAGCGTGCCCTGCGTCGATTTTTCGCCCTTGATAATCACGCCCGGCTCGATGGTCAGCGTCACGCCACTGGGCACGTAAACAAAACCCTTCAGATTGTACGTATTCGGATACTTCAGAGTCATGTCCGATCCGATCTCAAAGTTTTCTTTGGAACCGTCGCCCAAATCCAGTTTTTCACTCTCGACGACGTCGACATTGTTGTTCTCATCGTCACTACAACTTACGCCAAACGATATGGCGCCTGCCACGAGCATGATGCCCATAAATTTCAAATGTTTCATTTTGTTCTAATAATTAGGTAAATAATACTTATTTTATTTTATACGATATGCCTACTGAAATCGATTGTCCGGGACTGTATTGCCGCGTTGTCTGTTCGCGGTTGTAGCGGGTTCCGTCTTTTTCGAATTTTGGAAATTGCTTGTATACAATATATTCCGAGAGAATATCCCGGACCGAACAGCGAAGTTCCACGTTTCGTCCGATACTTTTCCCGAAGGTGAAGTCGAGTGCATTGCGGGGCATCTCGTAGGAATCGGGAATCAACGTGTTGATGTCGGGATCGACGCTGTTGGATTTGCCCAGTCCGACAATCCGCCGCCCGATGCGGTTGTAAAGCAGGGAAGCATTCAGTCCGTATTTTTCGGGCTGATAATACAGCGCCACATTGATTACGTAAGGCGATTGCCCCTGCATCGGACGGTCTGGCTCCGACACGATTTCGCCCGGACGGAAATGTACACGGCTTTCAATCAGGGCGGCATTCATGACCAGCGAAAAATCCTTCATCCCCATAAAATCCAGTTTTTTACGCGCATCCAGCTCGATGCCCCAGCTAAGGGCCGCCTCTGCGTTTTCGTAGTTGTAGCGCAGCGAGCCGCCCATGTCGATAAACGTCCATTCGACGGGATTTTTGAAATGTTTGTAAAACACGCCCAGACTGACTGTTTCGCCGAATGCGGGATAAAACTCGCCACGCAGATCCAGATTGTCGATAATGGCCGTTTTCAGGTTTTCGTTGCCGCCGATTTCGCTGAACAGGTCAAAATCAAAATACACGGTCGGCGACAGTTCGCGCAGTTCGGGACGGTTGAGCGAACGCCCGTAAGCCGCCCGCAACTGATACCGATCCGAAAACCTGTACGTGACATTGACCGACGGCAGCAAGTCCAGGTCGCGGATGTGCTTGCTGTTCATAAGGGTCAGGTCGGACGCGTCGGAACGGTCGCGGATCATTTTCGTATGATGATTTTCGAGTCGCAGGCCCGTGTAAACCGTCCATTTGTCGATCGGGACTTCCAGCGCGGCATATCCTGCGCCGTGCCAGACGGATGCGTCGTAGTTGTTTGTTTTCCGCGTGATTTCGTCGATGTACACCTTGTCGGCGCCCAGGTAGCGGTTGTCGAGCATCTGTTCGAAAGGAAGTTTCAGATAGGATTGCCGTTCGTCGTAACTCAAATTGTCATAGCGGTAGATAAATTCCCGCACGTGGTAGTCGCGACTGTGATATTCTCCGTAAAGGCCGGCCTTGAAGGTCGGGGTGAACGGGATTGCCGAAAACGTCTGTTTGTAATTCACCGCAGCGGAGACCGTATGGTCGTGCAGATCCTGAAAATAGCGGTTGATATTGTCGTTGCCCGTCGGGACGGGAATATCGGCCATGCTGCTGATGCCGGCCTGATTGGTGACGATACGGCGGTCCGGCTCGTTCTTGCCTGCATACGAATAGCCGGCGTCCCAGCTCCACGTCCTGCCGTGCGAAAGATCGTGCGTGCCGGAGAACTGTCCGCTGTACGTCAGGCGGGAAGAGTAGCGCATCTCCGTCTGTTCGCGGTAGTACATGCTGCTCATGTCCTTTATACCGGTGCGCTCCGTCAGACGATTGCTCCCCAACAGATTAAACAGATTCTTAAATTCGATACGATGAAAGGGATTCAGGACGACGGACCAGTTGTGCAGCACGCCCAGACGGACATCAGTCGTGTATTGGTCATCATTATAATTATCAAGAAAAACGGGCATGTCTGCCAGGGCGGAATAAATCCCGTACCGGGCGTTCTTCATTCTTTCTACGCCTTTCGACGTATGGCCGTACGTCAGCGAGGTCACATTTCCGATCATTTTATTGTCGGACGTTTCTTTGCGACGGGCAATCATCAGCGAGAGGCGCTGGTCGGGAATGGGCGTGACGGTTTTCACCCGCCAGTCGTTGTTGAAACCTTCTCTTGTCAGCCGTGAAATCGCGTCGGGATGGCCTGCCGCATCCAAATGGGCAGGAAAATCGCCCGACAGGGTACGCTTGCCGGCGTCGAAACCCAGAAAATCGGTCGAACTGCCCGGATTCATGCGGAAGTCGTGCCCATGCGTTTTCGTATTGAATCCCGTCGTATAACCGAATTCCATGCTGTTTTCGTCGGGCACGCTTTTGGAAGTTATTTTCACGAATCCTCCCGAAAAGTCGCCAGGTATTTCGGGCGAAGGTGATTTGTAAATCAACAGGTTGTCTATCTGACTGCTCGGCACGAGGTCGAGCGGAAAGGCGCGACTGTCAGCCTCGGTCGAGGGAACGGCCAAACCGTTTATCCACGCGTGATTGTATCGCTGCGCAAGTCCGCGGACGATGATAAAACGATCGTCGATAATCGTCACGCCCGATACGCGCCGCACCACTTCCGCCGCCATGCGGTCGGGACTTTTGGCGATCTGTGCCGACGAGATTCCGTTTGCGACCTGCGGAAGCGACCTGACGGTCGTCAGCATGGCTGTTTCCGTATTGCTGCGCATGCGGGCGCTGACGTACACTTCGGACAGGCTGATATCGTCGCTCTCCATCGACACATCCAGCCGGGTCTCGCGCTCGCCGGTACGGCACTCAATCTCCACCGTTTTGTAGGATAGAAACTGGAACACCAGCGTGTGCTTCCCCTCCGAAAGGCCCTGGAGCAGATAGCGCCCGTCGACATCCGCCACCACGCCGGTACCCGTCCCCCTGATCATGACCGTCGCACCGGCAAGCGGTTCCGAAGTTTTCGCATCGCGCACGAAACCCTGTATTTTCCTGTCCGAATCGTCGGCACCCCGAAGTGACGAACAGATCAGTACAAACAGAATGGAGTACAGCGCCCTTAAAATCGTTTTTTGTATCATGCCCGATCATTTTTTTTGACGGTGCAAAAATAGAAGCGTAGTGTTACCTTTCGGATACGGTTGTTTTACGGACGACCTACACTTCGGTTACATTTTCCTGCATGTCGCAATATTGTGCGCCCGTGCACGGTATGATTGGGTGCATTCCGGATGGTCGTTTTTCGTGATTGAGAACCTCTAAAAACACAAATTTATAAAAAAATTCAAACCGATTCCAAATATAATCCTTATCTTTGCCCGTGATTTATTTTATAACAATGAAAAATATACATTATTAAATATAAAAGCTTATTCCGACATTTTTTTAACACACACATAATGAATACAAAAAGAACAATCCAAGTATGCCTGCTGTCATGCTGCATGACAGTTGCGCTGTCGGCTCAAAACGCCGCAAAAAAGTATGAAATCAAATCGGCCATTATTCAGAAGGAAATGACCACTATGGGACAGAAGATGCAGTCGACATGGTACATAGACGACTTCGGACAGAAGGAAGCGCTGGAGATGACCGTCGGAAGCGGCCTTATGAAACAGCAGATGCTCACGGTCATCGACAGCGAATCGGTCACCACGGTGAACCTGAAACTGAAAACGGGAACCCGGATGAAACTGCCGGAAGAATCAAACGTAAACTACCTGCAACTCACACCCGAAGTGAAAGAGAAATATGCACTCAAGGAACTCGGAGAAGAAGATATCGCCGGTAAAAGCTGTAAAAAGTACGCGATGGAAACTACGCAGGCGGGTCAAACCATGCAGATAAGCACGTGGATATGGAAAGGCATCGTACTGAAATCGGAAACATCCGCCAACGGAAAGGTGGTCTCATCCGAGACGGCTACCAAAATCCAGGAAGACGCCGCCATCCCGTCCGGAAAACTTGCGATCCCCGCAAATATAACCGTTCAGGAGCTGTAGGAGCCGGTCCGGGCAATACCCAAAGATCACCCGTAAATCCCGTATATTATAATCGGGACAATGGGGCATGGTCAGATAAGGGCATCTCTAAAAACTCCAAATTCAAAAATTGCGAGGCGCTGAAAGCGGCGTTTGCTGATCGTAAATGCGCATTTCAGTGACGAAGCATCGCATAGAAGTGTTTTTAGAGGTGCCCGGGCTTTGCACGCGGCAAAAAACATTGCCCCGTACAATAAACAGGCTCGAGCCTGCCGTGCAATTAAAAAATCTCCGTATATTTGCCTGCGTAATTTAAATACCGCGAACGATATGGCATACTATCTTGACCCCAAAAACGATCTGACGTTCAAACGCATCTTCGGCGAACACGACCATCTGTGCATAAGTCTGCTCAACAGCATGCTTCCGCTGGCGGCGAATCAGCGGATCGTCAGCCTGACGTATCAGCCGGGCGAGCTGATACCGGAGATTCCCCTGCTGAAAAACTCGATCGTCGACGTGTGCTGCACCGACAACGGCGGGCGCCGTTTCATCGTGGAGATGCAGATGCACTGGACGGACAGTTTCAAAAGCCGCGTGCTGCTCAACGCCTCCAAGGCGTACGTGAAACAGCTGGACAGCGGCGGGGACTACCGGCTGATACAGCCTGTATACGCCCTGAACTTTGTAAACGAGCGCTTCGACCCCGACGAGTCGGTGTACTACCACGACTACCGGATCGTCAACATCGCGGATGTGGAAAAGCAGATCGAGGGTCTTGAGCTGGTGTTCATCGAACTGCCCAAGTTCCGCCCGTCCAGCCGTGCGGACGGCAGGCTGTACGACCTCTGGCTGACGTTCCTGACGCAAATAGGGAACGCCTCGGAGCGGGTGCCTCAGGAACTGCTGGACAACGAAGTCACGTGCGACGCGGTACGTTATCTGGAACGCAATTCGTACACAAAGTCGCAGCTCGAAACGTATGAAAAATACCTGGACGCGATCCGCGTCGAACGCACATTCTACGTCGATGCCCTGGCTAAGGGATGGGAGGAAGGTAAAGCGGAAGGA
>JAIRYD010000145.1 GCA_031267935.1 Tannerella sp.
ATATAGAAAGACATGAGACAAATTGATTTGAAATTCATGGATGCGGCCGGTAATAATCAAACCACAGAAATGGAAAGGCTCCTCTACGGAGGTGCAAACATAAATGCCGCCAGCTCCTATGGACACACGGCGCTGACGCTCGCAGCCCAGAATAGTCAGCCCGAAACGGTAAAATTCCTCCTCCGATATGGCACAGACCTGCGTGATACCGACATATACGGACACACCACGTTGGCGCATGCAGACGTAAGCGCCTTCGACATATACGGATACACGGCGTTGATACACGCAGCCCGGAACGGTCACGCCGAAATCGCGGAAATGCTCCTCGGTGCACAGGTAAATGCGTCCGACAATCACGGACGCACGGCGCTGATGCACGCAATGGAAAAGGGCAGCATCGAAACGGTAAAAACCCTCCTCAAATACGGCGCGGACATCAATGCCGTCGACGCGGATAAATATACGGCGTTGACGCACGCCGTCATGCACGACTGCACCGAAATCGCAAAACTCCTTCTCGAACGTGGCGCAGACATAAATGCCGTCGACGCATACAGGCGCACGGTATTGATGCGCGCCGTCATGTACAACCACATCGAAATCGCAAAACTCCTCCTCGAACATGGCGCAGACATAAATGCCGTCGACGCGGATGGACACACGGCGCTGATGCACGCATGCAAGAAGAAACACACCGAAATCGCAGAACTCCTGAAAGCACATGTACTTCACGCAGTCTGAAATTGCGAGTTTAACGATGAACGTCATTAACGATGAACTATGAACTATGAACGATAAACTGTGAATGGGGTTATTGAAACTGCACCCGGTACGGTAGTTTTTTTTGAACCGGAAACGGGAGGGGCGAACCTGCCCCGCCCCCGTTCACCACTCTGCCGTTCATCGTTCATCGTTCATCGTTAAAGAACGGCTGTTCTCTCCGTGTGCTCCGTGTTTGAATAAAAGTTCCTAAAGCAAATCCGACGCCAGCTCCGCCAGCGCGCTGCGTTCGCCCTTCACCAGATTGACATGTGCAAACAGGTCGTGCCCCTTCATGCGGTCGACCATGTAGGCGAGGCCGTTGCTCTGCGTGTCCAGATACGGAGAATCAATCTGCTGAATGTCGCCCGTAAACACCATCTTCGTGCCTTCGCCCGTGCGCGTCACGATGGTTTTGATCTCGTGCGGCGTCAGGTTCTGCGCCTCGTCGACGATGCAGAACGTCTCCGACAGGCTCCGTCCGCGAATGAACGCCAGCGCTTCGATCATCAGACGGTTGCTCTTCTGCATCTCGTCTATCCGGCGCACCTCCGCACTGTTTGGCGCGAACTGCGCCTTTATCACGTTCAGATTGTCGAACAGCGGCTGCATGTAGGGCGCCACCTTTTCCTTTTCCGTCCCCGGCAGGAATCCGATGTCCTTGTTTGCCAGCGACACGATAGGCCGTGCCAGCAGAATCTGCTTGTAGAGGTCGGCCTGCTGCAACGCGGCCGCCAGTGCGAGCAGCGTCTTGCCCGTACCCGCCTTTCCCGTGATACCCGCCAGTTTGATGTTCGGATCGTTCAGGATCTCGAAGACGAAACACTGCTCGGCATTGCGCGGCATGATGCCGCAGCTGGCTTCTTTACCGACCTTTCTGATCTTGCCGCTGAAAGGATCGTAGCGCGCCATCACCGAATTGCGGCTGCTTTTCATGACGAAGCAGTCGTTCGGAAGCAGATTCCCGGCAAAGCCGAATGCCGACACGTCGACGCCGTCGTGCGACGAATAGATGCTGTCGATCAGTTCGCCGTCGACATCTCCGTACACCGTCTGCGATTTGTTGAAAAGGTCCGTATCGACGACCTTGTCCGTCGTGTAGTCTTCGACGGGAAGACCCAGTGCGCGGGCTTTCATGCGCAGGTTGATGTCTTTCGTCACGAGGATGGTTTTCATGCCCTCATGCTCGTCCGCCACGGTGCATGCGCACGAAAGGATGCGGTGGTCGGGAATACGCTCGAGAAAAGCCGCCGCAACCTTTTCCTGATACTTGTTGTCCATCACCACGCGCAGAATCCCCCGGCCCTCGCCCAGCGGCGCGCCATGCAGGTGGAAACCGTCCGACGTCAGCGCGTCGAGCCTGCGGATAAATTCGCGCGCATTGTAACTGAGCTGATCGCTCCCTTTTTTGAACTTGTCCAACTCTTCCAGCGTGGCAATCGGCAGGTAAATATCATTCTCCTCGAAGCTCTCGAGACACCTGTAGTCATGCAAAATCACGTTCGTATCCAACACAAAATTCTTCTTTGCTCCCATTTTTCCAATATTTTAATTGTTAATTTCTTTTCGAATGCTAAATAACAACTTTTTTTTCAAAACAAATGCATTTTAAGAAAAAATAATAGTCCTCAAAATGTAAAAACTCCTGTTTGCAGATATTTATACTTCGCGCAGTCTGAAATTGTGAATTCATCATTCATCGTTCACAAAACCATGCCGCGCACAGTATATTGCAGGCTCATTCCCGATCAAATTTAACAGACCGGACGCCATTCTCTCTCGCCTCATCCGTACACGCGCCTCGCACGCACTTATAAATATTTGAAATATAATCCGATAAAATCCGTTTAATATACATAATATATTTTTTTGAATAATTTATAGTATACTTTTTTCACAAAAAAAATATAATGTCTATTTTTACGGCGCAATATGACTTACGAAAAGACATTAAACTTTCTGTACTCTGCAGCGCCCGCCTTTCATAAAATGGGGGCGGCTGCATACAAACCGGGGCTGAACCGCAGCATCGTGCTGGACAATCTTACCGGTAATCCGCACAGAGATTACCGATGTATCCACATCGCCGGCACCAATGGCAAAGGTTCCGTTTCGCACCTGCTGGCAAATATCCTGAAAGAAGCGCGCTACAAGGTCGGGCTGTACACTTCGCCGCATGTGGTCGACTTGTGCGAACGCATTCGCGTCAACGGCAAAGAGATTCCCAAACAGTATATTGTCGATTTCGTCAAGCGTCATTATGCAACCGTCAAACCCCTCCGTCCGTCGTTTTTCGAATTGATCACGAGCCTCGCCTTTGAATTTTTCCATTACAAGAAGATCGATATAGCCATAGTCGAAACGGGACTGGGCGGACGACTGGACAGTACGAACATCATCAACCCTCTCCTGAGCATCATCACCAATATCAGCATCGACCATACGCAATATCTGGGCGAAAGCCTGAGCCAGATCGCATTCGAAAAGGCGGGTATCATCAAGGAAAATGTGCCCGTGCTGATTGGCGAAGTGAACAACAGGGAAGTGCGGCACGTGTTCATCGACAGGGCGAAAACGATGCATGCCCCGCTGTTTTTTGCCGAAGAAATACATGCGATGTCGTCGTCCGAACAGCTGGACAACGGCTTATGGCGCTTCCAGTCGCCGCATTACGGCGTGCTGACAAACGACATGCCCGGCGCATTTCAGGAAAAAAATGCGCAAACGGTGCTTGCGGCGCTGCACATACTCCAGAACATGCGCTTCAAGATTCCGGCGAAAGCCGTCAAGAAAGGATTCGAAACCGCCGTCAGTGCGACCGGATTGATGGGCAGATGGCAACAGCTGTACAATAATCCACTTATAATATGCGATGTCGGTCATAATGCCGGTGCATGGAAATATCTCGGTCCGCAGTTGCGTAAATGTATGGAACACCATTCGACGCTGCGGATGGTCGTGGGAATGGTCAACGACAAGAAGATCGACGACGTACTGTCGCTGATGCCGACCGGTGCGACCTACTATTTCACGCAGGCATCCGTCGAACGCGCGCTTCCGGTGGCACAGTTTGCCGGCGCGGCAAGACAATACGGACTCAGGGGAGATGCGCACGACAAGGTCGAACATGCCGTGCTGACAGCCTTGAAAGATTCGCAGCCGGGCGACATGATATTCATCGGAGGCAGCACCTTCGTCGTCGCAGACGCCATACCGATGTTCGTACGTACACCCAAAAATTAATTCCGTCATGACAGAAATTCAAAAAAAACTTAACGACAGTCCGATTGCCCGCTGGAGCGTCCTGGCGATTGTCTCCGTGACCATGATGTGCGGTTATTTCATCACGGACGTGATGGCGCCGCTGCAGACGATGCTCGAAGAAACGTTCGGATGGGACGGAACGGAATACGGCCTGTTCACAGGGGCGTACGGATGGTTCAACGTCTTCCTTTTCATGCTGATTATCGGCGGCGTCATACTCGACAAGAAAGGCATGCGTTTCACGGGTACGCTGGCATGCGTGCTGATGATTGCGGGATGCGCCGTCAAATATTACGCCATTTCGCCGTTTTTTTCGTTCGACGGCTACATGTTCGGCATACGGTGGCAAGTGCTGCTGGCATGTTTCGGTTTCGCCCTGTTCGGCGTAGGCGTCGAGATTGCGGGTATCACCGTCACCAAGGTCATTGCCCGCTGGTTCAAGGGCAAGGAGATCGCGCTGGCGATGGGTCTGCAGGTCGCAACGGCGCGTATCGGCACATCGCTGGCATTCTCGTTTTCAGTGCCTTTGGCAAAAAAGTTCCACGACATATCCGCACCCGTGCTGTTCGGGCTGGCGATTCTCTGCGTCGGGCTGCTTTCGTTCATCGTCTTCTGCGTGATGGATCGCAAACTGGACCGGTCCATTCGGGAAACGAACGCCGCGCCCGAAGAGTCGTTTCGCCTGCAAGACATCCGGATGATGGTGCGAATCAAAGGATTCTGGCTGATTGCCATCCTGTGCGTACTGTTTTATTCCGCCATCTTCCCGTTCCTGAAATTCGCCACATCGCTGATGATCAATAAATATGGCATATCCGAAGACTGGGCGGGTTATGTCCCCTCTCTTATTTCGCTGGGCGCCATTATATTGACACCGATATTCGGCGGTATCTACGACCGGGTGGGCAAGGGTGCGAGCATCATGTTTCTCGGCTCGTTCCTGCTCATTCTCGTACACGTGCTTTTCGCGTTGCCCGTCCTGAATGTCTGGTGGTTTGCGGCGGCAGTGATGGTCATCCTCGGTGTTGCGTTTTCGCTCGTGCCGTCGGCCATGTGGCCGTCCGTGCCGAAAATCATACCCCAGCGTCAACTGGGTTCGGCGTATGCGACCATCTTCTATGTGCAGAACATCGGTCTGGCCGGCGTACCCACGCTGATCGGCTGGGTGCTCGCCAAATATTGCACTACGGGAAATCCCGATGCACCCTACGACTATACGCTGCCGATGATCATCTTTTCCTGCTTCGGCGTGGCTGCCTCATTTGTGGCTTATTTGCTTAAAAAAGAGGATAAAAAGAATGGATACGGTCTGGAGTCGCCTAATTTTGTCACAAAAAAGTAAATAAAATCTGTACACGTATAAAAATAAATTACTACATTTGCCAATCATTCCCCCTTTTTTATAGTAATTTTTTCTGAAACCCCGGCGTCCGCCGGGGTTTCCTGTTAATTCAGGGGGGCTTTATACTGTGCGCGGCATGGTTTTGTGAACGATGAACGATGAACTATGAACGATGAATCCGTTTATCGTTAAATTCGCACTTTTAGACCGCGTGAAGTATATTTACGGTTCGGATTGCGGCATGGCGTCGATTTCATCGAGGCAGCGGCATGCGGCGGCGATGCCGGCGATGTGATGGACGGTGATGCTTCGCCGGCCGGCGTGTTCGCGAAAGTTGCAGGTGCGTGGGTGGCGCTGGACGTAGGCGATGATTTTACCGAACATCGTGCTCTGGAAATAAGGACTTGCGGGGGCGGAGGGGAAATAAATGGCCATGATGCCCTGTCGGAGGGCAAGACGTTCGATGCCGAGACGGCGGGCGGTACGGCGCAGGGCGACGACGCGAATCAGTTCTTCGCCTTCGGGAGGTATTTTGCCGAATCGATCGGTCAGGCGGGCGACGAAGGCGGCTGTCTGGCGGTCGTCGGTGATGGAGTCGAGTTCGCGATAGATGGCGACGCGCTCGGAGTCGTTCGGGATGTACGAGGGAGGGAACATCAGTTCCAGATCGCTTTCGACGAAGGTTTCGCGCACGAATCGATCGCCTGTGTCCGCGCCTGCTTCCGGGGCGAAAAGTTCGGTGAATTCGTCAGCCTTGAGTTCGTCGACCGCTTCTTCGAGTATTTTTTGATAGGTTTCGTAGCCCAGGTCGGCGATGAATCCGCTCTGTTCGGCGCCGAGGATATTGCCTGCGCCGCGGATGTCGAGGTCCTGCATGGCGATGTGTATGCCGCTGCCCAGTTCGGCAAAGTTTTCGATGGCCTGCAGGCGTCGGCGCGATTCGGGGGTGAGCGTCGACAGGGGAGGAGAGAGGAGATAGCAGAATGCCTTGCGGTTGCTGCGTCCCACGCGACCGCGCAACTGGTGAAGCTCGGAGAGGCCGAAGCGGTGGGCGTCGTTGACGATGATGGTGTTGGCGTTCGGCATGTCGAGCCCGTTCTCGACGATTGTGGTGGCTATGAGCACGTCGTATTCGCCGTTCACGAAGTCGAGAATAATCTTTTCGAGCTTGTCAGGCTCCATCCTTCCGTGTCCGAGGGCAATACGTGCGCCGGGCACTTCGCGGCGCACCAGCGATTCGATTTCCGCAATGTTGTGTATGCGGTTGTTGATGAAGAATACCTGCCCGTTGCGGCTCATTTCGAACTCGATGGATTCGCGGATGATGTCCGTGTTGAAGCGCTGGACTTCCGTCTGCACGGGATAGCGGTTGGGCGGCGGCGTATGTATGTTGCTCAGGTCGCGCGCGCCCATAAGCGAGAACTGCAGGGTGCGCGGAATGGGTGTGGCGGTCATTGTCAGTGTGTCGACGTTCGTCTTCATGCCACGCAGTTTTTCCTTGACCGCCACGCCGAATTTCTGTTCCTCGTCGATGACCAGCAATCCGAGATCCTTAAATTCCACGTCGCTGCTTACGAGGCGATGCGTACCGACAAGGATATCCACTTCGCCGTTTTTCAGCCGAGCAAGTATCCGCCGGATGTCCTGCGCCGGACGTGCACGGCTGATATAGTCGACCGTACAGGGAAAATCTTTCAGGCGCTCGGTAAACGTCCGGTAGTGCTGGAATGCGAGCACGGTGGTGGGGACGAGCACGGCGACCTGCTTATTGTCTGCCACGGCCTTGAAGGCGGCGCGAATGGCGACCTCTGTCTTTCCGAAGCCTACGTCGCCACAGATCAGCCGGTCCATCGGCCGGTCGTTTTCCATGTCGGCCTTTACCTCGGCGGTGGCTTTCGTCTGGTCGGGCGTGTCTTCGTAAATGAAGCCGGCTTCCAGTTCGTCCTGAAGAAAGCTGTCGGGGCTGAAGGCGAAACCTTTCTGCTGCCGGCGTTTGGCGTAGAGGAGGATAAGGTCGCGGGCGATATCCTTGACTTTTGTCTTCGTACGCTCTTTCATGCGTTCCCATGCACCGCTTCCAAGTTTGTTGAGCACCGGCGGCTCGCCTTCCTTTCCCCTGTATTTGGACAGTTTGTGCAATGCGTGGATGCTGACGAAGATAATATCGTGGTTGCGATAGACGAGTTTGACTGCTTCCTGCATTTTGCCGTTCACTTCGGTGCGGACGAGGCCGCCGAACTGTCCGATGCCGTGGTCGACGTGGACAATGAAGTCGCCCGTCGTAAACCGGTTCAGTTCCTTGAGCGACAGCATCATTTTTCCGCTTCGCACCTTGTCGCTCTTCAGGTTGTACTTATGGTAGCGACCGAAAATCTGGTGGTCGGTGAAGATGCAGAGTTTCAGCGTATGGTCGATGAATCCGGCGTGCAGCGTCCGGTCCACATGCGTGAAGGGAATGTCGTCGCCACGGTCGTGAAAGATGGCCTGCAGCCGTTCGGCCTGCCGTGGATTGTCGGTCGAGATGCAGAGCGTGTACAGGTCGTCGATGTAATGCCGCATCGTGCTGCTTGCCAGGTCGAAATTCTTCTGAAAAAGCGGTTGCGGCTCGCAGTCGAACGCGATGGTGGCATCGACCGTGCCGAAAGGCTTGCTGCCCGTCTGTATCAGGTTGAACCGGTCGAGCGATTCGATCAGTTCGGTTTTGCATATCAGCATCCGGTGCATGTCGTCGATGGAGGCGAACGCTTCCTCGTCGCCCGTGACGGGCGTTTCGTGCCACAGGCTGTCGATCCGCTCGGCACACCACGCCAGGTCGGGCGCGACGATGCACGCCTCCTCCGGCAGGAGGTCGGGCAGAAACACACGTGCGTGATGGAGGCGCCCCTGCTCGGCGATGACTGTCACGGCATCGAGCTTCTCGCGCGACAGTTGCGTGTCGATGTCGAATGCGCGTATGCTCTCGACCTCGTTGCCGAAGAAATCTATGCGGTAAGGATATTCGCCTGCATACGAAAAAATGTCGATGATGCTGCCGCGCAGGGCGTACTGTCCCGGCTCGTAGACGTAGTCGGTCTGTTCGAAGCCAAGGTCGTCGAGCATGTCGGACACGAACTGGCTGTCGACCGTTTCGGCCACGTGAATCGTAAGCGTACCGGCCTGCAGCGATTCGCGCGACGGGACTTTTTCGGCAAGGGCGTCGGGATACGTGACAATGACGGCGTCGCGCCGTTCGCCATCGTAGCACATCAGAATCGTCTCGGTACGGAGTATTTCATTGGCTGCGTCGAGATGACCATACTTGATATGCCGGTGATAGGCGGAAGGGAAGAAGAAAATCTGCTTGCCGGCAGTCATCTGCACGAGATCGCTGTAAAAATAACCCGCATCTTCCGCATCGTTGAGAATGCACAGAAAACATCCGCCGCGCTTTTGAAAAAGCGCGGACAGGGTCATTGCCGCTCCCGATCCGGTCAGTCCCTTCAGCATGACGGACTGCCGGCCGGCCTTCTCCGCGGCAAGCGAATAAAGCGCTTTTACGTGCGGGTGGGCGGCATAAAGTGAAACCAGTTCCGAGAGGTTCAAAATCAATATCTGCTTAAATCGCATGCAAAGATAGACGTAAATCGTGAATGGGGAAAATAAATTTGAATCGCCGGATGATTCTCCGCGCGTTTTGCGGAAATGAAGACGAGCCGTATCCGGCATGCAAAACGGTTGCACCGGAAACGGGAAAAGCCTGTTTAACTGAAAAAATCAAAATTGCATATCTATTATCTCTCCATATTTTTATATTTTTCCGAAGCGGAAAATATATTTCACTGTACATTAATAATTTATACTTTGAAAAATAAAAATATCTTTTTAACAATATTTTTATGTCTCGTGTTTGATTTATGTCTATCTTTGTACGCATTAAATAATAACACAGTATGAAGAAGCATTACAATATCAAACGTACAGGATTTGGAGTGATTATTTCTTGCGCACTCGTGTATCTGACCGGATGCGAAGCGCACATGTCTCCATTCGATTATGATGAAAAAATGCTGGATATTATCTATGAACGGGGTTTTATCGGCTATTCCGACGATTCCGTCTACACCGAACTGGTGTATGATGGCAACAGCAAAAACATCAGAATTATGAGTATGCGCAAGGGTATTATAAAAAACTCATCCGGCACGGACGTGATATGGAAAAACGAGATCGCAACCCTCAGGTATAGCAGCGGAAACGCCGACATCGTGTATTCATATAACGGGATGAGCAGCTCGATCGTTCTGAACGAGCATTATTTTGCGGAATCGGTCATCAACCGGTACGACGACGGGCGTCTGCACTCCATCGTGAATTATACGTACAACACGGAAGGCTATCTGGATGTGGTCAGTGTGGAACGGCCCGGCGAAACGGGCGTCTTTCTGAGATACAAATATCCCAATCTGACGGCGGGCGATTACGAAATCATCATCGAGGAGCATCCGGGACCGACGGTTTATCGCATCCCGCTGGCCATTGCGGAGGACGGTTCGGACACGCATTATAACGATGCTTACGTCTGTAATGTGTTGAGGTACGGGAAAGCGCCCATTACAAACGATTACGTGATCAATCCCGATCTGTATTACCTCGGACTGTACGGCAAGCCCTGCCGTTATCTGCCCGATGAGATGATCGAAAAAAGCGTGCAGAGAGATACTTCCGGCGCGATTCGTACGACGACGATCACGCGTGTCGGCAACAGCCGCTACTATTATTATTGAAGGGAACCTCTAAAAAAAACGACTTCTGCGTTACGCTTCGTCGCTAAAAATGCTCATTTACGACAGGTAAACTCCGCTTTTAGCTCCTCGCAAGCCTTGAATTCGGAGTTTTTAGAAGTCCCCTGAAGCAGTGCGCGGTCGATGGCTTTTATCAGGTTGTCGAATTCCCTTTTGGTATAGCCTTTCGTCGCGAAGATGATTTTCCCGTTCCGGTCGATCAGGTACGAACGGGGGATGTCCTGCGTCGCAAACGAGGCGAAGATGTGGCGATCCCTGTCGGGATATAGCGGAAAAGAAAATCCTTTTTTGTCACGATACGGTTTTAATTCGGCGTCGGAATGTTCGCGGCCGATGACCAGCAGCGCGAAGTCGTCCCGGTCGCGATATTCCGGCCAGAGCGTCTTTTCCATTTCGGCCAGTTCGGTCTGGCAGGGTGGGCACCATGTGGCAAAGAAATTGATCAGTATCACTTTCCCGCCGAACCGTGCGGACGGGATCTGCGTCCCGTCGTCGGACACGATGGTGAAGGCGGGCATCGTGTGACCGATCGTGACGAGGTCGCTCGCGCTTGTGGCCTGTGCTGCCGCGTGCCGGACGGAAGCGATGTACAGCAGGCTTGTCAGAATAATTATTTTCGTCTTCATGTCATGTTGTTTTTTTTGCTGCATCATATCCGGTCTGCAATGCTTTGAGGTTCATATTTACTACGTCCGCGCCTTTGCGGCCGAAAATCGAACGGATGCCGTCGGCAATCGTGTCGTATCCGATGCCGACGAAGGGTGTCGAGGCGCCCAGCATGATGATATTGGCGGTGCGCGGCGAGCCGGCTTCTTTCGCGAGGGATTCGACGTCGAGCGTCACCGTATGGGGGAGTCTGTCCAGTTCGGCCTGTATCTTTTCCATTTCCGGATAGTCCGGTATGTTGATGAACGGGCGTATGTTTGTGACGATCCATCCGTCGCGTTTCAGGTAGGGCAGGTAGCGCAGGCTTTCCATCGGTTCGAGGGAGATGATCAGGTCGGCCTGTCCGAGCGGAATCAGGTCGGATGCGATCGGCATGCTCGAGAGTCGCAGGTTGGACTGGACGTCGCCGCCCCGCTGGCTCATGCCGTGTACTTCGGACTGTTTCATGTGCAGTCCTTCCTTGACGGCGGCCTGGCCGATGACGGCTGCGATGGAAAGGATTCCCTGTCCGCCTACGCCTGATAGAATAATGTCTGTCTTCATTTTATTTTCTCTTTTTTCTTTCTGGATAGTGTCTGGATACATTCGCGGCGGGGTATGAGTACGGACAGGCCGCGGTATTCGATTTCTTCGCGGATGATGGTTTTCATTTCGTCGAAATGCTTTGCGAGGGGGACGAAGGTGCGGAGATGTGCTTCTGCCACGCCGATGCCCCGGCAGATGGCTTCGAGGCGTCCCGTGCCGGCGGAATCCTGTCCGCCGGTCATTGCCGTGGTTTCGTTGTCGGAGATGATGACGGTGACGGGGCTGTTTTCGTTCACGCAGTCGAGCAGTCCCGTCATGCCGGAATGGGTGAAGGTGGAATCGCCGATCACGGCCAGCGCGGGGAACAGGCCTGCGTCGGCGGCGCCTTTGGCCATGGTGATGGATGCGCCCATGTCGATGCAGGAATCGATGGCGTGCAGGGGTGGGAGGGCGCCCAGGGTATAGCATCCGATGTCGCTGAAGATTTTCGGGTTGTCGTATTCGCGTACGACTTCGTTCAGGGCGTCGAAGAGGTCGCGGTGACCGCATCCGCGGCAGAGTGCGGGCGGGCGTTTCCGGACGATGGGGGGGACGGTGTAGTACGTGCCGGCCGGCCGGCCGAGCGCCCGGGCGACCGTGTCGGGCGTCAGTTCGCCGTCGCGGTCGAGCGTGCCGTCGAGACGTCCTTTTATTTTCGTGCCGCCGCCCGGCAGTCCTTTGAGCTGTGCTTCGACGAAGGGTGCGCCTTCTTCGAGCATCAGTATTTCGTCGCATGTTTCGGCCAGCTGTCTGACGAGGCGGTCGGGCAGGGGATAGTGGCAGATCTTGAGGACGGGGTGCGTGAATCCGTCGGGACAGTTTTCGGACAGATAGTTGAAGGCAAGTCCCGTCGTGATGATGCCGAGGCTTTTGTCCGGGGCGTCGAAGTAGTGGTTGTAGAGGGATGCTTCGGAGAGGGCTGTCATGCGGTTTTGTGCGGCAATCAGTTCGCGGTATCGCCGGCGGGCGTTGACGGGCAGCAGGATGTAGCGCCGGCGTCCGTCGGCGGGACATTGCAGCGGGTTCTGGGGCTGCGGCGGGCGGGTGGTTACGCCGGCGCGCGAGTGTGCCAGGCGTGTGGTGATGCGCAGCAGGACGGGATAGCCGAGATTTTCGGACAGTTCGAATCCGTCGTACGTCATGTCGTAGGCTTCCTGCTGGCTGGAGGGTTCGAGGATGGGGATCATTGCGAAGTGTCCGTAGAAGCGGTTGTCCTGTTCGTTTTGCGAGGAGTGCATCGACGGGTCGTCGGCGGTGACGACGATCATTCCGCCGTGGATTCCGCTCATGGCGGCGTTCATGAAGCAGTCGGCCGCCACGTTTAGCCCGACGTGTTTCATGCAGCAGAGTGCGCGTCGGCCGGCATAGCTCATTCCGAGTGCGGCTTCCATCGCCGTCTTTTCGTTCGTACACCAGCGGCTGCGGATGCCGCGTTCGCGTGCCGCGGGGGATTGCTGGATATATTCGGTGATCTCGGTCGAAGGTGTTCCGGGATAGGAGTATACGCCCGACAGTCCGGCGTCGATGGCTGCGCGGGCAATGGCTTCGTCGCCGAGGAATAATTGTTTTTCCATTTTTTTACTGTTTAAAAACGTGCAAATATAGTAAAATTCGGGGATTCGGCGGAAGGGCGGGTTTTCAAAATGTGCACGGGGGACGGGTACGGACGGCATGTTTGCGACGGCGGGTCCTGTATCCGCAGACAGCATCCGGTTTTATACCTTTCAGATGCTTCTATCCGCGGATAGATTCCGCTTTATATGTTGAATATGCTTCTATCTGCGGATAGAACCGGCTTTATATCCTGAAAGCGCTTCTATCCGCGGATAGAACCGGCTTTTGTCTCCGGATCATGCTTCTATCTTCGGATAGAACCGGCTTTATATCCTGAAAGCGCTTCTATCTTCGGATAGAACCGGCTTTTGTCTCCGGATCATGCTTCTATCCGCGGATAGAGCCTGCTTTATACATTATATATACTTCTATCCGGAGATGGAGCCTGCCTGATACTGCGCGCGGCATCGTTTTGTGAACCGTGAACGATGAATCCTTCCACAGTTCACCGTTCAAAGCTCATCGTGCATCGTTTTCCGCTCACCGTTCATGATTCATCGTTACCCGAAAGGCGTGCACGCGGGCGTGATTGCTCAAAACGGATATCCCACCGCAAAGTGCCATGCAAAATTGTTTCTGAAATCAGGATGCAGGAGCGCCATGCGTGCGCTTCCGGAGGCTTGCGGGTTGTAGGCTTTCATGCCCGTGTCCAGGCGTAGCAGGAAGTAGTCGAAGTCGAGCCGCAGTCCCAGGCCGTAGGAGAAGGCGATCTCGCGGTAGAAGCGCGTCAGGTTGAAGTTTCCGTTCGGCTGGTAGTCGTACGAGCGGATGGTCCAGATGTTTCCCGCATCCACGAAGGTGGCCAGTTCGAATTTCCAGAACAGCTTGCTTCTGTATTCGAGGCTTGCGTCCAGGCGCACGTCGCCCACCTGGTTTACGAACGTCATGTTGCGCGTCGACATGCTTCCCGGTCCGAGCGAGCGCACCGACCATCCTCTGTTGCTGTTGGCGCCGCCGGCAAAGTAGCGCCGTTCGAAAGGCAGTTCCTTCGCGTTGCCGAAAGGATAGCCGATGCCGGCGCCCAGGTGAAAGGCCACCGAGTTGCGGCCGTCGATGACGAGGCTGCGCGCGAAGTCGATGTCGCCCTTGACGAACTGCGAATAGCTGATGCCGAACAGTTCGTAGCGTCCGTTTTCGTTTCTGGCGGCGCCGAAGAGGTTCGACAGCCCGTACAGCGCGTTGCCGGCCGCCTCGAACGCGACGCGCAGCGAATACGTGTTGCGTCCGCGCTTCACCGGGTCGTAGTTGTTGAACGAATAGACGTATCCCGAACCGACGACGAACTGGTCGTTGTAGTTGTAGAGCGTCGTCAGCAGCGGCAGCGAGTCCCGGAAGGCCCGGTCGATGTGCGGCAGATAAATATAGTTTATGTCAAGCAGCTTGAGCGTGTGTCTTGCCTGCAGGTTGGCCTGGTTCTGCCAGATGTAGCTCCATCCGCCCGAAAGGATGGCGCGGCGGTATTCGGGACGTCGCTGCTGGTTGTAGACGACTTTGAGTTCCGTCGTGGCGTTTTTCTGTTTCCTGAACTCGTCGCGCGTGAACGGGATCAGCAGGGTGGGGAAGAGCACCGACAGCTCGCCGGCAAACTCCCAGTAACTGCCCATGCCGGCGTCGTTCTGTCCCGACAGAGATTCGTACGCGCCGCGCACACGCGCCGAAAACAGTTCCGAACCCTTGAAAAGATTGCGGTGCTGATAGCTCGCGCTCGACGCAAATCCGAGGTCGCCCGCCGAATTCGTCCCCTCCACCTCGACGCCGAAGCCGTGCGGCATCGCCGGCGCCGTGAGAATCGTCGAATTGATTTTCATCGTGTCGTTCTCTTCAAATGCCTCATGCCGGATGTTCACGTAGCGCAACGCGCGCATGGACGAATAAGCGGAATAAGTACGCTTCACGTCCGCCTCGCTGTACAGCCTGCCGGGCACGATATGATTTCTGCGCAGCAGCACGTTCGGGCGCAGGCTGCGTCCGTTTTTCCCGTAAAGCACAGCGCGGCTGTTTCGCACCACCGAATCGGTCGGCATAAAAAACGTCCCGTCCGCATTCAGCGGATCGTAGTCGGTCACGATGTTCACCCGGTTCACGTAATAGGTACGATGCGGATGTTCGGCCACCGTCCCGTCTTCTCCGGCGGACTGAAACGGCCTGATGCGCAACTCCAGGTCGACGAGCTTCGGATGATCCGCGCTGTCGACGACGAAATGTATGCTGTTCGGACTGAATGCATAATAGCCGCGATTCTGCAGCATCGCGGCGACGCGCTGCCGCTCCCTGTTCAACTCGTCGCGGTCGAAAAGATCACCGCCGTGCACCAGCGACGCATATTCTTCGGAAACGGGACGCAGCCACGACTGGAACCTCGACCGGCGCGGCTGCGTGAGGTGAACGATGCTGTCGATCCGGCCGTCGTCCGCGACCATGCGGTAGTCGCGTATCCTGTACGGATCGCCCGTAGCGATGCGATACCTGACGGAAGCCCTTTTGCGACGCGACGTGTCGACGTCCACCGTCACGCCCGCATGCAGATAGCCCTTGTTGATCATGTACTGTTCGAACTCATGCCGCGACTGGTTGACGAGCATCGTGTCCATGATGACGGGCGGCTCGCCGATACGGCGCAGCTGCCTGTTCAGCCAGCCGCTCCCGTGGCGGCCCGACCAGCTGTAGACATACAGCGGCCACTTCAGGATGCCGAACACCTTGTAGTTGGGCGTCTGCCTGAGATAAGGTTTCAGATCGCCGGATTTCACCCGCGCATCATCGGCCGTGATCGTCACCCGCTCCAGCAGATATTCGTGATCGCCCACATATTTCGTCGTACGGCACGATATAATTCCCGTGAAGCATGCGGCAAATATAAAAAAACGAGCTATTTTTCCCACAACAATCATTTTTCAGGTCACAAAATTACAGCAAATAAATTTATTTGCTGTAATTTTGGTTCGCAAAAACAGGATTAAACACAAGTAATATGATCAGCAAGGCAAAAATCAGACTGATACGTTCGCTGGAGATGAAGAAGCAGCGCGATGCACACCGTCTTTTCGTGGCGGAAGGAAACAAACTGGTGGCGGACATGACGGGCGTCTTCGAGTGCGAATGGATGCTTGCCGCCACGCCGTGGATGGCTGCGCAGGGACATATTCCCGCCCGGGAACTGATCGTGGCCGACGAAGGCGACATCCGCCGCGCCAGCCTCCTGCAGCATCCGCAGGAGGATGTGCTGGCGCTCTTTCGCCTGCCGGCATACGACCTCGGCGAAGCCGACCCGGCGCATCAGCTGATACTCGTGCTCGACGGCGTCCGCAATCCGGGCAACATGGGCACCCTCGTGCGCGTGGCCGACTGGTTCGGCATCGCGCATGTAGTTTGCAGCACGGACTCGGCCGACGTCTTCGCACCCAAGGCCGTGCAGGCCACGATGGGTGCGCTCGCACACGTCGCCGTGCACTATGCCGACCTCGAACCGTATCTCGGCAAATATCGCGACGCCCCCGTATACGGCACGTTTACGGAAGGCGACAATATTTATGAAAAAACGCTGTCGCCGTCCGGAATCATCGTGATGGGCAACGAAGGCGCCGGCATCCGTCCGTCCGTCGAGGCGCTCGTCCGCGAACGCCTCTGCATCCCCAGCTACCCCGCCGGACGCGCCACCTCCGAATCGCTCAATGTAGCCGTCGCGGCAGCTGTCATCTGTTCGGAATTCCGGAGGCGGACGGATGCTTGATTACCGGCACGAACAGCCGGTCCACCGCGTACCGGAAATTCGGCTATGCGCAGTGCAATGCAGCCGCAGGGGTGGGATGAGTTCGACGGTTTCTTCGTCGCCCGTCACTTCGTCCTGCAGCGTGAAGCTCCACCTGTTTGTTTATTTTTCGATATAGTCAATCCATACTTTCATTTCTCCGGCTTCGCGGTTGTCCCATGCATAATAGGGTATCAGGGTAAACGTTTCATTGCCGTTTGCAGCCGTGACGGTGACGGTCGTCACGCCTCCGAGCAGCGAGTCGCGAAACAGGGGCTGGTATGATGTTTCGGGCGAGAGGGCGATGCGGTCGAAGGCCTCCCTGTTGTCGGTTTCCTCGGCGCAGTAGACGAGCGGGCCGCGCTGAACGGCGCGTTTGCCGGCGTCTGCACGGACGCGCGGGTCGGCGGCGACGATTTCGACGGGCATGTCGAGCGCGAGGGTGATGCGGTCGCCCGCTTTCCATTCGCGGTCGAGGACGGCATAGCCTTTTTCGACCGCGGGCGAGGCGACCGTCCGGCCGTTGACGGCTATCGCGACGGATTTGCACCAGCCGGGCAGCCGCAGACGGATGTCTTCATTCATCGGGGCGGAGAGGGCTTCGACGGTCAGCGTGAC
>JAIRYD010000207.1 GCA_031267935.1 Tannerella sp.
AATGTAACATTTATTCCCAGCGTAAAAGTCCTGTTCAGGGGATAGATTCCGTAGTCGGCGCCCCGGGCGAGCGAATTGTCGTCGCCGCGGAAACTCGTTTCCGGATTGTAGCCGCTGTAGCCCGTGAAGGTGAACGGATTCTGGGTGGAAAAATAGACGCGTGCGTGCTGCATTGCACACTTTGCGGCAACGGATGCGGGCAGCGAGTATCCCAGCGTCAGATTGTTGATGCGCACAAACGAAGCATCTTCTATCCAGCGGGTGGAGATGACGTTGTTCTGCCCGGTTGTCAGCGAGTTGGCGCGCGGCATCCATCCGTCGCCGGGGTTTTCGGGCGAGCGCCAGCGATTGAGCGTTGTCCGCATCTGGTTCTGGTTGCCTTCCAGGTTTTCGTAAAAACGTTTGGACAGATGCAGGACGTCGCGTCCGTGTACGCCCTGCAGCACGAAGCTCAGGTCGAAGTTCTTATATACGAACTGATTCGTCATGCCCCAGATGAAATCAGGCTCGTTGTTGCCGATGACGGTACGGTCGTCGGCATCGATCTTTCCGTCGCGATTGACGTCGTCGAACTTCACGTCGCCCACATGCGAATCGGCCAGGTGCGGACTGCCGTCCAGGTCGGCCTGATTCATGTACACGCCGATTTGCCGGTATCCGTAGAAGCTGCCCAGCACTTCGCCGATCATGGTGATGTGCGTCGTGCCGGCGCCGCCGTCGCTCTGGATCGGGTCGCCCTCCGGACCCAGCGCAAGGACTTTATTGCGGTTGGTCGAGAAGTTCAGGTTCGTGTGCCACGTAAAATCCCGCGTCGTCACGTTCACCGTATTGATACCCAGTTCGAATCCACGGTTATTCACTTTTCCGATATTCCGCCATGCACGCGAGAAACCCGTGATGGTGGGAATGTCGACTTCGAGCAGCAGGTCGGTCGTGTTCCGGTCGTAGTAGTCGAAGACGAACGACAGACGGCTTTTCAGTACGGACAGTTCCAGTCCGAAATCATACTGCCGCGTTTTTTCCCACGTAAGGTCGTCGTTCGAAAAACTCTTCTGCGCCAGTCCCGTGACGACGTTGCCCGTTCCCGCGCCGAAGACGTAGTTTTTGTTTTCCATCGTGCCGATTGCCCCGTAGTTGGGAATCGTGTTGTTGCCCGTAAGGCCGAAGCTTCCCCGTACTTTCAGGTCGCTGAGCCATTCGGCGTCTTTCAGAAAATCTTCCTGCGAAATACGCCACGCCACCGAACCGGAGGGGAAGTAACCGTAGCGGTTATTCTTTCCGAAGCGCGACGAACCGTCCGCGCGGATGGATGCCGTCAGGTAATACCTGTTGTTGTAGCGATAGTTCACGCGCGCCAGATACGAGAGAAGCGACCATTCGTTCATGTCGGACGTGCCGGTTTTGACTTTCCCGTTGTTCATGGTGCGGATGATGTCGTCCGGAAAATCGGAAGCTTCCACCCGGCTCTGATTGTAGACGTTTTTCTGTACCGTGAAACCGGCGACAGCGTCCATTTCGTGCAGACCGAATGTCCCTGTATAGGTAAGCGTATTTTCGTTCAGCCAGTTGAGGATTTCGCGGTTTTCGGTATTTCCGTTTCTTGCCGTCGAAGGCAGCGGCGCTACGGTACCGTTGCTCGGCACGTTGGACGGATAGAAATACTTGCTTCTCGACTGCATGACGTCGGTTCCCAGTGTCGACTTGAATTTCAGGTTTTTCAGAAAAGCAATTTCGGCGTAGACATTTCCGAAAAGCCGCAGGGTATTTCTCGAATTGTCGATATCCAGTGCATTGGCTACTGCATTGGTGACGCCCGTCAGTCCATCGCTGGCAACGGCATAGCGCGCCTGCGAATCCCACGACCCGTCGGGCGTCCGCACCGGGACGATGGCCGACGTCGCGCCTGCCGCCAGGACAACGCCGTTGCTGGCCCAGTGGCCGGCCGTAATCAGGTTTTCGTGGATATACGTCGGCGCCAGATTGATCCCGACTTTCAGCCATCCGGTCAGGTCGCTGTCGATCTTTGCGCGTGCAGAAAACCGTTCGTAGTCACTGCCGATGATGATGCCGTCCTGCGAAAAATATCCTGCCGAAAACATGTATTTCGTCCTGTCGTTGCCGCCACTCACATACAGCTGGTAATTCTGCACGGGCGCCGTGTGGAAAATTTCGTCCTGCCAGTTCGTTCCCTCTCCGATAGCCGCCATTGCCGCCGCATCGTCGTAGATGGCGGGATAGCGGAAGCGGTTGCCTGCCGCACGCGTATCCAGCGGATCGCTTACCGATGCACCGGGCACCTTGTCCAGATAATTGGTGTTGAAAGCCTCTCTGCTCAGTTCGGCAAATTCTGCCGCATTCATCAGATCGAGTTTTCTGGTGACGTTCTGAAAACCGTAATACATGTCCAGGCTGACGCTTGCTTTTCCCGATTTTCCCGATTTGGTAGTGATAAGCACGACACCGTTTGCCGCCCGCGACCCGTATATGGCCGATGCCGAGGCATCTTTCAGTACTTCGATGGATTCAATATCGTTCGCATTGAGCGAGTTCAGGTTCTGTTCGCCCAGCGGATAGCCGTCCACGACGTAAAGCGGATTGTTGGATGCGGAAATGGAGCCTGCACCACGCACCCGTATCACGGCCGCGTCGCCGGGAGCGCCGGCAGACTGCTGTACCTGTACGCCCGCCATCTGTCCGGCCAGCGCCTGGGTGGGATGCGATACTTTCAAATCTTTCAGCGAAGCGGACGACAGTTGGGACACGGCGCCCGTCAAATCCTTCTTTTTCACTACGCCGTATCCGATCACGACAATTTCATCCAGCGCTTCCATATCTTCCGCCAGCCGGATCACGACCGCATTGCTTTCGCCAAGGGACGAGACGCTGATTTCCTGCGTGACATAGCCGATGTACGACACCTGCAAAACGGCATTTTGCGCGACCGTCAACGTAAATTTTCCGTCGATATCCGTCACTGCTCCGTTGGTGGTGCCTTTCTCCAAAATATTTACGCCGATGAACGTTTCGCCTGCGGCATCCGTCACTGTCCCGGTAATCCGTCTGCCGGTCTGTTGCAGATCGGTTTTTCCCGTCATATTCTCCGGATTGAAATTCCCGGCAAAAACAAGGCCGGGAAACAGTAACCAGAGATACATCGCTAATTGCATGACTCTTTTCATGCGGAAACATTTGTGACCGTCAGGCAATAATGTTTCCCATATAAATTCTCTTTTCATATTTTTATTAATTTGATTATTACTGCATTATATATTAAAAACACATTGATTTGGAATTGATAACCGTCTGTCGGGTTATCGAATCCTTCTTTTTCAGCTGGAATCTATTTCGGTTTTCATGATTTGATTTTTCAGGTTAAATATAACTCATATAAGTAAATACGGGACAACAGACCGGCATCAGGCGCTTCATTTCCCGATGTGTCAAAAGATGTAGATGTGTCTAAATGTGAAAGTGGCTCAAATAAAGAGATTTTGCCCCCCCCGATTACATATATTAACATTTGGGGCGAATTGCTAACAAAATGTCGCAACCGTACAGGAAAAAGGCATGATTTGATATCTCTGCTTCGCATTTGGAAGTGTAAAATTTCTTTCGTTATTCAATTATTCAATATTCAACGTGCACAAATGTAAAATGAAATTTTCATCCCGCCAAAAATGAATCCGATTTTAACATTTCGGATTTGCGACAGGTTGCTGTCTGAATCTGAAAAAATCGAAAAATCAACCGTTTTCAGCACTAAAAAACCGCATCTTCCCCCTCCCTGTTGAAAACTATTTTTCGCATTCCATCGGAAAATATCCTATCTTTGGAGCCTTATTAGGCTTGATAATGGAACCCTTTGTTCATTTGCATGTACATACGCAATATTCGCTTCTGGACGGACAGGCATCCATCCACGCGCTCGTCGAAAAGGCGCGGAAGGACGGCATGCGCGCCTTGGCCGTGACCGATCATGGAAACATGTTCGGCATCAAGGAATTTTATAACAGGGTGAAAAAGGAAAACAGCAAGTACACGGGCGTCATCAAGGATTGCGAAGCAGAACTCAAAACACTCGCGGAAAAAGAAAACCCCACTCCCGAAGAACAGGAACAGATACAGACATTGTCCGCAAAGATAGACGAAAACAAAAATCATCTGTTCAAACCCATCCTGGGATGCGAATGTTACTGTGCCCGCAACGGACTTGAAAACAAGTCGGAAAAGGAAGACCTCGGTGGATGGCACCTCATCGTACTCGCCAAAACGCTCAAAGGCTACAAGAACCTGATCAAGATGGTTTCCATCTCGTGGACGGAAGGATTCTACCGCAATGCACGCATCGACAAACGTTTGCTGGAAAAATACCACGAAGACCTGATCGTCTGCTCCGCCTGCCTGGGTGGTGAAATCCCCCAGCTGATCATGAAGGGACAAATAGAAAAAGCCGAAGAATCCATGCTTTGGTTCAAAAACCTTTTTGGCGACGACTACTACCTCGAACTTCAGCGCCACCGGACGGACGAGCCGGGCGCCGACAGAGAAATATATCCTAAACAGCAGGAAGTAAACGAAGTGCTGATTCAGTTGGCGCACAAGCACCACGTCAAATTGATTGCCACAAACGACGTACACTTTGTCGATGCCGAACATGCCGAAGCGCACGACCGGCTGATCTGTCTCAGTACCCAAAAAGATCTGAACGACCCCAATCGTCTGCGCTACACCAAGCAGGAATGGATGAAAACCACAGCCGAGATGAACGCCGTCTTTGCCGACATCCCCGAAGCGCTCGGGAATACGCTGGAAATTGCAGACAAGGTCGAAAACTATTCCATCGACTCGGATGCGCTGATGCCGTTTTTCCAGATCGACGCTTCGTTTGCGACGGAAGAAGAATACCGGAGCAAGTTTACGGAGCACGAACTCATTCAGGAATTTGACGAAAAAAACTACCTCCGGCTGGGCGGATACGACAAGGTCATCCGCATCAAGCTCGAAGCCGATTATCTTGCCTATCTGACCATGCGGCATGCCCGCGAACGCTACGGCGACAATATCGACGACGAACTCAAAGAACGCATCGAATTCGAGCTGAACACGATGAAGACAATGGGCTTCCCGGGATACTTTCTTATTGTACAGGATTTTATAAATGCCGCCCGCGAGATGGGCGTCTCGGTCGGTCCGGGACGTGGCTCGGCAGCCGGATCCGTCGTTGCCTACTGTCTGGGAATCACCAATATCGACCCCATAAAATACGATTTGCTGTTCGAACGCTTCCTCAATCCCGAACGCATTTCCATGCCCGATATCGACATTGATTTCGACGACGACGGACGGGGCAAAGTATTGAAATGGGTGACGAACAAGTATGGACAAAATCGTGTTGCGCATATCGTTACATACGGCACGATGGCCACCAAGATGGCCATCAAGGACGTAGCGCGCGTGGAAAAATTGCCCCTGGACATGGCAACCCGGCTGGTCAGGCTGGTGCCCGACAAAATCCCGGACAAAAAACTGACAATCGAAAACGCCATCAATTATGTGCCCGAATTGAAAGCCGCCTTCGAGAGCAATGATCCGCTTATTTGCAACACGCTGAAATACGCTAAAATGCTGGAAGGCAACGTGCGTAATACGGGCGTTCATGCCTGCGGAATCATTATCGGACAGCAGGATATTTCGGACGTCGTACCCGTCAGCACTGCCGAAGACAAGGAAACGGGCGAAACGATACTCGTCACGCAGTACGAAGGCTCGGTGATCGAAGACACGGGGCTTATCAAGATGGACTTCCTCGGCCTGAAAAACCTTTCCATCATCAGGGACGCCATCGACAATGTGGAAAAAACAACCGGAAAACGTATTGATATCGAGCATATTGATTTGAACGATAAAAAAACGTACGAACTTTTCTGCCAGGGACGGACCACTTCCATTTTCCAGTTTGAATCCGCCGGAATGCAGAAATGTCTGCGCGATCTTAAACCCAGCAAGTTCGAAGACCTCATCGCGATGAATGCGCTGTACAGGCCCGGGCCGATGGACTACATCCCTTCTTTCATCGCCCGCAAGCACGGCACGGAGGAAATCAGGTACGACATCCCCGAAATGGAAAAATATCTCAAAGATACGTACGGGATTACCGTCTATCAGGAACAGGTGATGCTGCTCGCGCGCCAGCTGGCAAACTTTACGCGCGGCGAAAGCGACACCCTCCGCAAGGCGATGGGTAAAAAATTGATTGACAAGATGAACGAGTTGAAAGACAAGTTCATGGCCGGCGGAAAAGACAACGGTCACAAGTCGGAGACACTGGAAAAAATATGGAAGGACTGGGAAAAATTCGCTTCCTATGCCTTCAACAAAAGCCATGCCACGTGCTACTCGTGGATAGCCTATCAAACCGCTTACCTGAAAGCCAATTATCCGTCCGAATACATGGCTGCCGTGCTGAGCCGCAACCGCGGGAACATCAAGGAAGTCACGAAAGTAATGGACGAATGTAAAGCCCTGGGTATACAGGTATTGGGGCCGGACATCAACGAATCGCTGCTCGGATTCAGTGTGAATGTAAAAGGCGATATCCGGTTCGGACTGGGCGCCATCCGCGGCGTAGGCGAAGGTATCTCGCAAAGCATTCTGGAAGAACGGGAAAAAGGCGGCCCCTTCCATGACATCTATAATATTGTAGAAAGAGCCAACTTGATCTTCTGCAATAAGAAAGCGCTTGATTCGATGGCGCTTGCCGGCGCATTCGACAATTTCGGTATTCCGCGCGAACCGTTCCTGACACCGGATGCGAAAGGCGAAACGTTTTCCGAAGTCCTTATTCGTTACGGAAATAAATATCAAATAGATAAGAAATCGGCGGTAAATTCGCTTTTCGGCGGTTTCGAAAGCGTGGAAATAACCAAACCCACCATTCCCGTGTATCCGGCATGGAGTAACCTCGACCGGCTTAACAGAGAAAAAGATTTGATAGGCATTTATCTCTCCGCACATCCTTTGGACGAATTTCGCGTCGTCCTCACACATGTCTGCAATATCGGCATGGCGGAAATGGGAGACATGGAGTCGCTGAAGGGCAGGAATTTACTCTTCGGCGGCATTGTGACCGGCATCCGCGAGGGAATAGGTCGAAACGGAAAACCGTACATGTTCATTAAAATAGAAGATTTCACCGGCAGTAGCGAAATCCCTCTGTTCAGCGACAATTACATCAAATACAGCAATTTCGGCAAACCGGGCATGTATCTGCTGATTAATGCCGCCGTACAGCCGCGCCAGTGGCAGGACAACAAGGTAGAATTTTGCATCAAATCCATCAGCCTGCTGCAGGATGTGAAAGATTCGCTGATCAGCAAGATAAACATTTCCATGTCCATCCACAAACTGAACGAACGGACAATCACCGAACTGTCCGAATTAATCAAGCATAATCCGGGCCAAACGCAGCTGTACTTCAAGGTGGTGGACAGTATCAACAATGTCTCGCTCAATCTCTTCTCGCGCACTTGCCGGTTGAATGTGACGCAGTCTCTGATTGATTTCATCAACGAATCGGACGATATTGATTTTTCGCTTAACTAAATGATAGACAAAAGTATTAATTTAAGTTATAAATAATTATGGCACTAACAGTAACAGACAGCAATTTCGAAGAATTATTGAATGACAGCAAACCGCTTGTGATTGATTTTTGGGCAGAATGGTGTGGCCCCTGCCGTATGATTGCACCCCTCATCGAAGAACTGGCCTCGGCATACGAAGGACGTGTGAATGTCGGGAAAGTAGATGTCGACAGCAACAACGACGTAGTAGCCCGGTTCGGAATACGCAATATCCCCACCGTCCTGTTTTTCAAAGGCGGGGAACTGGCAGACAAATGTGTAGGCGCAATATCGAAAAATGTCTTTATCGAAAAGATAGAGAAGCTACTTTGAGGCGAACGACGACGAAAGAGACAGGATGCCCTTCGCCGCCAGAAAGCAGAATATCAATATGATGATGATGAATGCGCCGGTGGGAATCTGTAGAAAAAAGGAAAGAAACAACCCCGCCAGACATGCCAGGAAGCCAAGTATGATGCTACCCGCAACGATGCGTCGATAGTCGGACGTGAAAAGGTTGACGGTCATTTGAGGAATGGTCAGCAGGCTCATCAGCAGCATGATGCCTGCAAGGCGGATGGACAGGACGATGGTGATGGCGATGAACAGCGTCATCACATATTCGATGGCTTTCACGCGTATCCTCTGCGTCGAAGCGAAATCACGGTCGAATGCCGTGTAGATAATCTCCCTGTGCATGCATGCGAAAAAAAGACACAGCACAAGCGTGAACATCGCCGTCCAGATAAGATCTGAGCGTGTGATGGTCAGTATGTTCCCAAACAGGTACGAAGACAGGTTCGGCGCATAGCCCGGTGTCATTACGATACATATCGCCCCGACAGCCATCCCCAGCGACCAGACGGCCGCGATGGCCGAATCTTCGCGTACACGGTACGACCTGCTCACCCATTCCACCCCGAAAGCCGACAGCGCGGCGAAGCCCAGCGCCGTCAGAAAGGGATTGATACCCAGATAAAAACCCAGCCCCAGCCCACCAAACGAAGCATGCGTGATGCCTCCGCTGATGAACACGAACCGTCGCGAAACGACGTATGTGCCGACGATCCCGCAGGCAATGGCAATCAGTAAACTGCCCGTCAGCGCATGCTGAAAAAATGTATAACGCAGAATATCCATTTCACTATCGTTTTTCTCCTGCAATAAGTAACGCTTCGTCCTTCAACATGTCGGGCAGATATATGCCGCGCAGCTGCAAACTGCGAATCCATCCTGCCACATCCGTATCTCTCAATGTATAAAGCACTTCTCTAAACTCATCTACCGTTTCCTCGCGATAGGCGTCCGAAGGTATGCCGCGGTAGGCATCCAGTTCTTCATCGTCGTAATATTCGATGGCTTTACCGGCCGCAGCCAGCAGACTGTCGCGCTCGCATACCTCGTGTTGGCCGCAACACGCCGCCGAAACGGCCGTTTCGGCAGCGGGAAGCGCCTCTTGCCGCCCGACCGTGCGCGATCGCCGTCTGTCGGACAAGATGCCCGCCAGCGCAGCAAATGCACCCAAAACGATCAATCCGCCAACAAGATACCACATCGCTATATCTCCGAAAGTTGAAACCCCGCCGTCCGCAAATCGTCCCAGAAACCCGGATAACTCTTCGAAACGACCTCAATATCCGCCATCCGGATGCCACCGGCGCAACGCATGGCCATCGGAGCGAAAGCCATCGCCATCCGGTGATCTTCGTACGTGGCGACGACGGGTGCGCCTGGCGTTTCGCAACGGCTGCCGTCCCACGTGAGGATGCACCCGTCTCGCTCCTGCACCTTGTAGCCGAATTTGGCGAGCTCGTTTACAAGCGCCTTCAAACGGTCGGTCTCCTTGATTTTCAACGATTGCAATCCGCTGAATGAAAAAGGAATATCCAATGCCGCACATGTAACGGCAAAAGTCTGCGCCATATCGGGTATATCCGCAAAATCACAAACCATTTCCTGCGGCTGCATCCGCGCCTTTCGCCCGAGCACGACACCCTGCGAAGTAAAAACCGTTTCCACACCCAGACGGCCGAACAGCGACACGATCGCCGCATCGCCCTGTAAACTGTCTGCCGACAATCCTTTTAACTCAATCGAGGCCTGATCCGAAAGCGCCGCCATTTCGTACCAGTACGATGCCGCGCTCCAATCCGGTTCCACCGCAAAAGGGACGGCTGCGTACGCTTGTGGAAGCACGATAAACGTCTGTCCTTCTTCGAGAACATTCACTCCGAAGCGACGCATCAACTGAATCGTCAGACGAAGGTACGGTTTCGAAATCAGCTTGCCGGTCAGGTGCAGTTTCAGGCCGTCGGTCATCAGCGGCGCCACCATCAGCAATGCGGAAATATATTGCGAGCTCACGCTACCGTCCAGCCGGACTTCGCCGCCCCGCAGGCGCCGCCCGTCGATGCGCAGCGGCGGAAAACCGTCTTTTTCTGCATATTCAATTTGTGCACCAAGCGTTTGCAGGGCATCTGCAAGAATTTTCACAGGTCTGTTTTTCATCCTTTCCGTGCCGGTGAGCGTCCATCGCCCCTGCCTGCCCGACAAGTAAGCCGTCAGGAACCGCATCGCCGTGCCTGCCGCCCTGACGTCGATATGCGACGCACCCGACTGCAGCGCCTGCCGCAACACTTCGGTATCGTCGCTGTCCGACAGATTCCGTACCTCGCCGGGATACTCGCTCAACGCATTCAGTATCAATATACGATTGCTGATGCTTTTGGAAGCCGGAAGCCTTACGACAGATTGCAACAACCCCACAGGCGCTTTAATATGATATTTCATACAGACTTTTACATTACATTAATTATATATACCCGTGCCGGCATCAGGCAATCAGGTGGGCAAAGTTAGTGAAAATCCACGGCCGGGAACTGAAATTTTACGAATGAAAAGTTAATTAGAATTAATAAATCGTATTTTGTTCGTCTATATTTTATTGTTATAAAAAAAAAAGATAGCTTTGCAGTTAATTGAATGGAGTGGAATTTTAGAATATGAGTGTCATGAAAAAAGTAATAACAAAAATATTAATTACAATTTAAAACTTAAACATTATGAATAAAAAAAATCTCCTTATGCCATTCTTGGTAATGGCGGCAATGATTGCCTTTGCATCCTGTTCCGGGAAATTGAAACCCCTGTCGGGACAGTATGTGAATACCGACCCGCAACCGCTTGAAGCCATTGGCGGACAAGTGCCTGTCACCATGAGTATTGCGTATCCGGCCAAATGGTTCAACAAGAACGCCGTAGTCACCGTCACTCCGGTTCTCCGTTATGCCACGGGCGAAACATGGGGCACGGCCTACACGTATCAGGGCGAGAAAGTGAAAGCGAACAACACGGCAATTGCATACGCAAGCGGTGGAAACGTGACCATGAAATCTTCGTTCAAGTACAAACCCGAAATGAAAAAATCGGAACTTTACCTGACGTTCGATGCCAAGATCAAGAATAAAACCGTGAAACTGCCCGACATCAAGATTGCAGACGGCGTGATTGCCACCTCGGCGCTGGCGGACGCCGCAACCGCCAATCCCGCGATCGGGCCGGACAAGTTCCAGCGGATCATCAAGGAAGCTCACGACGCCAACATCATGTTCCTTATCCAGCAGGCGGAACTTCGCTCCAAAGAATTGAACAAAAATGAAATACAAGCCTGGAAAGACCTCGTCAGGAGTGCAAACGATGCGTCCAATCAAAACATCTCCATCGAAATCGCAGCCTACGCTTCGCCCGACGGCGGCGTCAAACTCAACGACGCACTGGCCGAAAGACGCGAGTCGAACACGACCCGATACCTCGAAAGAGAACTGAAGAAAAACAAAATCGAAGTGCCCATCGACGCCAACTATACAGCGCAGGACTGGGAAGGCTTCCAGGCGCTGGTTTCCAAATCGAGCCTGCAGGACAAAGACCTCGTATTGCGCGTACTGTCCATGTATCGCGATCCGGTGGAAAGAGAACGCGAAATCAAAAACATCTCGTCCGTCTACAAATCGCTCGCAGACGAAATCCTTCCGCAACTGCGTCGCTCGCGCTTGATTGCCAACATTGAAATCATCGGCAAATCGGACGAAGAAATCAGCCGGCTGGCACAGGCCAGTCCGCGCGAACTGAACGCGGAAGAACTGCTTTATGCGGCTACTCTGACCAATAACGGCACAGACAAGGAAGGCATCTACGAAAAGGCTACGCAACAATTCGCGAACGACTATCGCTCGTGGAACAACGTCGGCGTACAACGCTATCGCGCCGGCGACCTGACAAAAGCCGAAGAACTTTTCAATAAAGCCAACGGCATCAAGAGCAACAGCGAATCGAACCTCAACCTGGGATTGATCGCGTTGACGAAAGGCGACATTGCCAAGGCGCAACAACTGATTGGCGGCGCATCCGGCGTGCCCGAACTGGGCGAAGCGCTCGGCGTGCTATACCTCCAACAGGGCGACTATGCCAAGGCCGTAAGCTCGTTCGGCGCCACGAAGAGCAACAACGCCGCTTTGGCTCAAATCCTCGCAAAGGATTATAGCAAAGCATCCCAGACGCTCAATGCCGTTCCGAATGCAGACGCCGTAACGGACTACCTGAAGGCTGTCGTCTCGGCACGTACAAACGATTCCGGCGGCGTCATCAACAACCTGAAAGCAGCCATTGCAAAGAAACCCTCTCTCGCGAAGGAAGCAGGACTCGATCTCGAATTTGCAAAATATGCAGCCAATGCAGATTTTACCGGGCTGGTAAAATAGTTTTACATAATTTTGATTGCTGTGGGCGGAAAATCTTCGGATTTTCCGCCTTTTTTCAATTAGAGAACCGGAGGATGTCGGCGAAAGTTAATATATTTGTATCTGAAAAATAATGAAGGGAAACCTCTAAAACAAATATTACAATGAAACGCAATTCTTTTCTTTTTCCGCTGTTTGCTGCGGTTTTATCCGCGATGTTTATGCCTTCGTGCAGACAGGAAACGCTTACCGTATCCCGCTTACGATGCGAATATCTGACCGATCCCATTGCCGTCGAAAGCAATGAACCTCTGTTGAGCTGGCAATTATATTCGTCTCTGCGAAACCGGGGTCAGACGGCTTATCAAATTCTGGCGGCAAGCAGTCCCTCGCTTTTGTCCGAAAACAAAGCCGATCTATGGGATTCGAAAACAGTGAGTTCCGCACAGTCTATACAGGTGAAATACAAGGGAAAATCTTTGACGTCACGACAGACCGTATACTGGAAAGTGCGGGTATGGGACGAAAATAACAAGCCGACACAATGGAGCCAGCCTGCAACATGGTCGATGGGACTGTTGCAGCCGTCCGACTGGAAAGCGCAATGGATAGGCGCAATGACTGATCCCGCGCCCGAAA
>JAIRYD010000020.1 GCA_031267935.1 Tannerella sp.
CGCTCCAACGCGTGTTTCCAACGCTCCAACGCGTGTTTCCAGCGCTCCGGCTCGAGCCGCTGTCGCTCCGTCATCCCGTGTGTGCAGTCCGGAAACACAGGATCACGGACCGGTGCGACCACAAGTGAGGCGTCCCACCCCGTCATTGGATGAATGACGGCATTCCGGCGCCCGCGATTCAAAATTCAAATTTTCGAATCAGAAATGTAACCGTTCCGTAATACCGGCATACTATCTTTGCGCCATCAATCACGGAAAATCTGTAAATAATATGCAAGACCGTATGTATACGACTCATTTGGGTTAATTCTTTTTTTGAGGTGCTATCGAATATTTTGCCGGAACAGGGTGCGTATTCCGGTAAAAAGCATCCGTTCCACTCCGTTGTGTCCCGGCAAGTCTGCATATTCAAAAAAAAAGACAGGGGGAAATCACGGACAGGGCTGCGTACACGGCAGAAAATCTCCGGCCAACACCGTCATTTCGAGGCGCGAAGCAATCCGGACCGCGGACAGGCTGGATTGCTTCCTGCTTCGTTCCTCGCAGTCGCAATGACGGGGTGGAACATGCCTGTCATTGCGGACGGGGAGAAGCGTATCTTCGTCATTGCGAGGTACGAAGCAATCCATACATCGTGTAGCCCGGATTCTGCTTCGTACCTCGCAGTTCGTTCCTCGCGTTCGCAATGACGTCGCGTGCGCTTTGTCGTAATGTCATCGGGACAAGCTGAAAAGGCGCCGTTCGCACCGTCATGACGAGATCCGGCTTTCCGCGTGCAAGGCACAAAACCATACCGTGCACAGTATAATCATGATTCCAAAGGTATCTCTCTCCGTATTCTTTATGTTTCTTTTTCCTCCCGGATCGCTTCCCTGACGCGCACCAGTTTCGTCAGCAGGCGCTCCAGCAGGTCGAGCGGCAACATGTTTGCACCGTCCGACATGGCGCGTGAGGGTTCGGGATGCGTCTCGATAAACAGTCCGTCCGTACCGACGGCTACGGCGGCCTTTGCCACCGTTTCGATCAGCGACGGCAGACCGCCGCTGACGCCCGTCGCCTGGTTGGGTTGCTGGAGCGAGTGGGTGACGTCGGTGATCACCGGAAAACCGAAAGCCTTCATTTTCGGGATGCCGCGGAAGTCGACGACCAGGTCGGCATATCCGAATGTCGTGCCGCGTTCGGTCAGCATTACGGACCGGTTGCCTGCATCCACTACTTTCTGCGCGGCAAACTGCATCGATTCGGGCGAGAGGAACTGCCCTTTTTTGATGTTCACCGTTTTGCCCGTCTGCGCGGCGGCGATCAGCAGGTCGGTCTGGCGGCACAGAAAGGCCGGGATCTGCAGTATGTCCACGTATCCGGCCGCCTGTCCCGCTTCGTGCGTTTCGTGAATATCGGTCACGGTAGGGATTCCGAATGTTTCGCCTACGCGGCGGAGGATTTTCAGCGCCCGTTCGTCGCCGATACCCGTAAACGAATCTGTTCGCGAACGGTTTGCCTTGCGGTACGATCCTTTGAAGACGTACGGCAGGTCGAGTCGCTGCGTGATCGTGAGAATACGTTCGGCAATATGCATTGCCATGTCTTCGCCTTCAATCACGCATGGTCCGGCCAGCAGGAAAAACTGCCTTTTGCCGGCAAGTTCGTGCAATTTGTTCATCTTGATTTAGTTTTCATGTAATAAGTTCAACGTGATTTCTATCTTTTCTTCGGTGGCAAGCGCGGCGTCCATCCAGTGAACCGTCAGTCCGCGCCGTTCCATTCCACGGAACCACGTCATCTGCCGTTTGGCAAAGCGGTGGATGGCAGTTTCGAGCTGCGACGTCATTTCGTCGTGCGTCAGAAGACCAGTCAGATACTGCGTCACATATTTGTATTCCAGTCCGTAGTATATCAGGTCTTCGGGTGGGATGCCGGCATCGAGCAGGCGCTGCACTTCGTCCGTCATCCCGTCGTCGAGGCGGCTGCGCAGGCGGCGCGAGATGCGTTCGCGGCGTATTTCGCGGTCGACGGCGATCCCGACGATGAGGCTTCGGAGCGGTTCGTATTCGTTTTGCGGCGGCGCCAGGCGCTTGCCGTATGTTTCGATTTCGATGGCGCGGATAGCCCGCCGCGGCGTATCCGCGTCCGTACGGTTGTGCGGCGTTTTGCAGGCGGCCAGTATGGCTTCGAGTTCGGGCAGCGATTTGCCTTCCAGTGCGGCGCGCAGCGACGGATTTTGCGGCACATCCCACAGGCGGTATCCTCGCAGCGCGGCTTCGATATACAGTCCGCTGCCGCCGCAGAGCACGGGCAGCAGTCCGCGGGCGTGCATCTGATTGTAGACGCGGAAGAAGTCGCGCTGATATTCGAAGAGGTTGTACCGCGTGCCCGGTTCGCGGATGTCGATCAGGTGATACGGCACTGCGCGTCCGTTCACACGATATTCGTCGAGGTCTTTTCCCGTTCCGATGTTCATCCGGCGGTATACCTGCCGCGAATCGCCGCTGATCACTTCCGAATGCAGACGGTCGGCCAGGGCGGCGGCAAAGGCCGTTTTGCCGGAGGCCGTCGGGCCGATGACGGTAATGAGTTGACATGCTTCCATAAGACGTGCAAAGGTAGGTCAAAAACGGATATTTCATTGCCGTTAGACGGATTTTTTTTACATTTGCAGAAATATTCGGAAATAAGGACATGAAAATAAAATTGCGCATAATGCTGCCGGTGGCATTCCTCTGTGTCAGCTTCGCCCTGTCGGCCGGTGTAGACAGGCAGACGTTTGTTTATTCCATCAGGGGAGCCGACACGCTCCGGCTGGACAGGTATGTGGATACGTGTGCGTTAGTGGCGGAGTCTGCGCGGCCGTGCCTGCTGTTCGTCTTCGGGGGCAGTTTCATGCGCGGGCGCCGCGACAGTCCGGAGTATGGTGATTTCTTCACGTATTTTGCCCGCAGGGGATATGCCGTCGTCGCCATCGACTACCGGCTCGGGCTGAAGGATGTGGCGCGCGAGATCGACGTGAAGCAGGGCGGACTGAAACTGTTCAACGCTTTTACGGCGCGTTTCGACGGGGCGGTTGCGATGGCGGTCGAGGATCTTTTCGATGCGACGCGTTTCGTGGTCGAACATGCGGACGAGTGGCACGTCGACCGCGGTCGAATCACGGCATGCGGTTCGAGCGCCGGCGCCATCACCGTGCTGCAGGGCGAATACGAGCGATGCGCCGATACGCCGCGTGCGGCCGCGCTGCCCGGCGGATTTCGCTATGCGGGCGTCATCTCTTTTGCCGGATGCATTTTCAGCAGCGGAAAGATGGAGTGGAAGACGCGGCCGGCGCCGATCCTGCTTTTTCACGGCGAGGCCGACAGGAACGTACCCTGCGACAGGATCCGGTTCATGCGCTTCGGACTCTACGGTTCGGGACGGATCGCCGGACAGCTGGAAAAAATGGGCGCGCCGTACTGCCTGCATACGGTCGAAAATGCCGAACACGAAATCGCAACCGTGCCCATGCACCGCTATCTGGCCGAGATCGAAATGTTTCTGGACAGATTCGTGCACGGCGGCGAACAGCTGTCCGTACGCACGGTCGAGGGCATCGCCGGCCGGCCGGCGCAGAAGAAAAAAATCGGACTCAAGGACTGCCTGAAAGCAAATTTCAATTATTCACACTAAAATGAACGCATATCCGGAATGAAAACAAAAGTAACCATCCCCTTCATGCTTGCGGGGATTCTGTTCACCGTATGCCTTGTCGTTTCCAATCTGCTGGAAACGAAAGTGATTCAACTGGGATTCGTCACGGCGACCGCCGGACTGATCCTATTCCCCGTTTCGTACATCATCAACGACTGCATCGTCGAGGTATGGGGCTACGCCCGTGCGCGGATGATCATCTGGACGGGCTTCGGAGTCAACTTCTTCGTGGTCGGCCTCACGCAGCTCGCCATCATGATGCCGGCCGCCCCCTACTGGGAAGGCGAGGAGGCTTTCAACTTCATTTTCGGTCTGACGCCGCGCATCGTAGCCGCCAGCCTGTGCGCCTTCCTGGTCGGGTCGTTTCTGAACGCCTACATCATGAGCCGCATGAAAGTCCTCTCGCACGGGAAATATTTCTCGATGCGCGCCATCGTCTCCACCCTGGCCGGCGAAAGCGCCGACTCGCTCATATTCTTCCCCGTAGCCTTCGGCGGCATCATCGCGGCAGACAATCTCGCGATACTGATCCTCACGCAGATTCTGCTCAAATCGCTCTACGAAGTCATCGTTCTCCCCTTCACCGTGCGCATCGTCAGCTACCTCAAGCGCTTCGACGAAAGCGATGCCTACGACCGCCGCATCTCCTTCAATCCCTTCAAATTCAAATAACATCATTTCATACAGCACCATGATCACAGCAAGAAAAATCCTGGACCGCATATTCGGCCCGTCAAAACGCTACAGACAGCTGCACCTCGAAAACGAATCGCTGCGCGAGAAAATAAAATCGATGGAAAAAAAGGAACGCGACATGCAGACGCTCAACGTCAACCTCCGTCACGAAGCCGACATCTCCCTCGTGAAAATCAAAAACGAAAATGCCAAAACACTGCTCGCCTTCGAACGCAATCTCAACGGACTGCGCCTGCAGGAACTTCGCGCGAAGCAGGATCTGGAAGAAAAAAAACTGATCAATGCACAGCAGCTTAAGCAGCTGAATGACGCGCAGAAGGAACTGAAAGAACTGCGTCGCCTCCTGGCCCGGTTCGAAGCGGGAAGCGTAAAAGAGGTGGCAAACGTGGAGCAGGAGTCCGCGGATCCGCGCTGATTTTTTCGCCCTTCGCCCGCGTGACAAAAGCCGGTTCGGGCGCCGTCGCAGCCCTGCGCGCGCCGGTCCGCACCCGCGGCATACCGCGCGGTGGAGGAGACGGGGCGCGCCCCGTTATCCCGTATTTCCAGACTGCACACACAGGATGCCGGAGTGGAGCAATCCAGCCGGTATGCTTGCCTGATTGATTCACTGCGTTCGCCATGACGTCGTATGCGCTCTGCCGTAATGTCAACGTGACAAGCCGGAAAGGCGAGGCTCGTGCCGTCATGACGGGTTTGGCCAAAGGTTTTCCGCCGTGTACGCCGCCCTGTCCGAAGAAACTCTCTGCCGCTATGAATCAGTACGTTTTTAAGCACGCATGAAATTTAATTTTCAATTATCGGCAGACACGGTCGCACAAACAGTAATAAATCATTATATTTGCAAAAAAAAGAGCATCCTCCCGTTCATGCGAAACAATGGCGGGGGAAGGACGCCTGAATACTTATACTTATACTGTGCGCGGCATAGTTTTGTGAACGGTGAACGATGAATCCGTTCGTCGTTAAACGCACAATTTTAGCCCGTGGAAGTATAATTCTGTTCAGTACGACAAAGATATTTAAATTTAACGATCATAAAATGTATATGAAACAAAGAGAAATCAAACCATTCATGCAGGCGCTCGTGTTGACGTGTCTGCTTGCAAACGCAGGCGTCGCGCATGCCGACGGGAATATTCCGGCACCGAAATTCGGACAGTATACGGTCGGCGACGACTATTTTCTGGCCAACTATACCCAGCTTATCGATTACTGGACCCGCCTGACAGAGGTGTCGGATCGCATCAGGATTGTCGACATCGGAAAAACGCCGGAAGGACGCGTCATGAAAATGGCCGTCATCACCTCGCCGGAGAACCACAAAAACCTGGAACGCTACCGGGAAATATCCGTACGTCTGGCCAAAGCGGAAGGTCTGACCGACGGGCAGGCGCGTGCGCTGGCAGCCGAAGGTAAAGCGGTCGTCTGGATCGACGGCGGACTGCACGCCTCCGAAACGGTAAATGCCCAGGCGCTTTTCCTCGAAGCATACGACCTCGTCGGCAGCAACGATCCCGAAGCGCTGCGCATCCTCGACAACGTCGTCCTGCTGCTCGTCCCTGCAAACCCGGACGGGATGGATCTGGTGTCGGACTGGTACATGAAGGACAGCGATCCGAAAAAACGCAATACGGCCATCCCGCGCCTGTATCAGAAATATGTCGGGCACGACAATAACCGCGACGGATACCTCGCCAGCCAGATGGAAACCGAAGTCCTCAACCGCCAGATGTTTGTCGAATGGATCCCGCAGATCATGTGGAACCAGCACCAGACAGGCCCGGCGGGCACGGTGCTTTTCATGGCGCCTTTTCGCGACCCGTTCAACTACAACCTCGACCCGCTCGTCTTCATGGGTATCGATCTGGTAGGCTCCGCCATACACAGCCGGTTCATCGCCGAAGGAAAACCCGGCTCGGTCATGAGAAATGCCGCCTCCTATTCCACCTGGTTCAATGGCGGCAACCGGACAACGGTCGGATTTCACAACCAGATAGGCCTCCTGTCCGAAATCATCGGCAGCCCGACGCCCATAAATATTCCGCTGCTGCCCTCCAAACTGCTGCCCGGCGGCGACCAGCCCATGCCCGTCGGCCCCAGACAGGAATGGCACCTGCGGCAGAGCATCGACTATATCCTCACCGGTCAGCGCGCAATACTGGACCTGGCCGCCAAACTGCGCGAAGACTTCCTGTACCGCATCTACCGGATGGGCCGGAATTCCATCGAACGCGGCAGCGAGGACTATTGGACGCTGACGCCCAAACGGATCGCGGAAATGGAAACCGACTACGCCGGATACCGTGAAGAACAGCGCCGGACGGACAGCCATTCGTCGCCCGATGCACGCCAAACGGGCAGCAACAGCAGCATTGCTCCCGATTATTTCAGCCGGGGTATCCCCGCCGAATTTCTCGAAAAACTGAAAACGCCTGAAACACGCGACCCGCGAGGCTACGTCATCCCCGCGGACCAGCCCGATTTTCCGACTGCCGTCAAATTCGTCAATGCACTGCTCAAAGCCGGCGTAGACGTCCACCGCGCATCCGGAAAATTTACGGTTGCAGGAAAAACATATCCCGAAGGCTCCTACATCGTCAAGGCCGCACAAGCCTTCCGCCCCCATCTGCGCGACATGTTCGAGCCGCAGGATCATCCGAACGACTTTCAGTATCCGGGCGGACCTCCCAGACCGCCTTACGACGTGGCCGGATACACGCTGGCATTTCAAATGGGTGTGACGTTCGACCGCATACTGGACGGATTCGACGGACCTTTCGAAAAAGTACCGGGACCGGTCGCGCCTCCCGCCGGCCACACAGGTGCGGCGTCCGGTGCAACCGGCTTCCTGCTCAGCCATCAGGTCAACGACGCATTTGTCGGCACCACACGTCTGCTCAAAGCCGGAGAAGAAGTCTACTGGCTCACGGCGCCCTTCGCCGCCCACGGCAAAACATATCCCGAAGGCACGATTTACATCCCGAAAAAATCCTCGACCGCCGCCCTGCTCCACACGCTGGCCGAAGAAATCGGACTCGGTTTCGACGCCGTTTCCGCCAGACCGCAGGGCGAAGCGCTGAAACTGCGCCCCGTCCGCGTGGCACTGTGGGATCGCTACGGCGGATCGATGGACTCGGGGTGGATCCGCTGGATGTTCGAGCAGGCATTCCCGTTCCCGTTCGAAATCGTCTATGCGCCCGAACTGGACGCCGGAAACCTGAAAAGGAAATACGACGTGCTGATTCTTCCCGACGGAGCAATCCCGCAAAGCGGACAGGGCGGCGCGCGCAACACCCCGAATCGCGACAATATCCCGGACGAATACGTAAACCGGCTTGGAAACATTACGGCAGACAAAACCATCCCGCAACTGCGCAAGTTTGTTGAAGAAGAAGGCGGCGTGCTGATTGCGATCGGCAGTTCGACGGGACTGGCATATCATTTCGGACTGCCGGTAGCGGATGCGCTGGCCGAAACCGCACCGAACGACAGCATCACGCGATTCCCGTCCGACAAATTCTACATCCCCGGCTCGGTGCTGCAGGTGAAAGTCGACAACACGACGCCTCTGGCCTACGGCGTCACGGAAAACCTGGACATCCTGTACCGCAACAAGCCCGTATTCCGCCTCCTGCCCGACGCACCGCTCAAAGGCGTGAAAGCCGTCGCATGGTTTCCGCACTCGGAACCGCTGCGCAGCGGCTGGGCGTGGGGACAGCATCATCTCAAAGGCAGCGCGGCAATAGTCGAAGCGCCGGCCGGAAAAGGCAAAATATTCCTCTTCGGCCCCGAAATCACATTCCGGGCACAACCGCATGCTTCGTTCAAATTCCTGTTCAACAGCATCTATTATGCCGGAGCAAAATCAGTAACACTGACGAAATAAGAAAAGGGGAACCGCTGAAAAAAGACTGATTCTTTTTTTTGAAGCGCTATGTGGGTGGGGAATAAAGGCAAGACAACAGCAATGCACCCGTAATCGGGTGAGAGGATACGCCTGTCCGCGTCACCGGCGAACAGGGCATACACACAGGTCTGCCCCTACATGCGACAAATCGTGGCGTCGCGTAGGGACAGACCTGCGTGTATGCCCCCCCGTATCGAATATAAAAACAGCAATCAACAATATATGAAGCGACCGTTTATCTTCAGTCATTTATTATAATTCTCAGGTCGAACTCAGTCAGATACCATGCCGGCTGGATTGCTTCACTACATTCGCAAAGACGGCACAGGCGTGTCCTCTCGCACGATTCGGGTACTTTATCATTGTTTCCGACAGAAAAAAATGACCGGAAAGTAGCATCTTGCTTCGGCAAGAAAGAAGAAATCGCGCTGAAAGTAGCGTCTTGCTTAAGCAAGAAGGAGAAAATCGCGCTGAAAGTAGCGTCTTGCTTAAGCAAGAAGTAGAAAATCACGCTGAAAGTAGCGTCTTGCTTGAGCAAGAAGGAGAAAATCGCGCTGAAAGTAGCGTCTTGCTTGAGCAAGAAGGAGAAAATCGCGCTGAAAGTAGCGTCTTGCTTAAGCAAGAAGGAGAAAATCACGCGAAAAGTAGCATCTTGCTTTGGCGTGAAGGAAGAAACCGGCCTGTTTTCAGCTCCCCGCCGGCGCGAATTTGCAGTACGTGCCGATCCTTGTCCGATATAAAACGACACGGACACAACCCCGCGCCGGCAAGGCCCGCGCCGTCATGGCGAAGAAGGAGGCATCGCGTTTAGCGGCGTCGTAATCCGCGTTTTTTTCATGCGGCAAGAAAATTTTCCGGTTTTTCTTGCAGGATCTCTCTCTTTTTCGTAATTTTGACACCGACATTAATCTTTACCATTTTATTGTTATTTTTATGACTGAAACCTGGAATACCACAGGATATGCGCATACCGCAACGAAGCGTTTACATGTCGAAAACATTTTCGTCATGTTAATAAATGTTTCCGGGGGGGGCGAAATTTACTGTTTTTCACTGAATTATCATCGGACGAAGTTGTGCGTCCGTCTGCAAGCGCTTTTCCGTCTGATTCCTTTCGACCTGATCTTCCCTTTCGTCCGTCCGTCTGCAGTTCTGCCTGTGCCGGAACTGTTTCTCATCTCCAATCCCGGCAAAAAACAATCCCATTGAACCTGTAATATACTGCATACCATGTTGAGAAATATTAAACACATCGCAATTACAATACTGTCGGGAATGACGGTGTGTCAGCCGGCAGCTTCGCAGATACGGAAAATCTTTTCTACGGATAACGGACTGTCGGGCAGTCTGATCAATCAGGTCTACCAGGACCGTCCGGGTTTCGTCTGGATCGCTACGGAATACGGACTGAACCGCTTCGACGGCAAGCGTTTCAGCGTGTACAAGCATATTCCCGGCGACAGTTCGTCGCTTACGGAGAACTACGTGCAGGTTGTCTTCGAAGACCGTTCGGGCAATTTCTACGTGGGGACGATTGGCGGACTGATGAAATATGACCGGGCGACGGATTCGTTTCGCCGCCTCGCACTTATGTACGAGGGCAAGCCTGTGGCGCCGCACATCATGTCCATCATCCAGCGCCGTAACGGGGAGATATGGCTGACCACGTCGGGCCTGGGCGTTTTCTCGGCCGCGAACGGCAGCGATACGTTTTTTGCGGAGACATCGTTCAATGCTTCGCTGAACAGTCTTTTCCTTACCGTCATCTACGAAGATTCGCAACAGCACATCTGGACAGGCTCCAGCGACGACGGGCTGCACCGGTATCATACCCGGACGCGCACGGTGACGCACTACCGGACGCCCGCCATCAGCGGCAACAACATTACTTCCATCGCGGAAGATGCGCGGGGGTATATCTATGCCGGTACGCTGACCGAAGTGCTCAACAGGTATGATCCTTCGACGCAGACGTTCCGTCCGGTGGTTTACGGGAAAAATACCGACCTGTTTATCAAATCGCTTGTGTTTGACAGGCATGGCAACCTGTATATCGGCACCGACGGGCAGGGACTGAAGAAATACAATCCGGAAAAGGACGTGATCGAGGATTGTGAAATCCATTCACCGCCGCTCGACTTCTCGAAAGCGAAAATCCATTCCGTCATGTTCGACAGGCATGACAACATGTGGCTGGGAATCTTCCAGAAAGGCCTGCTTCTTGTCCCGACGTCCGAAAGCAAGTTCGACTACTACGGCTACCGCTCCTATTCGGGCAATCCGATAGGCTCCAATCCTGTGACGGCAATATGCAGGGACCGGAAGGAGGGCCTCCTCTGGATCGGGACGGACAACGACGGCATTTACGGCGTGAATGAACGTGGCGAACGCGTTGCACACTTCTACCGCACGGCGTCGCCCCGCTCGGCGCCCAACGTGATACACAGCATATACGAAGACGGCAACTATCTGTGGCTGGGTTCCTATACGAGCGGACTGTCGCGCCTGAACCTCCAGACGGGCGATTGCGAATATATCCCGGCATTCAACGGCATGCAACTGTACTGCGTGGCGAAAGACAGCCGCGGACGTCTGCTGGCAGGCACCTACGGATCGGGGTTCTTCATCCTCGACGACGACGGCAACGAACTTGAACATTACGAGTCGTCCAAAAGCGAATCGGATATATGGACGGTCGACGAACTTGCCAACGACTGGATAAACTGCCTCCTGTGCGACCGAAGCGGACTGATATGGATCGGACACTACAAGGGTCTGAGCTGCTTCGATCCCGTGAGAAAAACGTTCCTTACATATCTTGACCGCAACAACCTTATTCCCGGCAGCGTGGTGCAGGCCCTGGCGGAAGACGAGGCGGGGAACATCTGGGCCGGCACGGCGTCGGGACTGTACTGCTTCGACCGGGAAAGGACCTCCGTGCGTGCGTATACGACGGTGCAGGGACTTCCGAACGACGTGATTTGCGGCATCTGTACGGACGACGAAAACAATATCTGGGTCAGTACTTACGGCGGCATCGGCAAATTCATTGTCCGCGACGGACGCTTCGCCAACTATTATGCAGCCGACGGCCTGCAGGGCAACGAATTTTCGCGCGGCGCAGCCTTTCGCGACCGGGACGGCAAAATATACTTCGGCGGAATGAACGGCGTGACGGCTTTCCATCCGGACAAAATCGTCGAGGAACGGCGGGATCTGAACATCTCGCTGACGAACTTCTACGTCTCCAACCGCTCCGTCAGAAAAGGCGACAAGTCCGGCAACCGCATGATTGTGACGACATCCGTCTTCGAGGCGGACGCGTTTACGCTGTCGTATACCGACCATACGCTAAGCTTCGAACTCTCCACGTTCGATTTTCTCAATCCCGAAAGAATCTTCTATCAGTATCGGATGGAAGGATTCGATTCCGACTGGATGAGTACGGCCGTGGGCGAAAACCGCATCACGTACAACAACCTGATGCCGGGCACGTACCGCTTTCACGTCAAGGCATACGACAACAACAACTCCTCGCCCGTCAAAACCGTCACCGTCACCATCACGCCGCCCTGGTACAGAACCTGGCCGGCATATACCGTATACCTCATCCTGGCAATCCTGATCCCCTGCCTGATCGTCGGATATATCCGTGCAAGAATACGGCACCGGCACGAAATGATACAGAAAGACCATGCCGAAAAAATCAATGAAGCCAAACTGCAGTTCTTCATCAATATCTCGCACGAAATCAGAACGCCGATGACACTGATCATCAATCCGCTGGAACGGCTGATTGCCGAAAGCGGCGATGACGACAAACAGCCCATCTACCGGATGATCTACCGCAATGCACAACGCATCCTCAAACTCGTCAACCAGTTGATGGACATACGTAAACTGGACAAGGGACAGATGAAACTCAAATACAGCCGTACGGACATCGCGGCATTTGTCGACGATCTGATGGCGATATTCGAATATCAGGCGAAAAAGAAAAATATACGCTTCATGTTCGAGCACGGCAATACGCCGGTCGAAGCCTGGATCGACCGCGACAACTTCGACAAGGTGCTGCTGAACATTCTCTCGAACGCATTCAAATATACGCCCGAAAATGGCGAAATAAAAATCAGCCTGACAACGGGGCGCAGCGAACCGGACAGAGACGCCCACCCGGATGCATACTTCGAAATCGTCGTTTCGGATACCGGTTCCGGCATCAGTGAAGACGAAATAGAAAAAATCTTCGAACGCTTCTATCAGGCACATAACGAACCGGGCCATTTCGGAACAGGTATCGGCCTGCATCTGGCACGCCTGCTCGTCGAACTGCACCGCGGGACGATACATGCCGAAAACAGGACCGACACGCAGGGCTGCCGCTTCGTCGTCCGCATGCCCATGGGCGACCTTTCTGCACACACGTCCGACCTGCCGCCGGCAACCGGCCTGCCACGCGACCGCTCGCTCCTCGCCGGTTTTGACGGCAGGCAGGACGACGCGCCGAAAACCGTCAAGTCGAAGACGAAATACACCGTGCTGATTGTCGAGGATGAAGATGAGATCAGGCAATATCTCAAGGCGGAGTTCTCGCCGGAATACAGAATCCGCGAAGCTCGCAATGGCCGCGAGGCGCTCGAAATCGTCCTCAAGGACAGGCCGAACCTGGTCATCAGCGATGTCATGATGCCGGAAATGGACGGTATCACCTTCTGCCGCAAGATGAAGCATAACATCAATATCAACCACATCCCCATCATCCTGCTCACGGCCCGGTCGCGGATGGAAGACAAGATCGAAGGCCTCGGAACGGGCGCGGACGGATACATGGAGAAACCCGTGAACATGGGCGTGCTCAAACAAACCGCCGCCAACCTGATTCGCAGCCGCGAGGTTCTGAAAAACAAATTCACGGGAAACCAGCAGCAGGAAGACAGGGTAAAGCGCGTGCAGATCAAGTCGTCGGACGAGATTCTGATGGAGAAAATAATGAAAACCATCAACGAAAACCTTTCCAATCCCGCGCTAAACGTCGAGATGCTGGCCGGACAGGTCGGGATGAGTCGTGTACACATGCACCGCAAACTGAAAGACCTGACCAGCCAGTCTGCCCGCGACTTCATCCGTGGCATCCGTCTTTCGCAGGCGGCCATCCTGCTGTCGAGCGGGAAGTACACCGTATCCGAAGTGGCCTATGCGACCGGCTTCACCAACTTGTCGCATTTCTCCAGCGCCTTCAAGACGTTCTATGGCGTCGCGCCTTCGGAGTATGCGGCCGGATATTCCGACATGTTCGAATCCTGATCCTGATTCTTGATCTTGGGGGAAATCCAAGTGATTTATTTTCAGACAGCGCCCGGGTAATAAAAAAAGCGCCGACCTTTTCCGGTCGACGCTCTCGCAGAATGGGGAACGGCCTGTTATTTGGCTGTCTTTTTCGACTTGTCCAGATATTCGAGGAGTTTTTCCGCCGCTTCTCCTCTGACCTGATACATCTCGTTTACGGGATGAAAGGCGAAAGGTACGTATTCGAACAGCTGAACGGCGACGAACCGCTTGTCTGCGGTTGTCACTATGTCCATGTAGCAACTGCCTTGTGCGGATACGATCTCGATCGGCTTCGCATCCGTAAAATTCTGATCCGAAAGCATTTTCATAAAACCGGGTAAATGGGTTTTATTGAAATAGATGGTTTCTTTTTTTACTTCACTCCCGTTTTCCTTGAGTACGTAACGCTTTGTTTTCAAGAAAGGAAGCACCTTGCTCCCTGTTTTTACCAGTTCGAAAACCGAATGGTCCAATATGTTATTTTCCATATTTTTAAAAATAAATAATCAGTTAAAATTTAATATATTGAGATATGTGGAAACACCTTTCCTCTCCCGCGCATCAATCCGACGGAGGGCAGGGAATCCCGATGTGCCAAGTTAGACGCATGGCAAAAAAATGCACTTTGCGCGGGACGGGGACGGCTAAATGATGATTTCCCGCAGTGCGAAAACGTAGTATTGGCACGAGGTACGGGGACATAAAAAGATGTTGGACGTATGTTTGCAGATAAAAATCCTGCTCAGCGACTTTTTATGCACGGAATACAGCAGGGTGACCTTTTCGAAAGAGAAACTCTGATGAATATTCCGGGCCGGGATTCGCAGAAAGGAACGCAGATTGTTGACAATACGGAACATATATGTGAACGGGCTTGTTTCCGCAGCCCGTATCATGCCCGGCCGAAACGGATTGACCGGGATCAGGGCGTCTTTCCTGCCGTCATCCGACGACACGCGTGCTTCCTGTCCGTCTGCCTGTTTCACGTCGCTGCCAACAGAAGGCAAAGCGCACTGTAACAGTAGATAGCCAAGAAAAACCAGCAGGTATCCGATCGTATGTCTATGTTTTATCGTATTCATCCCTGTTCGAAGACACGTTTTTTTATTCGTGCAAATGTACACATATTTTTTGATTTGTATCCCGATTGTCGTTTTTCATTATTGAAAACCTTTAAAAATTTCAATTTCTGCGTTGCGCTTCGTCGCTAAAATGCTCATTTGCGATTAGTAAACGCTGTTTTTAATCCCTCGTAAGCCTTGAATTCGAGGTTTTAGAGATTCCATGTTGAGGCCGTCACCGTACGGGCAGGGCGGTACAGGAGTGGACAGTCCTAAGTGCGACGATCTGAAATACACTCTTCTCTTCATGATTGGGACGATTGTCCAGGAATTTTTTTGCCCGTTCCCGTCATTTTCAATTAAAATATCTATCTTTGCGCGGGTTACTAACACAAAGTGAATTGAATTGTTATGTCATCAATTAATTGTATCGGAGTTTTGACATCCGGGGGAGATGCGCCCGGAATGAATGCCGCCATTCGTGCGGTGACGCGTGCGGCTATCTACAGCAAGATAGCGGTAAAAGGTATCTATCGTGGTTACAGAGGGTTGATTTTGAACGAAATCATCGACCTCAAGACGGAAAATGTCAGTAATATCATACAGCGTGGAGGGACGATTCTCAAGAGCGCCCGGTGCGACGAGTTCCGGACGCCGGAAGGAAGGAAGAAAGCGTATGACACGCTTTGTGAACATCAAATCGACGCGCTGGTAGTCATCGGCGGAGACGGCAGTTTGACCGGTGCGCGCGTGCTGGCGCAGGAACACAACTTTCCGATTGTCGGGTTGCCCGGAACGATTGACAATGATCTTTACGGGACAGATGTTACAATTGGCTATGACACTGCATTGAATACAGTGATGGAATGTGTCGACAAGATTCGCGACACGGCTTCGTCGCACGAGCGTCTGTTCTTTATCGAGGTGATGGGACGCGACGCCGGTTTCCTTGCTCTGAACGGTGCGATTGCCTCCGGCGCCGAAGCGGCGATTATCCCGGAAATCTCGCTGGAAAAAGACCAGCTGTCGGAAATGATCGAAACGGGTTTTCGCAAGTCTAAGAACAGCAGCATCGTACTGGTAGCCGAGAGCGAAGTGACGGGCGGTGCGATAGGCGTGGCCGAACGTGTCAAGACGGAATATCCCCAGTTCGATGTGCGCGTATCCATTTTGGGACATCTTCAGCGAGGCGGCTCGCCGTCGGCACAGGATCGCATTCTGGCTACCCGCATGGGAGCCGCTGCTATCGACGCCCTGCTGGACGACCAGCGGAACGTGATGATCGGCATTCAGAACGACGAAATTGTGCATGTACCTTTCGCCAAGGCAATTAAGAACGACAAACCCGTCAACAGGGATTTGTTGAACATGCTACGGATGATTTCTGCCTGACAAGAAGAGGTCCATCAGCTGTTTGGCGGCTACGAACGAACTGATTTCGTTGTGAAGCACTTTCTGTTCCATGACGGGAAGCAATTTTTCCATTTCCGGATGGTGGTAGAACGCATTCTGCAGCATCCGGTGAATGCTTTCGTACATCCAGTAGCGGGACTGTTCGTTGCGTTTGTGATCGAAGTATCCGTTCGATTTCGTGAACGCGACATATTCGTCGATCATCTCCCATATCTCGCTGATACCGAGATTATAATATCCTGAATAAGTCAGCACTTTCGGCGCCCATCCCGAGTCGGCAGGCGGAAAAAGATGAAGCGCGTTACGGAAATGACCGGCAGCGAGTTTTGCGCGATCAATGTTGTCGCCGTCGGCCTTGTTGATCACAATGCCATCGGCCATTTCCATGATTCCCCGCTTGATGCCCTGCAGTTCGTCGCCGGTACCGGCCAGCTGTATCAGCAGGAAAAAGTCGACCATCGAATGAACGGCTGTTTCACTTTGTCCCACGCCTACGGTTTCGACGAATACGGTGTCGAACCCGGCCGCTTCGCATAAAATGATGGTTTCTCGCGTTTTGCGTGCTACGCCGCCGAGCGAGCCTGCAGTCGGCGAAGGGCGTATGAATGCATTTTTTTCGCGTGAAAGGGCTTCCATTCGCGTCTTATCGCCCAGGATACTGCCTTTTGAGCGTTCGCTGCTGGGGTCGATGGCGAGTACGGCGAGTTTGTGTCCTTTCTTCAGCATGTGCATGCCGAATGCGTCTATCGAAGTACTCTTGCCTGCGCCCGGGACACCTGTAATGCCCACGCGGACAGATTGCCCCGTATGCGGAAGGCATCGTTCGATGATTTCCTGCGCCTGTATCTGATGTTCTTCGCGGACGCTTTCGACCAGCGTGACGGCCTGGCTGAGAATGGCAATGTTTCCGTGCAGAATCCCTTCCACAAAGTCGGCGGTGGAGTAGGGGAGGTGGCGAGGTATTTTTCTGAGATAGGGGTTGACGGTCGGAACGTCCGCCACACCTCTGCTTACTTTCAATCCTTTGTATTGTTCGTCGTTTTCAGGATGTTTCATGTTTGTTATTTATCCCTTTCGGCATATACCCTGATTTCGCGGACAGGTTCGCGGGAATCATTGCATACAATGATGATATCTTTTCCGAAAGTTTGTATATCATTGTATTTCAGCGATACGGTCAATGTGGCCGATTCGTCCGGCTGTAATGTTTTTTTGTCAATTTCGATTTGTAACCGCGGGTCGTCACAGCCGATGCTGTGGAGCGTGAGCGGCGATTTGCCTGTGTTCGTGAGCGTGAGCCGGCGCGATTCGTTTTTGTGGCCGCCAAACCCCATAAATCCACGGTTCTTTTTTATTTTGCCGAAGTTGAGGATTGTTTCGGAAATCTGCATTGCAGCTCCGTTCTGCCTTTCGGCCGGCGTCATTTTCGAGAATGCGTCGACGAAATGGATTGAAACGGGGAGGGTTTCGACCGACGTTTTGCCGGACGCCGTTACCGTTTTCCATTCGAGAAGGTGCAACTTCCGTCCTCTTGTATGAGCCTGGTTCCCGTCGACGGTGATTTTGAATCTTTCCGCTTTTCCGCTTTTCAGCTGTTGGGGCGCTTCGACGGTGATGTATGGCGGGATGTTTCCGAGCAAAAGCGTGGCATCTTCGTCGGCAAAGTTTCGTATCCATACGTTCTGTGTCTGGTTTTGTTCCGGTTGAACGGTGAATGTAAACATTTTGCGTTCAATCTGAGTGATTCCGATCGTATCGGCGAGCGAGCGGGCCAGATTGTGTTCTACCGGCACGACGTCGCCTTTGATCGTGAGTCGTTGCCTGAACCGTTCTTCGTTGGTATAGACCGTGACGGTTTTTGTGAACGGTCCGGGGCGGTTTTTTGCCACGTACGTGATGACTACGTCACCCGTCTGACCGGGCAGAATCGGGTCTTTTGTCCATTCGGGTTCCGTGCAGCCGCACGATGACTGCACGTGCGAAATGACGAGTGGCGCGGCGCCCGTATTTTTGACGCGATATACGTGTGTGGCATCGATGTCTTCTTCATTGATAAGTCCGAAATCGAAAACCGGATTGTCGACCGCGAATATGGGTTTGCCTTCGGATTCCAGCGCCACTGTCCCTTTGATGGTCAGCATATAAGGTTCCTGAGAAGCGTCGCTGTATATGTGAATTGTTTTTTCGAAGGGTCCCGGCTGTCCTGCCGGATTGAATGTGACCCGGATATTTCCCGTCTGACCGGCTCCGACCGGCTCTTTTGTCCATTCGGGCGTAGTACATCCGCAGGAAGCGACGACCTGACTGATCGTCAGGGGTGCGTTTCCCGTATTTCCGACAACAAAGGTATGCGTAACTTCTCCGCCTTTCTCCTGAATGCTTCCGAAATCGTGAACAGGCAGGTCCACAGTGATAACCGGTTTGTTTTGTGCCCATCCCTGCTCCGACAGCAGGATACAACTCAGAAGAAAAACGGTAAAGTTACGAATTGTCTTCGCCTTTTTCGTCATTTTTCGACCTGATTGGCAGGTATTACATTTCCGCGGATCGTGAGCATGTAGCTGCCGTTTCCTTTGCCGTTGCTGTAGACGCTAATGGTTTTTACGAATCTGTTGGGTCGTCCGTATGGATTGAAAGTCACCTTGATATCGCCTGTTTTGCCCGGGGCGATGGGTTCTTTCGTCCAGTCCGGCGTCGTACAGCCGCATGAGGCCACGACACGGGAGATCACCAGCGGCAATTCTCCGCTGTTCATCACGGTGAATGTGTGTGACACCGGTCCGCCGGATTCATTGATGTCGCCAAAATCGTACGATGCACTGTCGACTACGGTGATGGATGCTTCTTTCTGCTGTGCGGAAACTGTTCCTGCCGTAAATAAGATAACCGTTAAAACAAATAAAATACGTTTCATACCAAAAATATTTTAAGTTAATGATGAGGCAAAGTTACTACTAATTTTTTTAGATTGTATCTGAAAATGTTTATTATTTTCTCGAATATATCAAAAAACTGTATGAATAGGGATGTTTTTCGTCTTTTGCGAAATCTTGGCGTGCCGTTTCGACCCAATTTTCCGTATCTGCCGGCGGGAAAAAGGTATCGGCGTCTTCGACCGTATGGTGAATTAACGTTAAATAAATTTTGTCGGCAAGCGGCATGGCCTGCCTGTAGACGCTTCCGCCGCCGATGATGAATACTTCGTCCTCGGCGGCGCAGGCTTTCAGCGCTTCCTGCAGGCTGCCGTACCGGACGGTGTTTTCGTAATGCACATCGGCATTGCTGCTGAGAATGATGTTCCGGCGATTGGACAATGCGCCTTTGGGCAGGGTTTCGAACGTTTTCCGGCCCATGATCACCGTATGTCCCGCAGTGACTTCTCTGAAATGTTTCATGTCGTTGGGCAGGTGGCACAGTAACTGTTGTTTTTTGCCGATGGCGCGCTGTTCGTCCATCGCTGCGATGATGGAAACTACCATAGGCCGTCGAATACTGTCCAGAGATAGTCTCCTGTTTTCCATGCTGTTTCTACGGCTGTATTTCCGCAGTCGTTACTGTATCCGGTCAGGAAGTCGATGGCTTCCGCCCGTTTGTTCTGCTGCAGCAGCAAGAGCGCCAGGGATTCGATTTCGTCTTGTTTTTCAAAGAATCCGGCCTGCATGGGGTTCCAGACGCTGTCGACAACGAGGTGCATTTCGCCCCATCGTTTGGCGGCAAGCGTGCCCAGCCGGTTGAATGCCCACCATGCCGATTCTTTACTGAAGCCGGTTTGGCGTCCGCAGGTTTTGTATGTTTTCGGAAAGTCCCTTATGCTTCCGTAGAAGGGGACGTAGATGGAAGATGCCACATTGTCGAGCGCATACCAGCAGAGTCCGCCTATTTCGTCGGGCAACCGGTCACGGCATTGCAGGATGGTGGCGTAGATGGTGAAATGTACGGCTATGGTGCGCTCGCCCCGCCAGCCCCATCCGCCGTTGATGCGTAACAGTTTGAGTTCGTCGGCTTTCATGAACGGATTTGCCAGCGGCGAAATGACGGTTTTGCCGTCATTGTCAGTGACGGCAAGCGTCTTGCGCATGTCGAAATCGGTTCCTTCATAGTAGTCTTTGAACACGCGTACCATGTCTTCCTTTTTGACGGGCGCGTCGGGTTTTGCCGAGAAGGGAAAATGTTCGCTGTCGGCGTTTAGCTTCAGCGAGGGAGCCAGCAGGTTGAATACTCTCCATTCGCGTCTTCGGCAGGCAATGGATGTGCGTGTGGAGGGTGCGTAGGCGTAGGCAAAACGGAATATTTCTTTTTTCGGGTCGTACCATCCGCCGGCTTCGGCTACGGAGAAGATGTTGGAGGAGGCCATAAAGAAGTCTTTGTTCTTGAGGTCTATTTCTTCTATTCTGGCGGCGTTGGCATTGACGGATACATGGTCGTCGGGTACACGTTGGGCGACCCAGACGGCGCCTGTTCGACCTTTTCCCGGTCCGACGATTTCCAGATGCCATACTTCGTGCTTGTCGGCGATGGTGAGACACTCGCCGGCGTCGTTCCAGCCGTATTTTTCCAGTAGCTCGCCTGCAGTACGGATGGCCTGGCGCGCAGTGGAGCAGCGTTCCAGTATCAGCATGCACAGGCAACTGCAGTCGATAAGGCCTGTATCTGCGTGACATTCCGGCCTGCCGCCGAAAGTGGATTCGCCGATGGCCAGTTGTTTTTCGTTCATGCAGGGATATGCCGAGTTGAAGTATTGAAACGTATGGGCGACTTCCGGTATTTGTCCTGTTTCCACGTATTCGTATTTGGGCATTTCGCCGGGCCGGTTGGCGGCGGCACGCCTGCGATAGAGTGTTTTCATGGTGCCTTGGGGATGGTCTTTGGCCTGTACGACCGAAATGTCGGTACGTGTGCGGTGGCTGTCGTCGGTATGCGACGTCATCACGGAGCCGTCGGCGGAGGCGTTTTTTCCGACCGTCACGGTGGTACATTCCATGGCATCGTAACGGCTGTCCGGCGCGGCGTGCTGTCCCGCAACGGCGGCGGGAAGTAAGCATAGCAGAAGAAAGTATTTTGTCATACTGTACAAGTTTAATGATGCGAAGGGTTAATGTTGCGAAACGTGCAGTCCCAGTTCGTCGAGTTGTGCGGGAGTGATTGCGGAGGGTGCGTCGATCATCACGTCGCGGCCGGCATTGTTTTTCGGGAAGGCGATGCAGTCGCGAATCGAGTCCAGCCCGGCAAGGAGCGATACCCAGCGGTCCAGGCCGTATGCGATGCCTCCGTGCGGAGGTGCGCCGTAGCGGAAGGCGTTGGTGAGGAATCCGAATCGTGCCTGCGCTTCGTCGTCGGTGAAGCCCAGCAGGCGGAACATGCGTTGCTGCAGTGCGCTGTCGTGGATGCGGATGGAGCCGCCGCCTACTTCGACGCCGTTGACTACCATGTCGTATGCGTTGGCGCGGACGGCGCCGGGGTCGCTGTCGAGCAGGTGGATGTCTTCCGGCCGGGGCGAGGTGAAGGGGTGGTGCATGGCATAGTAGCGACCGTCGTCTTCGCTCCATTCGAGCAGCGGAAAGTCGATGACCCAGAGGCAGGCAAATGTGTTTCGGTCGCGAAGTCCCAGCTGTTGGGCCATTTCGAGGCGTAATTCGCCCAGTTGCCGGCGGGTTTTCATGGTATCGTCTCCCGAAAGGATCAGGATGAGATCGCCCGGGCGGGCGTCGAAGGCGGTTTTCATTTGTTGCAGTGTTTCCTGCGAATAGAATTTGTCGACGCTCGAGCGGATCGTGCCGTCCGTTTCCACGCGGGCGTATACCAGTCCTTTGGCGCCGATCTGCGGGCGCCGGACGAAGTCGGTCAGGGTGTCGAGCTGTTTGCGCGTATAGGTGGCGGCGCCTTCGACGCGAATGCCTCCGATGTAGGCGGCGCTGTCGAAGACGGGGAAGCCGTGTCCGCGCAGGAGGTCGTGCAGTTCGACGAGCGTCATGTCGAAGCGGATATCGGGCTTGTCCGTGCCGTAGTATTTCATTGCGTCGGCCCATGTCATACGCCGGAAGGGCCGGTCGCACTCGATGTTGCGGATGGTTTTGAACAGGTGTATGGACAGGTTTTCGAAGATGTTCAGCACGTCGTCCTGCTCGACGAAGCTCATCTCGCAGTCTATCTGCGTAAATTCAGGTTGGCGGTCGGCGCGCAGGTCTTCGTCGCGAAAGCACTTGACGATCTGGAAATAGCGGTCGAAGCCCGAAACCATCAGCAGTTGCTTGAAGGTTTGCGGCGACTGGGGAAGGGCGTAGAACTGTCCGGGATTCATCCTCGACGGTACGACAAAGTCGCGCGCGCCTTCCGGTGTGGAGCTGATCAGTACGGGTGTTTCTACTTCCATGAATCCCAGCCTGTCCAGGTAGCTGCGCGTCTCGACGGTCATCCGGTGGCGCAGTTCGAGGTTGCGGCGTACGGTGTGGCGTCGCAGGTCGAGATAGCGATATTTCATCCGCAGGTCGTCGCCGCCGTCGGTATCGTCTTCGATGGTGAACGGAGGTGTTGCCGCGGCGTTCAGCACGGTCAGCTGCGAGACGGCGATTTCGATTTCGCCCGTCGGGAGATGCGCGTTTTTGTTCGAACGTTCCCGGACGGCGCCGGTTGCCCGGACGACGTATTCGCGCCCCAGACGGTTCGCTTCGTCGCAAAGCGCGGCATCCGTCGCCTCGTCGAAAACCAGCTGTGTAACACCATACCTGTCGCGCAGGTCGACGAACGTCATCCCGCCCATGCGGCGTGCCCTGTGCACCCATCCCGCCAGTGTAACCGTTTGTCCTTCATTCGAAAGACGCAATTCTCCACACGTATTTGTTCTGTACATGATTCCGTTGAATTAAAAGTGGCGCAAAGGTAACGAAAAAAAATGCGTTTCGCATCATATTGGCCCGAAACCAGAGGCCGGCGCATGAAAAATAAAACGGGACAGCTGTTATTGACCGTTCACGGGCAATGCCTTCCGCCTGCTGCCGTTCATCCCCCCCCTTTTTTTACTGTCCCGTGCGCGGGAGAACGACACTGCATGAACCGGAGTTCGATATAAGAATTCTCTGTCCCATCCGGGACAATATGTCGGTAGAAAATCGACCGTAATCCATTTCCCGCGTGCCGTCAGGTACGCGATGTGACGGTCACCACATGCCGTACCTGACGGCACGGGATATAAACGTCGCCGGAAATGTTTCTACCAACATTTTGTCCCATCCGGGACAGAGAAGCCGACCGTCCGGAACCCGGACGATCGGAATCTGACCCGATTCTAAACATCCGGAACCCGGACGGTCGGAATCTGACCCGATTCTAAACATCCGGAACCCGGACGAACGGAATCTGACCCGATTCTAAACATCCGGAACCCGGACGATCGGAATCGGACCCGATTCTAAACATCCGGAACCCGGACGGTCGGAATCTGACCCGATTCTAAACATCCGGAACCCGGACGATCGGAATCTGATCCGATTCTAAACATCCGGAACCCGGACGGTCGGAACCGGACCCGATTCTAAACTGTTC
>JAIRYD010000059.1 GCA_031267935.1 Tannerella sp.
TCACGCGTCCCGGCTCGAAGGGCATCAGCGCGTTCAGGAAACTGATCAGCAGACCGGGATGGTTGCCGAAGATGCGCTTGAAGACAAAATCGTTTTTCGGATCAAGATAAATTGCCATACTTCATTACTGTTTAAATGAGTGCTTCCGGGAACAAAGGTAAATGTTTTTTTTGATTATTCCATTGATGTTTTGTTTCAACCCGCGTGAAATTATTTCGCATCCCTCAGTCGGACAGAATATCTTTTACGTGCCGTTTGAGAATATGAAACGCGGGAGCGGCCATGTCGCCGTGGTTATATCCGTCAAGTTCATACAGCCAGGTCTGTTTGTGACCGGCGACTTTCATCATCCGCCAGAAGTAGGCATTTTCTTCGTAGCGTCCAAGCAGTTCCATTTCGCGGTCGCCCGAAACGATGATCAGTGGTGGCGCATCGGGACGGACGTGATACAGCGGGGCATATTCGTCGATCGTCGGCTGCGTTTCTTTTATTCCCAATGTTTTGCGGTAGGTATAGTGACTGACGGCCTGTCCGCTGAAAGGAATCAGCGCGGCAATCGAGTCGGCCTCGATGCCATACGCCTGCAGCCATTTGCGGTCCAGACCGATCAGCGTCGCCAGGTATCCGCCGGCGGAATGGCCTGCGACGAAGATTTGCTTCGTGTTGCCGCCATATTTTTCTATTTCGCGAAAGACCCAGGCTACGGCTGCGGCGGCATCGTCGATACAGTCCGCCACGCTGCACCGGGGCATGAGGCGGTAATTGGCTGCCACGACGACGAATCCACTGCGTTTCAGCTGTTCGGGGATAGACTTCGAGCCGCCGGTCAGTCCTCCGCCGTGGAACCATACGATTGTGGGCAGACCGGTTTCGTGTGCGGGATAGTACACGTCCAGTTTGCCGCGTTCCAGCGCATAGGCATCGCCCGTCGTGCGGTAGGAGACGTCCTGAAGCGTTTTGTAGGCGGCGTCATCCTGCGTGTAGGCAGCGGTGGCCGTCAGTATCGAAAGGAGAGTGATAAGAATCGTTTTCATATAGCGGATGTTTTAAAATTCGACAACGGTCATGACGGGGAAATGGTCCGACGGGAAACGTTCGCGGATGCGGTCTGTCAGGACGCCATATTTGAGGATGCGTATTTCGCCGGTGACGAAGATAAAGTCTATCCGGTCGTTCAGCGGCGCTTTGGCGTCGAAGCCCTGGAATGTACCTTTGGGGCCATAAGGTTTCTGTTCGCTCAGGACGTACGCATCTTTCAGCAGTCCGTCGGCCAGCAACGTCTGTATGGGTTCGTCGTCGGGCGTGGCGTTGTAGTCGCCCGTGGCGAATACGGGAAAGCCGGCTGCAACCGTTCGGATTTTTTCCAGCAGCAACTTCGACGATTCGCGCCGTGCGACCCGTCCCTCATGGTCGTAGTGCGAGTTGAAGAAATAGAACACTTTCCCCGACGCCCTGTCGCGAAACTTGCCCCACGAGCAGATGCGGTTGCAGCACGTTGCGTCCCAGCCTTTACCCGGTACGGCGGGCGTTTCCGAATACCAGAAATCGCCTCTGTCCAGCACTTCGAAACGGTCGGTCCTGTAGACGATGGCAGAATGTTCGCCTGCATCCCGGCCGTCGTCGCGTCCACTGCCGATTCGGGCGTAGTCGCCTGTCGCCGTCAGGTCGTCCAGCATGTGTTTGAATCCTTCCTGCGTACCGAAGATGTCGAAATCGTGGAATCGAATCAGTCCGTTCACCATTTCGCTGCGATACTGCCAGGCATTTTCTCCGTCGCGATTCGTGTCCATGCGGAGATTGAACGTGGCGACGCGAAGACTTGCCTTTTCCTGTCCGGACGCTGCGTTGCCGCTCAGCAGAGCGACCGTCAATAACATGTAAAACTGTTTCATCATATTCTTTTTTTGTGATTGAAAATTACTGTTTACGCCCTCGTCACCATATATCGGGGATGGCTTCATGTCCGCGGGCCTTTTCGGGCATTTCGTCCGTGGGCGGCATTTTGCCCGAGTGTATGTCGAACAGCCGTGCGGCCGTCTTCTTCATGGCTTCGATCTGATGCGGATAGGGGCGGTCGGTCACGTCGACAAGGCCGCAGTTGTAGTTTTCGCCGTCGAACCGTCCGGTCAGATCCTGGTCGCACCACTGAAAATAAGCCGTCCCGATCAGGCCGGGATGCGAATACGCCTGTTCGGTATAGTAGCGATAAGCCGTGCCGCGCTGTTGCTGCGAATTGACTTGCCAGAGCGACTGCGCCATGCCGCGGTCGACCGTGCCGAAATGATATTCGCCGATGATCATCGGCAGGCCCGTCAGGCGGGTTGTCCGATTCATCATCTCTTCGTCGGGCTTGAGATCGTAGCAGTTAAAACTGAAAACGTCGAAATTCCGTTTGCAGATGTCGAGGATGGCCGGATTCAGATGCCCGTTTCCGAAGCGGATTCCCAGATTCAGATGATTCGGGTCGTACTGTTTCAGCAGTCGGCGGACGGTATCCAGAAATCGGGCGAACGTTTCGAAGACGAACGCTTCGCGGCGTTCCGGCGTGTCGCCTGCCGCGAGATACCGTTCGAGTGCTGTCCTGATCGGGCGCTCCGCGCCGTCGAGAATCATCCCGCACAGACGCACCTCCTGTCCCAGCCAGGCCGGTTCGTTACCCAGAAAATAACCGATCAGCCAGGGATTCTCCTTCTGCGGCGCGACGAAATCGCGGATGGCCGTTTCCGCCATCGGCAGAAAACCGTCGTCGTAGACATCCGTCAGCCCCATCAGTCCGCGGTCGATGCCGATACCCCGCAGTTGCAGCACGAAAGCCTTGCGATTGAGGGCCGCGACATCCATACTCGACCAGTTGGCGATTGTGTTCAGCCCCCATTTATCCATGCGGCGCACGGCCGCCTCATTCGCCTTGGCGCGATAATCGTCGCCATACCGGCGCTGCAGGTTCCACTGTCCGAAAGAAACCGTATTGCCCCCACCCGTTCCGGCAGGCGGCAATTCCCCAAACATGTTACGGCGCCGGTCCACATCGCGTACCTCACCGCCCCCGCCCGGACGCACGCAGTCGACCCCCACCGACAGAAACAGATAACCTTCCGGATCGACGAACCACCAGCGGCCGTCGACATTTTCCGTCCGGAAGAATCCCGTTCCCCGCACCTTGGCCTGCAGATATCCGCCATACTTCGAATAATTGTATTCGGCCGTCGACACCGGCTCGCGATCCTCCGCCTCCCATTCACTCTCGAGCTGTTCCAGCGAACCGATCTTGCCTTCCCAGTCGCCCAGGTTCCACTGCCCGAACCCGTCCACTGCCGGCCGTTCGCCCAGATAGGCATCGCCCGGATCGTCCACCGCAAGCGTGATGGCGCGTATTTCCACTTCGGGACTGCCCACCGGCACACGCATGCGCACACCGATCGAATCCACCCCGCGCAACGGTCCGCGTCTGCCGCCCAGATTGATCCACCCTGTGTAGCGCGGCTGATTGTAGGTCGCTGCCAGATCCGCAGCCGAACCCGGCAGCTCGCGGTAGAACCGGAGCGGAATAGCCAGCCTGTTCCACGCCCCCGGCACGTAGCTCATGATACGCAGTTCATTGTAACCGTCCGCAGTCGTAAACCCGATGTGGAAACGCTGCGACGTCGTGGCACGAAACTCCACGACGACGAACTCATACCCGTCCCAGTCCGCCGGCAGACCGGGAGAAATATCCCTGATGGCAAATTTTTTACCCGAAACTTCGCGGGTGTCATCGAACACCACTCTGAACCTTCCCGAATCCGGCGCACACCCCTGCATGGCGCCGGCCAGAAACAACACGAATGCGACTTGTCTGAATACTGTTTTCATCGTACATTTATAATAAGGTTTGCAAATGTATGAAAAATACGAACACAATCTTCCTTCCGCGATATTTTTCTGTCCTCCCGTTTCCGTAAAACTCACAAAACACCCCGCGCGAAGTATATATATTGTGCGCGGCATGGTTTTGTGAACTATGAACGATAAACGATGAACGATGAATCCGGTCATAGTTCATCGTTTATCGTTCATAGTTAAACTCACAATTTTAGACCGCGTGAAGTATATAAACAGGCCTTTTTGTCGGATTCCCGCGATTCAGGCCTTTCCCCGGTTCTCCCGGTCGCCGTCATGCAGGGCTTCGCGCAGCTTTCTGACGGCGGTTGCCAGATGCGCTTCGACGGTTTTGACGGAGATGTGGAGAATGGTGGCTACTTCGCGGTATTTGAGCCGGTCTTCTCTCACCAGTTTGAAGACAGCTCTGCACTTGGCGGGCAGCGTGTCGACGGCGGCATTCAGGCGGTCGGCATCTTCGCGGGCAATCAGTTCGTCTTCGGGAGTCGTCGCGGTGCGAAGCGAAAGGTCGGTATCGTTTTCTTCCAGTCCGACCGTTTCCATGCCGTACTGCGAACGATAGTAGCTGATGGCTTTGTTTCTTGCGACGGAGTAGAGCCAGGCGTCGAAATTCGAAATCCCGGGCAGCAGTTTGCGGCTGTTCCAGAGGGAGAGAAAGGTGTCGGATACGACTTCTTCGGCATCGGCATCGGAAGGCAGATAAAGGCGCGTGAACCGTATCAGCCTTTTGTAGCATGCTGCATACAGCGAACCGAAGGCAGCCTGCGAATCCGACAGGGCCATCGCTTCAATCCACGCGCTTGTTTTTTCCGTATCGTATTTCAAGGTAAAAAATATTTTCCGGTTTACCGCTCTGTTATTTTCAGTACAAAATTAGGCATCAATCCAAAAAAAACCAAACAAAACGGCATAATATTTCATTTCGGATACATATATTATCTTGTCGCCCTGCGAGTGGGTACAATTCAAATTGTCGTACGTTCATTATTCCCGTTTCGCCATTGCCGCAAAGGAAACAATCCGGCGGGCAGGTTGGATTGTTTTCGTGCTTCGCCAGAACGTAGAACCTCGCCGTGCCGGTCGACGGAATCGTAATCTATTTTGCATTACTGCTATACGCTTCACCCGTTCCCTGTTCGTTGTCCGATATGACCAGCAGGATGTCGTCGGGTTCAAGCAGTGTAGATCCTCGCGGAACGAAATACGATTCGCCGCGCTTGACCATCACGACAAGCGTCTTTTCCGGTAGCGGCATGTCCATGATCCGTTTTCCGTGAGACAGATGAGCTTCGGTCAGTACGATTTCGGACATGCTCGACTTAATGTCGTCCGACATTTCCACGTCGAAAGTCGCCAGTTTCTTTACCGGCTTGCTCTCGCCTGCCAGTCCCAGCCACCGGGCTACGACCGGCACCGTCGTGCCTTGCACGAGCAGCGACACGAGCGTGACGAAAAACACGATGTTGAAGATCGTCTGCGCATGCTCGACCGACGCCGTCCACGGATAAGTGGCAAAAAGTATCGGTGCGGCGCCGCGCAGTCCCACCCACGACACGTAGTGTTTCGCCTTGCTCGACATCTTCCTGAACGGTAACAGACACAGCCATACGGCCAGCGGGCGCGCGACGAAGATCATCAGCAGACTGATGGCCAGTCCGATGCCGGCGATGGGCAGCAGTTCCCTCGGATTGACCAACAACCCCAGCGTGAGAAACATCACAATCTGAAACAGCCATGCCATCCCATCCATGAACTTCTTCGCCGTCTTTTTGTGGACGAACTTCGAGTTACCTATCACCAGACCGCTGATATACACCGCCAGATAGCCGTTGCCGTGGATCGCGTTCGTCACGGAAAAGATGATGTACAGCAGCGCCAGCATCAGAACGGGATACAGCGATTCGTTATCCAGATTGATCTTGTTGATGATCCTGATGGCCCCCTTTCCGAACAGATAACCCAGCGCTACGCCGAGCACCAGTTGCACGACCAGCATTCCCGCGATCGTCCACAGATTGTCGCCTCCTGTCTGTATCCATTGTATGAACGTAATCGTAAGCAGGTAAGCCATCGGGTCGTTGCTTCCGCTTTCAAGTTCCAGCAGCGGACGCAGACGCTCCTTCAGCACCAGACCTTTCGAGCCGAGGATGGCGAAGACCGACGCCGAATCGGTCGACGACATGACCGACGCCAGCAACATCGCTCCCAGCAGCGAAAACGAAACCGAAGTGAACACATGCTTCGTCAGAAGGAAAATAAGAAATCCCGTAATCAGCGCCGTAAGCAACACGCCCAGCGTTGCCAGTATGACCCCCTGTACGATGATCGGCTTTATTTCCTGATACTTTGTATCCATCCCGCCTGCAAACAGGATACTGTTCAATGCCAGCACGCCGATAAACTGCGCCGCATTGGGACTCGAAAACTCCAATCCGAAACCGTCGTGGCCGAAAAGCATCCCCACGCCAAGAAACAAAACAAGGATGGGCACACCGAAGCGATAACCCGTCTTGCCTGCCATTATGCTCGTAAACAGTAGTATGGAAACAATCAATACTACATTGTCAACAGAAAAAACCATACGCTCTAAAATCTGCGTTATTTTCGCCCTCAAAGATATAAAAAAAAATCAAAACCGGAAAGTATTACGGCAAAGTTTCATGCAAAATCACTCCGATTTCACTGTTCGCGCCATCCGTTCCCTTCGCCCGTCCTTTTTCACCCGTACGCACACCATGCTTTTTCACCGTTTCCGCCGTCCATACACTTCCGCTCCACACGGAATATTTTTCATGCGGCGGAAGATTTTTTTAATTTACCCACATATAATATTCGCCTGTCATAAGTGCTTATTTTGGGCTGTTTTATGTTTGATGTCTTTAATTTTCATATATAACAAAGTAATTTTTTTCTATTTTTATTGCATATATAAAAAATTATACTTACGTTTGCATGTCCTAATATTGGTATTTAAATTTAAATTATTAATTAAACTAACATAATGACGTATGAATAAAATTTTTACACATCGATTTTTGCATGCATTGTGCGCAATGCTGTTATTGGGATTCGTGTCCGCGCAGGCGGGAGTGGTAAACCACAGCATCGCCGGCGGTACGCTGACTATTTTGGGGACAAGCGGGGATGATTATATCATTACCGGTTCGACAACATCCAATTATGTAGTGATCCAGGCCGGTTACCAGGGAACCGTCACATTGAACAATGTGAGCATTTCCGGTGCAACTCCGATTCGAGTTTATGGCGAAAATAACCGCAGCAATTCGAATCCTATCACGAAAGTAACGGTAATCATACAGGGAAGCAACGTGATCCAGGGGACAAACAACTCGAATGCTGCTTTTCAGGTGGATCAGGGCGCTCAGATACATATCCGCGCCGTTGATCCGGTAGACAATACCAGCGGTTCATTGACCGTGATGGCATATACCGCCACAACAACCGGCGCCGGCAGTAGTGGTAGCGCCGCGGCCATCGGCGCAGGAAATGTCGCACAGGGGAAAGCCGTTATATACAATTCGAATGGAACCGTATTAAGCAGTTCAGGCAATACATCCGGAGGGAACGTCATCATTTCCAGCGGAACCATTGTAGCCAACGGCGGTTATCACGGCGCCGGTATCGGCGGATGCCATTCAAGCGGACAATGGTACAACGGGATGATTGTGATTTATGGAGGCATAGTAACCAGTAGAGGCGGCGGTCATTCGGCAGGAATCGGGACCGGCTGTCCGCAGGGAAGCGGCAATAACGGCACCTATGCTGCCGACGGCGTGATTATAGCCATCCCGCCGGCACAAATTACGGCAACGACGACACAATCGGGGAAAAAAGGCCTCGCCGGAGCTGCCAGGATTACTTATATCGGCGACCCGGAGAGTCCGCTGATTACCGTGTATACGCAAGATTATGAAAGAAATGCTGATATTTATGCCGACCTTACGGAAACGACATCCATTACGTCTGTTTTCAATACGCTTGCGATCGATTATGACCTCTCGAGGGTAAAATTCGGTACCACAAAGCCTGCGGATGGTAAATATACAATCAACGGCACACTTGTTCAACCCGTCACGGTCTTTACCGACGCAAGCAGTTCACAAACGGCCACGCTCGGACGTCCTTATAAACCTCAACAAGTGACGGTCACCTCCGCCACCAATGTAATGCTCCCTCTGCTGAACATAAACATGTCGCTCGAGGCGACACCTTCCACACCGATGGAAGTAGGTTATAATTCCGGACAGGCAGCCGCCAATGCATACAAACTAAAAATAACCTATTCCGATACCAAATCCATGACCGGTGTGACGTTCGGATTACAGTCTGGTGCGACCTCGGATTTCACGGGATTGAATTTCTACGGTTCGGACGGTACATCGTCTATTTCAGCTCCTACAGAATTGAACAGCGGTATGGTGTTCTACATACATGTACCCATCAAGACCGGTAAATCCATCAACATCTATCGGGACGTGCTTCGTTTCAGCGGTACATGGGACGGCAGTGCGACGGGATTCATCCGTCAGGTCGTCACGCAACGCATCGTGTATGACGATACAAATACCAATACATATATTAAGGTGACGGCTTCGCCCGGCCAGTTTATTACGAACAACGCCGGCACGGCATCCGCAACGCTTACATTAAATATATCCCATTCCGGTCTGACGATTCCTTACGACCCGACCGATGTGACCGCGCGTTACCTCGTTAGCACCTATTCCGACTATGCCGCCGCTCTAGCCGCCAATCCGCTCGGGACATGGTCCGTATTGACACCGCCGACGACAGACGGAGGCAGTATCCCGACTACGGTAAGTTTCAGCGGCAAACCGGAAAATACGTATTATATCCACTGGTATGTGACGTCGGGTACGGTATATGCGCACAGTAAAACCGTGGTAGGACCGCCGCCGGCTACGTACGGAGGATTCGGACCCTACATTATTGATGCCACTGCGCCGACCGTTGCACTTTCGATCGATGGCACTACGACGGCGAAAACGTTCGGCAGCAATGCGCCGCTTCCGGTGATCCTGACTTTCAACGAAGCCGTCAAAAATCCCGGAACAGACCTTACGGTTTCCGACTTTGACATCGTGGTGGCCGGAAAAGCCGCCATCAGCGGCATTGCCGTGGTACCCGCCAGCGACGACAAGAGGTTCACAGCTACCTTGACGCCGGCCAATAACCTGTATAACGGCGAAAATTTCACGGTCAAGCTGAAAGCCGGTGCGGTGACCGACATGGCAGGTAACAACAGCGCAGTGTCCAATACCGTTACGCTTACGTATACCAACACGGTGAAGCCGACCGTCACATTCAACACGGCAGCGGCATATTCCACGTTACGGCCAACCTTTACGGTAGAGGTCGTGCCGGGCGATTTCGCATCCAACGGCAACACGGATTTGTATCAGACGGCAGGGGGAGCGGTCATCATCAACAGCACGAACCTGGCATCGCTGTTCACCGTCACGCCCGAAGGCGGCACGGCGCTGACGTCCGGCTACTCGGCCACCTATACCAAAAACGGCTCAGGTACTTCGGCCAAAGGCGTGATTACTTTTGAATTTTCTACCGACCTGATAAACTCGAAGAACTATACGGTTGTGCTGGCAACGAACAAACTCTTTAATCTGGCGCAAAACGGCAACGATGCCGGCACGGCTACATTCATGATTGCCGAACCGGATTTCACGGATGTCAACGCAGGTATCAGCGTCGAACCCAATATCCTCGCGAGCGACGGAGGCTCCGTCACCTTGGTCATAAAAGGAAAAGGACTTAAAATGAATGCTGAAGCCGGACTGCTCTCCCTCCGTGTGACATGCCCGGCTATCGGTTATGACAGCGGGCCGATCACTACGGGATTCGTCGTCGAGAGCGGTATGGACAAAGTATCCGTCCCGGACGTTTCCGTTCCGGCCAATACGGGAAGCACAACGCTGACGCATATTTTCAGCTTGTACAGGACGTTCAACAGTACGGAAATGTCGACAGGCAAGATATGCCAGGTACAGGTCGAACCGGCCATGTCGTATATTGTCAAGGTTGTCAATCTCACTGCAAGCGCAAACGATTTGACTTATGGATATACGACCGGAGACGCACAAGCAACCGGTCGCATACAGCATATACAGGTCACTAACAACGGCGCTCAGGTATTGAACAGTCTGACTGTCAGTTTTAACGGCCCTGACGGTGAACATTTCACGGGCAGTACGCCGTTGCCGTCTACCGGACTGGCTCCGGGTGGCGTTTCGACGTTCTCCGTATACCTTAAGACAGGCAAGCATGCAGGCGTTTATGCCGGTGGCGGTGCAGGTTCCGAAACGAAAGTGATGGTGACGGCTACACCTGCGAGCAGTTCTCCGCTCAACGGCAGTGCAGCGCTTGTACAGCAGAAAGTGATTGCCTCGGCAATTACAGACGGCACAGAGGCACGAGTGACGGGCAATCCGACGCCGAGCCTGAACGTAATGACGCAAAATTCGATTCTGCTGACGACGAGTGTCATCACTTCCGGCGACCAGTTGAAAAACTGGAAATATGCGGTCTCGTCGACCAATGTGCGTCCGGCAGACAGCGATCCCGTATGGACGGCTGTCGGTGGCGGCACACCCACGGCTAGCCATACCTTCCCGAATGGAACGCTCGGCAGCTATTACATCTTCTACGAGATAAACACAAACGATTATACCGGCATCAAGGGACAGGTAGAAGACGGCGCCGTGAAGGTTTACAATGTGGATCTGGTTCCGCCTGCAGTGAGCAGTATCGTTCCGGCACGTTCCGTGACCAATGCAACGCCATTCACAGCTATTGTCACCTTCTCCGAACCGGTGGGCGACATGGATGCATCCAAATTTGTCGCTACAGGCGCGACCATCGGCAGTCTGACACCCACAGGTATACCGGTAGACGGGCTTTATTCCACATATCAGATTACGGTAACACCCGTTTCCGGACTTGTAAACGATGATGTCATTACCATTTCGGTACAGGAAGCGGCAGGTAAAGACCGGGCTACCAATCCCAATACGCCTTCGGGTATTGGCGTGAATGCCACAGTCACATTCAACAGCACCAATCCGCTGGTTACGCTGACAACTCCCGATCTGACTGTTAATTCAAATTTCACGGTAACGGCCACCTTTACCAAACCGATATTCGGACTGGAGGAAAGCGAAATTGTCGTATCGAGCAGCGCCACCGTCCAGACCGGTTCATTGACTCCGGCGAGTGGAAACGGACAAACGTTCGATTTTGTGATCAATACGGCCGGCATATCTTCGGGAATCATCACGATATCCATACCCGCGCATGCCGTTGTAGATGCTGCAAACAACGAAAATGAAGAAGGCGCGCTGAGCGTGGATTACCGGGATGCCGCCGACAAGATCGCCGGCGTGCTGACCTACACCGGTCCGACGTACGAAAACGGTCCGTTTAACGTGAACGTGCAGTTTAGCCGGGTGGTGACCGGGCTGTCGGCTGCAGACTTCAGCTACA
>JAIRYD010000135.1 GCA_031267935.1 Tannerella sp.
GATTGCTTCCTGCTTCGTTCCTCGCAGTCGCAATGACGGGGTTGGCCGGAGGTTTTATGCTGTGTACATCGCCCTGTTCCGGCAAAACATTCAATAGCACCTCAAAAAAAGAATTAACCCAATTTTTTAGACCGCGTGAAGTATATATCTTCTTTGTGTGCTCCGTGCACTTCGTGTTGAAAATAAACGGGAAAGGACACGGAGATGCACCTTACGGTACGGGAAACCTTTATATGTTACTTATTTCGCATTTCTTAACCTGAGTTCGATATAAGGTTTTTCTGTCCCGTCAGGGACAATATGTTGGTAGAAAGATTGACCGCAACCGATTTTCCGCGTGCCGTCAGGTACGCGATGTGACGGTCACCACATGCCGTACCTGACGGCACGGGGATGGATGGACATCCGGCGTTTTCTACCGACATGCCGTACCTGACGGCACGGGATACAAATGTCGCTGAAAACCCGAGTTCGATATAAGCATAGTCCGTCAGGACTTGTATATCAATAGAAAACAATGTGGCCTCTCCGGATCAAAACCTCGTGGAGGTTTCATCCGTTTCATTGTATATCCCCTGACGGGGAAAAAAGGGGTATGCCGTGACGTTTTCTATTGATATGAATGCCCTCCGGGCAAGCGACCGTTCATCTTCAGACATTTATTACAATTCTTAGGTCGAACTCAGGTTAATAAGTACTAATAAGAATTTGTAAGATTGTATTAGATCCACATTGTCGCTCGTTAACGCCCGTTACAAATGTATGATAAAAATAATCAAAAACAATAGCATTCGACAATTTCTTTCAAACAAAATAGACTGCAAACACGTGGTTTACAACCTGTTTTTGCTATTTGTTGATTGTTTCTAATCGCCTTTTACTTCACTTCCTCAAAATCCACATCCGTCACCCCGCCTTCGCCTGAACTACCGCCATCCTCATTAGTCGGCGGCGCACCGCCACCGGCAAACGGATTGTTCTGTGCTTCGCCTGATGTATTCTGCGCGTTATACAGGTCCTGGCTTGCGGCCTGGAATACGCTGTTCAGTTCGGCTATGGAGCTGTCTATCGCGGCAATATCCTGCGCTTTGTGTGCCTCTTTCAGTTTGCCCAATGCGACTTCAATCTGCGATTTTTTATCTGCCGGAAGTTTGTCACTCAAATCCTTCAATTGTTTTTCCGTTTGGAAGATCACGCTGTCGGCCTGATTGATTTTGTCGATGCGTTCCTTTTCTTTCTTGTCGGCTTCCGCGTTGGATGCAGCTTCTTCCTTCATCCGCCTGATTTCGTCATCGCTCAGTCCGCTGGACGCTTCGATACGGATACTCTGCACCTTCCCTGTCCCTTTATCTTTGGCTGACACATTCAGAATGCCATTGGCATCGATGTCGAACGTCACCTCTATCTGCGGTACGCCGCGTGACGCCGGCGGTATGCCGTCCAGATGGAAACGTCCTATCGACTTGTTATCTCTTGCCAGAGGACGTTCGCCCTGAAGGATATGTATTTCGACAGACGGCTGATCGTCGCTCGCCGTAGTAAACACTTCCGATTTCCTGGCCGGGATCGTCGTGTTGGCATCGATCAGTCGCGTCATTACGCTGCCCATCGTTTCGATACCCAGCGACAACGGCGTCACATCCAGCAGCACGACGTCTTTCACTTCGCCGCTCATGACGCCTCCCTGAATCGCTGCGCCGACGGCAACCACTTCGTCGGGATTGACGCCTTTGGACGGCGCCTTGCCGAAGAATTTTTCGACCAGTTCCTGAATGGCCGGGATACGGGTCGAGCCACCGACAAGGATGACCTCGTCGATTTCGGATGTCGTCATTCCGGCGTCGGAAAGCGCTTTCCTACACGGCTCGATACAGGCCTGTATCAGTTTGTCGGCCAACTGTTCAAATTTGGCGCGTGTGAGCGTTTTCACCAAATGCTTGGGTATGTTGTTGACCGGCATGATGTACGGCAGATTGATCTCGGTGCTTGTCGAACTTGACAGTTCTATTTTTGCTTTCTCGGCAGCTTCTTTCAGTCGCTGGAGCGCCATCGGTTCTTTCCGCAGATCCACGCCTTCTTCTTTCATGAATTCTTCTGCCAGCCAGTCGATGATTACATGATCAAAATCATCGCCGCCCAAGTGCGTATCGCCATTGGTTGATTTCACTTCGAACACACCGCCCCCCAGTTCGAGGATCGAGATATCGAACGTGCCGCCACCGAGGTCGAACACGGCTATTTTCATATCCTTCGTCACTTTGTCGAGCCCGTAAGCCAGCGAGGCGGCCGTCGGTTCGTTCACGATTCGACGCACGTTCAGTCCTGCAATTTCTCCCGCTTCCTTGGTGGCCTGTCGTTGAGCGTCGCTGAAATACGCCGGAACGGTAATGACGGCATCCGTTACTTCCTGTCCCAGATAATCCTCGGCTGTTTTTTTCATTTTCTGAAGCACCATGGCCGATATTTCCTGCGGCGTGTAAAGTCGTCCGTCGATATCTACGCGTGGTGTATTGTTGTCCCCGCGAACCACTTTATAAGGCACGCGGCCTGTTTCGTTCCGTGTCCTGTCAAAAGTTTCACCCATGAAACGCTTGATGGAGAATATCGTCTTTTGCGGATTGGTAATGGCCTGTCGTTTTGCAGGATCGCCTACTTTGCGTTCGCCACCTTCCACAAATGCCACAATGGAAGGCGTCGTTCGCTTTCCTTCGCTGTTTGCAATCACAACAGGCTCGTTCCCTTCCAGTACGGAAACACACGAATTAGTTGTTCCCAAGTCAATTCCAATAATTTTTCCCATAATTATAATTTTTTACTTCTTTCTGTTTTTAAGTTTTCGGTTTTCGTCCGGACCGAAAGATACCGACGCCTTTGCCGGCATGAATCGTTCCGCACTACGCAGATGATTCTCAAATTTTGTGCCAAAGTAGTTTACGGTAAAAAAAGGAAATCCGTCTGCCAAAATATGACATTGTGACATGAAAAAAGCAAGCATTGAGGTGTCGCTTCGTCGCTTTTTGCGGTGTCACTCAGTGATGCGAAACAAATAGCACGCAAGGGTATCCCTGCACTGCAAGTCATATCTTTCTTTTTTTCGGTACACCGGAAAGGGATCCTCTGAAAATTGGGGACTGTCCGAAAGCAGGTGCATGGCGTCATGCGCGTGTACAGAAAAAAATTCTTTCATGAATACACCGGAAAGAAATTTTTCGTATCTTTGTAGCGTCAGAAATGCCGCAAACAGAAAGCGTTCTGTGGATTTTACCGTCGACGGACAACATCCGGACAGGTTTTTCTGGTGATTTTCAAACTGTTGTAAAGACAAGGGGCTGACCGGTTTTGACAGCGGGTAGAAAGGGTTTGTAAGCATGCAGTGCTTCGTTGGCCGGCACTATAATCTCGGATGACAAACAATTAACTGGCGAAAACAACTACGCTCTCGCTGCGTGATCGAAGAAATAGTAGATCATGCTTAATCCTTACACAAGGTGTTTGGACGGGATATCACCCGGATGCTCTGGCTTCGAAGCGATCCGAATCGGTGGTACGGCAATATCGGAGATAGTCTGAAAAAAGTCCCGGTTTTTCAGGCGAAATACAGGGAATAAGGTGGCAGTTGGTGGCTTCGGTCTTGCTGTCGCTCGAAAATAAAGTCGAAGATAAGCATGTAGAAAGCAGATCGGTTCCTCGTTTGGACGAGAGTTCGAGTCTCTCCAGCTCCACAGAGATAGCATAAATCACTTTAAATAAGATGATTGAAAAATATGGCTATCCAACACTTATCTGAGACGGACAGATAAGTGTTTTTCATTTTGCCATATTCGCGAATGGATTTTTTGGCTTCACCGGCCTTGTGGAGAGAGTGTAAGACTGGGTTTGGTTTGTCGTCAGAGAGGTTATTCTTTGCCATCACTCACGACTTGCGGAAAGAAAACGGTGAAAACCCCGTGTGTTTCTTGAAAAACTTGCCAAAAGTGGACTGATCGGGAAAGTGCAGGTCGTCAGCTACTTTCTGAATGGTCGTGCGGGGTATTTTCAGCATCCGTCTGGCTTCGACTACCAGCGCGCTCTGTATCCACTGGCTGGCCGAGCGTCCGCTCTGTTCGCGAAGTATCAACGAAAGATATTGAGGCGTAATATGCAGTTTGTCGGCATAGAACGATACCGCATGCTGTTCTCTGCAATGTGTGGACAGCAGCGGCAGGAAATCGGCAAACAATTCTTCTTTACGCGTCAGCTGCGGGGTGAAAAGGTTGTCTTTTTTTCTGAAGAAAAAATGCGCCATATCCAGGACAAACGCTTTAAGAAAGATTCTAATCATCTCCTTCTGATACAGATGTGCATGCAGTTTGAATTTCTCTCTTATCACCTGCAGACTGTTGTAGAGCGACTTAAATTCTTCGGGATCGAACACGCTGTACGGATTTTTCTTCAGCTGCATGTATAAAATCATCGGCGTGTTGCCGAATTTCTGCTGCAGGTTATCATCCATAAATGATTTTGAAATTCGCAGCATCCATATTTTCGTGTCGGGAGCGATGTCCGTAATCTGCATGATATGAGTGGGCATAATCCAGACTATCCCGTGAACAGGAATGCGGTATGGGCTGTAATCGACCGAGATGTCGAGTTCGCCGGCCATGATACCCAGAAACGTCAATGCTTCGTGGCGCGACGGCGGCGGAAAAACGATCGGTTTCGTTTCTCTATACAGCGAATAGTCAAATTCCAAAATGAGAGTATCATCCTTAAAATTATCATGATAGACGATCACATCCTTTACCCGTCCAATATTTGGCAACAATTCCGACTCCATAAACGAATGAATTAATATTTTGCAAAGATAGCGATTTTACCAATCACTTTTTCTCTACAATACGCAAAAAAGATTGCGAAAAACATAATATGTTTCGATTTTGACCAAAAATGTAACAAACAATACCTTTTTGGTTTACTCCATAACGCCTATCTTTGCCGCGGAATTTGAATAGCGACCGATGTTAAAAGAGCAGATCATTACAACCGCAAAACTCCTGTTTTACAAAAACGGAATAAAGAAGGTAAGCATGAACGATATAGCCGAAGAAGCAGGCGTATCGAAGCGGACGTTGTACGAATCGTTCGACAACAAGGAGGCATTGCTTGCCACGATACTGGAGACGATGAATCTGCAGACGCTCGCCTATCTGAACGAACTGGACACCGACAACCATACGGCGCTGGATATTATCCTGTTGTTCAATCAAAAGCTACAGATAAACTCCATCTATTGCTGTGATGCTTTTTACGACGACATGCTGCGTTATCCGGGCGCCATGACCCTATTGAATGCCAACAAAAAAGCGATGCTGGACAGTGTGAGGTCTCTATTGGCACGCGGCGTGAAAGAAGGCATCTTTCTTCCGGAGATTGATTATGACCTGATCGTCCTGCTGGCGCGCGAATACGTAAAAATGTCGCCGCCGTCGGAAGTATTTAAAAGATATACGCACGAAGAAGTTCGAAATACGTTCTTTTTGCTATTTATCAGAGGTATATGCACCGACGAGGGACGTAAAATTCTCAGGCAGTACCTGATCAGGGGATATTACGACATACTGACACAGCGGTCTTTTCGGCCGAATTTAAATATAAAGAAAAATTCGTGAATACAGAATATCATACCTGCGCATTCCGGGAGGAGCCGAAACGGATCAACCGTTGCGAACCGGCAGATATGCCGTGTGCCGGCGTACGTGCGCACACTCTACAGGACACTTTTTTTAATATTCCGGTAAAATATTTTTCCGTCCTGTCTGTCTACATAAACAGTACATATTAATATAAAAACAAAAAAAGAATGATACGTATATTCAACAGAAAAACAGCGAAATTCGTGGCAATGATTCTTTTATGCACACCGGCCTGTGCCTGGGCGGAAGTGAGAGATTCGTTGAGCACGGATCAGGAAACGCTAAAAATCAGCCTCGAACAGGCGCTCGACATCGCCCTGTCCGAAAATCCCACGATCAGGATTGCCGATCGCGAGATCGAAGTGAAGAAGGAATCGAACAGAGAAGCCTACGCGGGCCTGTTCCCGGACTTGTCCCTCACGGGAAGTTACAGCCGTACGCTCAAGAAACAGACGATGGTCATGGAATTTAACGGACAGACCCAGACGATTCAGATGGGTATCGACAATTCGTACAGCGGCGGCGTCGTCGTGAACCTGCCCCTCTTCGCGCCGGCGCTCTATAAAAGCATTCAACTGACGCAAACCGATGTAAATCTGGCTGTCGAGAAAGCGCGTTCGTCGAGACTGGATATGGTCAATCAGGTGACGAAGGCTTATTTCCAGCTGCTTCTTTCGCAGGATGGCTACGAGGTGCTGCTGCAAAGTTTCCGCCAGGCCGAGGCCAATTTCAACGTCGTAAACGAGATGTACAAGCAGGGAATGGTCAGCGAGTACGATAAAATACGTGCGGAAGTACAGATGCGAAGCCTCAAGCCCAATGTCGTTTCGGCCGAAAACGGCGTGATGCTTGTCAAGCTCCAGTTGAAAGTATTGATGGGGATTGACAGGGATACGGAAATCGAAGCCGTGGGAAACCTGAAAGACTACGAGGCCGGACTGTCTGTCCGCGGAATGGAAAACAGACCGCTCTCGCTGGAAAACAACAGCGAACTGAAGCAGATCGACCTCAATTCGGAAATGCTGTTTCAGAACATGAAACTCCAGCAGGCGAATTTTCAGCCGACCGTCAGCGCATCGTTCAACTACATATACACGTCGCTCAACAATCATTTCCGGATAGGAGAATATAGCTGGTTTCCCTATTCCACGGCAGGACTTACGCTGGCCGTACCGCTATTCAAGGCAAGCAATTTTCCCAAGCTTAAACGGGCGAAAATACAAATGTGGCAACTCGAGGAAACGCGCCTGAATACGGAACGGATGCTGCAAATGCAGGCAGCCAGTTCGCTTAACAGCATGAGAGCAAGTTCCGAACAAGTTGCCAGCAACAGGGAAAGCATTCTGCAGGCGGAAAAAGGACGTCTGATTGCACATAAACGCTACGAGGTGGGAAAAGGCACCATACTCGAACTGAACGACTCGGAGGTGGCGCTTACGCAGGCCAGGCTCGTTTACAATCAATCCATATACGACTATCTGACTGCCCGGGCAGACCTGGACAAGGTGCTGGGCGGCAACGACAAAATCAAATAAAAAAATACGATATACAATGAAAAAAGGAATTAAACTGGCAACATTGCTTGTTGCCGCACTGGCAAGTGCATGTACGGGAAACAGAGAAGTACGGGAAAACAGTGTGGACGAAAAGCCCAAAGTAAGGCTTGCCCTCGTCACCACCCGTCCGGTAGAGCAGACGCAGGAATATACCGCCACGGTAGAAGCCGAAGTGACGAATCATATTGCACCGTCCATGCCTGTTCGCATTTCGAAAATATATGTCGAAGTGGGCGACCGCATCGGCAAGGGACAGAAACTCGTGCAGATGGATGCCGCCAACCTGAAGCAGCTCGAACTGCAGCTCGACAACCAGCGTACCGAATTTTCGCGTATCGACGAACTGTACAAGGTAGGCGGAATTTCCAAATCGGAATGGGATGCCGCCAATACAGCGCTCGAAGTGCGCGAATCATCCTACACCAACATGATGGAAAACACCGCCCTGCTAAGTCCCATCAACGGGATTGTCACCGCGCGCAACTACGACGACGGCGACATGTACAGCGGCGTACAGCCGGTACTGACGGTCGAGCAGATCGTGCCCGTCAAGCTGATCATCAATGTATCCGAAACCTACTTCCCGAAACTCGTCAGGGGTGCACCCGCGACGGTGAAGCTGGACACGTATCCCGGCGAAGTGTTCGAAGGAAAAATAACCCTTGTCCATCCCACCATCAGCCAGACGACACGCACGTGCCCGGTCGAGATACAGCTGGACAACAGAGATATCAGAGTACGTCCGGGCATGTTTGCACGCGTCACGCTGAATTTCGGCACCGAAGATCGGGTTGTCGTGCCCGACCTTGCCGTGGTCAAACAGCCCGGCTCGGGTGACCGCTATATTTATGTATACAGAAATGGCGCCGTCACATACAACAAGATAGAACTCGGACGCCGGATAGGCCACGAATACGAACTGATTTCGGGCATCGAAAACAATTCGCAGGTAGTAATAGCCGGACAGTCGCGCCTGGCCGACGGCAGAGAAGTAGAAACAGAAAACAATTGATCCCGCATATCCACAGTAAATAAACAATTATGAGTCTATACGAAAGTGCGGTTAAAAAACCGATTATGACATCGCTCTGCTTCATTGCAGTAGTGATATTCGGCCTCTTTTCGCTGAGCCGGTTACCTATCGACCTGCTGCCCGATATCGAGACCAACACGATTATGATACTTACCTACTATCCGGGAGCAAGCGCTTCCGATATAGAAAACAATGTGACGCGTCCGCTCGAAAACACGCTGAACTCGGTGAGCAATCTGAAGCATCTGACTTCCAGATCTTCGGAAAACCTGTCCCTGCTAACGCTGGAGTTCGAGTTCGGATACGACATTGACGTGCTGACAAACGACGTGCGCGACAAGCTGGACATGGTCGCCTCCATGCTGCCCGACGATGTCGAAAATCCCATCATCTTCAAGTTCAGCACGGACATGATTCCCATCCTGCTGCTTTCCGTACAGGCCGAAGAAAGCCGGCCTGCGCTCTACAAGATTCTGGACGACATCGTGGCCAACCCTCTGGGACGCATACCCGGCGTCGGCACCGTATCCATTTCCGGCGCCCCGCAGCGCGAGATACAGATATACTGCGACCCCGACAAGCTGGAAGCTTACAACCTGACCGTCGAAAGCATCAGCGCCATCATCGGCGCCGAAAACAGGAACATACCCGGCGGACACTTCGACATCGGCAACGAGACCTATCCGCTGCGCGTCGAAGGCGAATTCAAGGACGCCCGGCAGATGGCCGGAATCGTGGTCGGCACCTATGGCGCCGCCAGCATCTACCTGAGCGATGTAGCCCGAATCGAAGATACGGTCGAAGAACGTGCACAGGAAGTATACAACAACAACGTGCACGGGGCCATGATCATCGTACAGAAACAGTCCGGCGCCAACTCGGTCGAAATCGCGACCTCCGTAAGGAACATGCTGCCCAACCTGCAGAAAAACCTGCCGAGCGACGTCCATCTGGGCGTCATCGTCGACACGTCGGACAATATCCACAACACCATCAACAGCCTCACGGAAACCATCCTCTACGCACTGCTCTTCGTCGTCATCGTCGTCTTCATGTTTCTGGGACGCTGGCGCGCCACGCTGATCATTGCCATCACCATTCCCCTGTCGCTGATTGCTTCCTTCATCTATCTGGCCATAAGCGGCTCGTCGCTGAACATCATCTCGCTTTCGGCGCTCTCGATCGCGATCGGCATGGTGGTGGACGACGCCATCGTGGTGCTCGAAAACGTGACGACCCACATCGAACGAGGCTCGGAACCGGACCAGGCCGCCATACACGGCACCAATGAAGTAGCCCTCTCGGTAATCGCTTCCACCCTGACGATGATTGCCGTATTCTTTCCCCTGACCATGATCACGGGTATGACCGGCGTACTGTTCAAGGAACTGGGATGGATGATGTGCGTAATCATGTTCATCTCCCTCATCTGCTCGCTCACGCTTACACCGATGCTCTGCGCGCTCTTTCTGAAACTCCAGAAGAAGCAGACGCGGGCATTCCGCCTCTTCTACCGGCCGGTCGAACACGGTCTGGACGGAATCGACAACGGATATGCCCGGATGCTCGGATGGGCCGTCCGCCACAGACTCACGGTCATCGTCGGATGCGTACTCCTCTTCATCGCCAGTCTTTTCTGCATGTCGGGCATCACATCCGAGTTTTTTCCCATGCAGGACAATGCACGCATCGCGGCAACACTGAAACTGCCCATCGGCACACGCAAGGAAATCGCCCAGGAGCTGGCATCAAAAATTACCCGCGAATGGCAGACAAAATACAAGGACGAAATGACGGTCTGCAACTATACCGTCGGGCAGGCCGGATCGGACAACACATTTGCCTCCATGAGCGAAAACGGCACGCACATCATCTCCTTCAACATCTCCCTCTGCGACCCGGGCGACCGCCACAGATCACTCGCCGAAATATGCGACCTGATGCGCGAAGACTTGAAAACATATCCCGAATTTAAGGAAACGCAGGTCATTGCCGGCGGAGGCATGGGCGGCATGGGCGGCGAAAACATGGCCGACTTCGAAATCTACGGTTACGACATGGACGTGACCGACCGCATCGCCGCCGATTTCAGAAAAAGACTGCTGGAGATGAAAGACGTATCGGAAGTCGTCGTCAGCCGCGGCGACTATCAGCCCGAATACCAGATCGACTTCGACCGCGAAAAGCTGGCGCTGCACGGTGTCAACCTCGCCACTGCGGGCACATTCGTCCGCAACCGCTTCAACGGCTCCATTGCTTCCCAGTATCGCGAAGACGGCAGCGAATACGACATCGTCGTGCGCTACGCTCCCGAATACCGCACCGAACTCGAAAATCTCGAGAACATCCTCATATACAACAGCCGCGGACAAGCCATGCGCGTGAAGGACCTCGGCGCCGCCGTCGAACGCTTCGCACCGCCCACCATCGAACGCAAGGACCGTCAGCGCATCGTCACCGTATCCGCCATCGTATCCGCAGGCGCACTGAGCAACGTGGTGGCCGAAGGGAAGAAAATCATCGACACCATTGACAAACCCGGCGATGTCACAATTCAGATCGCCGGCTCCTACGAAGACCAGATGGATTCGTTTCGCGACCTCTCCGTTCTCGCCGTACTCATCGTCATCCTCGTCTTCATCGTCATGGCCGCACAGTTCGAATCACTCTCCTACCCTTTCATCATCATGTTCTCCCTTCCCTTCGCTTTCAGCGGCATACTCATCATGCTCTACACCACCGGCACCTCGCTCAATGTCATGAGCCTTCTGGGCGCCATCATGCTCGTCGGCATCGTGGTCAAAAACGGCATCGTCCTCATCGACTATATCTCCCTCTGCCGCGAACGCGGACTGAGCGCACTCAACGCCGTCGTCGTCGCCGGACGCAGCCGTCTGCGGCCCGTACTCATGACCACCCTCACCACCATCCTCGGCATGATCCCCATGGCCGTCGGAACCGGACAGGGCGCCGAAATGTGGCGACCGCTCGGCATCGCCGTCATCGGAGGGCTGACTCTCTCCACCATACTGACCCTCATCCTCATCCCCGTACTCTACTGCGTATTTGCCGGAGCAGGCATCCGCCGCACCCGCCACAAAATACGCCGTCAGCGCGAAATGCAGGCCTACTTCGACACGCACAAACAGTACATAATCAAAAATAAAAAATAACACAAATGAAATCCGTATTAATCACCTTCGACCAGGCCTTCTACGAACACATCGTCACCACCCTCAACCATTTGAACTGCCGCGGCTTCACCGCCTTCGAAAATGTACAGGGACGCGGCAGCAGAACGGGCGAACCTCACTACGGCTCGCACGCATGGCCCTCGATGTGCTCGGCCATCATCACCGTCGTCGAAGACACCGCAGTCGACCCTCTCCTCCACGCGCTGCACAAAATCGACGCCCAGTCCGACCGGCTCGGACTCCGGGCCTTCGTCTGGAACATCGAAAAAACGATCTGACCCATCCCACCACCCCCCTCGCCCGGGACAGCACTCCTGCTGCACCCGGACGCGGAGGGGCGCCTCCCGGAAAAAAACAAAATCATGACGAAGATACGCTTTCCGTCTTTGGGCGTCGTCCCGCCAACGGCAAGGCACAAGGCGGCGGCGCTCAAATGCGGGTTGAGCGTTGGGGGAGAGGGGAGTTGCAGGCGGGGTGACCGGCGTGTCCCGGTCTACTCCGTTTTGATATTCTTCACCGGATTGGTATTGGCGGCTGTATGGCTCTGGAAAAATACGGTGATGAACGATGCCAGCAGGCAGCACATGCCGGCGGCTACGAATATCCACGGACTGAGCTGTATCCGGTACGAATAGCCCGAGAGCCAGCGAAACATCAGATACCACGTGACGGGTGCGGCGATCGCGAAAGCGATCAGTACGTAGCTCAGAAACGTCGTCACCAGCCGTCGCAGCGCTTCGGCGCTGGTGGAGCCGAACACTTTGCGGATGGCGATCTCTTTTGCCCGCAGGCGGATGAAATATGTCGACATGGCCAGCAGTCCCAGCAGCGAAATCAGGATGGCGACGGCGGTGAAGAGCGTCATCAGCCGCGACGTACGGCGTTCGGCCTCGAAGGAGGCGGCCACCTGCTGGTCGATAAACTTCCCTCCGAACTCGTTTCGCGTGACGCGTTCGAAGACGTCCTGCACGGCGCGGTATGCCGCACGCGGATCGCCGCTGACTTCGACCACCATATTCCAGGGCGAGACGTCTTCCCCGGCACATACCCTCACCATCACCGGGCTGGGCGCATTGGTGATGTTGTGCAACTGGAAATCCCGGATTATGCCGGCTATCGGTTTTTCCTGTCCGTAGAAAAGGAATGTCGTTGCGTCTTCACCGATCTCGAGTTCCGCGAGGGCGCGTTCGTTCAGGTAGTAAGATTCGCCCGAAACATTGTTTTCGCGCAGTTTCTGCCATCCGATCATGTCGAAAAAGGCGCTGTCGCAGACGAACGACTGGAAGCTGATGTTCCTGCCGTCCTGGTGCACGGTATGGTTGTTGCCCCGGTTGAAGGGCGTTCCCTCGCTCAGTCCGATCCGCTTCACGGCGGGCAGCCGCTCCAGTTCGCCGGCAAGCAGACGTATTGTATTTCTGTCCAGGTATTCGCTCATCAGCGAGATGTCGATCAGGTTTTCCGTGCGGTAGCCGAGCGGCGCCTTCGTGAGGTGTTCGACCTGTGCGATCATCGTGATGGAGGCGGCCAGCAGGGCGATGGTGATGACGTGCTGGAAGGTGATGAATCCGCGGCTGAAGATCATCTTCGTCTTCCGGCGGAAACTGCCGCGGACGACTTCGACCGGCCGGGCGTTCGAGATCACCGCCGCCGGCAGCAGGCCGGAAACGGCGCCCAGCAGGAGAATCATTCCGGCGACGGCTGCGATGCCGGCCGGTGTTGCGGCCGCGGCCAGGTCGAGCGAACGTTCGACCAGATTGCCGGCATACGGCGCGAAAGCGGCGGCCATCGCCAGACCGACCGCAAACGAAATCGCGCACAGCAGCGTGGATTCCATTATCAGCCGCACGAACAGTTCGCTCCGCCTCGACCCCAGCAGCCGCCGCATGGCCATCTCCCTCGCACGGAAACCGGCCTGCGCCACCGTCAGGTTGATATAGTTGATGACGGCAAAGAGCAGAATCAGTATTCCCACCCATATCAGGATGGTCACGAACGAGCGGTTGCCGAAATTCACAATATAACCGTTGAGGGCGCCCTTGTAGATTGCATACAGGTCGGTAAAATAAATCTCCCTCAGTGGCGTAAGCAGCAGGCTGTGGAAATAGTCGTTCTTGTATACCCACACGTTTTCCTTCAGCCAGGCCAGCATGTCGGCTTCCTTTGCGCGCAGATCGGCATTTTCCCTTTCCAACAGATAGACAACCACTTCGCCATAGTTGCCGTAAGTTTCGGAAGCAAGGCCTTCGTTGAAATAACTCACGTTTTCGATGCGCAGCAGGATGTCGCCGTAGGGGACGGCCGAATGGCGGATGTCTTTCATCACGCCGTTGACCGTGACGGAAAGAGAATCGTACAGCAGGATCACCTTCCCCACCGGGTCTTCGCCCGGGAAGGCCTTGCCGGCAAACGATTCGGAAACGACGGCGCCGTTGCGGGCGGCAATGACCTGACGGCGGTCGCCGCTGACCAGCTCGAATGAAAAGACGTCGAAAAACGTGCTTTCGGCCAGCGTCAGGTCGGCCTTTATCCGGCGGTCGTCCGTCATCACGACCGGGATCGTTTTCTTCGAACTCAGCACCGCGCAGGCCGTTTCTATTTCAGGATACCGTTCCTGCAGCCGCTGGCTCAGACGGTAGGCGCTGCCGGGACCATCTTCACTGGCGAAGATATATATCCGGCCGGCCTTCTGCTGAAAGTCGTCGACCGAAAGTTCCTGCGACGTATACACCGCGATCAGTATCACAAACATCAGCGACACCGACAGTCCGAATACATTAATAAAGGTATAGAACCTGTTCCTGTCCAGAAATCTGAAAAAAGACTTCATGTCGCTCACTCTGTTCATCATTCCATTCATCATTGCTTTTCATTTATAAAGTAAATAATATTATTTTTCTGCAAAAAAAAAGATACAAAAATCGTGCCGTAATTGTAACCGTCTGTATTTTATGCGAAAAGGCTTTTGCGCGTTTTCGTCGAGTGTCAAAAAATTGGACAGTAGTGTCAAAAAACTGGACACTTTTCATACCTTTGCCGTCGCAAAGAAACAAACATCGAAAAGCTATGGCACTAAAATGTGGTATCGTGGGACTGCCGAACGTCGGCAAATCCACCCTGTTCAACTGTTTGTCGAGCGCAAAGGCGCAGGCGGCAAACTTCCCCTTCTGCACGATCGAGCCGAACGTGGGCGTCATCACCGTGCCCGACGACCGGCTGAACGTGCTCGCCGGACTCGTGCATCCCGAAAAAATCGTCCCCACGACCGTCGAAATCGTCGACATTGCCGGCCTCGTCAAGGGCGCCAGCCGCGGCGAAGGGCTGGGCAACAGATTCCTGGCCAACATCCGCGAAACGGACGCCATCCTGCACGTCGTCCGCTGCTTCGACGACGAGAACGTCACCCACGTCGACGGCACGGTCGACCCCGTGCGCGACAGAGAAATCATCGACTGCGAACTGCAGCTCAAGGACCTCGAAACCGTCGAATCGCGCATCGGCAAAGTGCACAAGCAGGCGCAGACCGGCGGCGACAAGCAGGCACGCGCCGTCCTCGACGTCCTGCTCCGCTACAAGACCGCGCTCGAGCAGGGAAGGAACGCGCGCACCGTCCGCTTCGACAACCGCGACGACGAACGCATCGCCCGCGAACTGTTCCTGCTCACCGCCAAACCCGTGCTCTACGTCTGCAACGTCGACGAAGACTCGGCGCGCGACGGCAATGCACGCGTCGACACACTGCGCCGTACCATCGACGGCGAAGAGGCCGACCTGCTCGTCGTCTCCGCCAAAATAGAATCCGAAATCGCCGAACTCGAAACAGCCGACGAACGCGACCTCTTCCTCGCCGAACTGGGACTGGAGGAATCGGGCGTCGGACGGCTCGTCAAGTCGGCATACCGCCTGCTCGACCTCGAAACATTCCTCACCGCCGGCCCGCAGGAGGTACGCGCCTGGACATACCGCCGCGGCAGCAAAGCGCCGCAATGCGCCGGCATCATACATTCCGACTTCGAAAAAGGATTCATACGCGCCGAAGTCATCAAATACGCCGACTACGTCCGCCTCGGCTCCGAAAACGCATGCCGCGAAGCAGGGAAAATCAGCATCGAGGGCAAAGACTACATCGTCCGGGACGGCGACATCATGCACTTCCGCTTCAACGTCTGATTCGCCCGCCCGCGTGCTGCATATTCATGTTCAAGGGCTGTTTAAAAAGACATTCGGCGCCCGTCGCACTCCGTCTTCCTTTCCTCTTTTTTTGCCCGAAAAGCGTGCACATTTGCTCGAAAGGTGAGTTCGATATAAGAATTAACCAGAATTACAATAAATACCCGAAGATGGACGATCGCTTGCCCGGAGGGCATTCATATCAATTGTTGTTGCATGATTGATTTGTTTTTCGGTGATACTCCTTCGGCAACCATTAAAATTTCACTTTCCCGTTCTTCATATAATTGTACGGACATTTTCTTTGGAATTTGGTCGAACAACATTTCTGAAATTTTATTGATCACAGGAAAATGACCGTTTTATACCGGGGTAAAACAATATCGGGCTTTCCCGACAATTTCTTGTCATTCACACGATATCGAAATCCTCTTGCAAAATTTGCCGGCGTCCGTTTACCGTATAAATACTAATGGACAACTTGCCCGAAATTGACCTTTTTTGTTTATTTTTGCGTTATGAATTATCAAGAACATTCTCCCGATTTCCGACTGACGCCGTTCATTGAAACTTACTGGACGGCAGACGGTTTTACGGAAAATGAAAGCGCCTCAAAGATTCTTCCCGACGGTTGCGTGGATATTATTTTCACTTTCGATGAGGAAACTGATACTTTTCGTTCGGATATTATCGGCACGATGACGACTTTTATCGAAGTAAGCCGTCCGCAATCCGTGCGCATGTTCGGGATTCGTTTCAAACCCGCCGGAATTACGGCATTTACCCGCGTTCCCGTTGAAGAATTTACCGACCG
>JAIRYD010000159.1 GCA_031267935.1 Tannerella sp.
CGAGAGTCGCGTTGGATCCCACGAGAGTCGCGTGGGATCCCACAAGGGTCGCGTGGGATCCCACAAGAGCCGCGCGGGATCCCGCGAGAGCCGCGCGGGATCCCGCAAGAATACACAATGGAACGATGAACTATGAATCCGTTCATCGTTCATCATTCATCGTTCATAGTTCATCATTCATCGTCAAACCCGCAGTTTCAGACCGCGCGAAGTATATAAATAAATCCATGTCCATTATTCCCGTACCGAAATACTTGTTATCTCGCAAACAATTACTATTTTTGTGCATCAATTTTTACGACTATGAAAAATTATGGAATTTATCTGACAGTACTGATGCTGTGCATGACCGTGCAGACATGGTTTGCACCGCATGCCGGCGCGCAGGAAACGGTTACGGCCGTCCGGCAGGAAGAACGCATATTCTATCATACCGTCGAACGCGGACAGACGGTCTATTCCATCAGTCTGATGTACGGCGTGGGCGAAGAAGATATTTACCGCCTGAACCCGTCGAGCCGCGAACGGGTCAGGGCGGGCGAAGAACTCCGCATTCCGCAGAAGGAACAGGCGGACGGACGGAAAGAGAACGACGACGAAACGTATGTGTATCACACGATCCGGACGGGCGAAACGCTGTATGGCGTCTCGCGGCAGTACGGCCTCTCGGCCGAAGACATCTCGGAAGCCAACCGCGGGCTTACACCCGAAACATTCGCCGCCGGGAAAACGATCCGCATCCCGGCGATGCGGATGCAGTCGCTGCCCGTGACGCAGACGAAAGTGGTTGTCAAGGAACTGAAATACAAAATCAAACGACAGGAAACGATGTACAGCATCTGCCGCAAATTCGACGTCACCAGCGAAGAACTCCTCGCATACAATCCCCGGCTCAAATCGGGGCTGAAGGCGGGCATGGAACTGATTATCCCCGTCAGGACGGAAGAAATCGTGACGGAAATACCCGCACAGCGCGAACTGAACATCGAGGAACTGATCAACTACCGCCGGCAAATCGAACGGACAAACATCGCACGCATCGCCCTCCTGCTGCCTTTCATCGATCCCGCCACGCAGGCGCCGCTGGACGCGCGGGTGATCGAATTCTACGAAGGCTTCCTGATGTCCGTCGACAGCATGCGCAACGACGGCATGTCCGTCGAACTCTATGTCTACAACATCGGCAACGACGCCGCAACGACGGCCACGGCGCTCGAAAACATCGAATCACCGCTCCCCGACCTGCTCGTCGGCGGCATGACGGACATACAAATCGAACTGATAGCCGACTTCGCCCGCGACCGCAACATCAAATACGTCGTCCCCTTCTCCTCGAGATGCGAACGGCTGACGCTCGACAACCCCTGCATCTTTCAGGTGAACGCCATGCCGCAAAACCTGTATTCCTACCTCACGCCGCGCATCCATACCCTGTTTCCACGACACCGCATCGTCCTGCTCAACACGAACGACGGCAACCCGAAAACACAACTCGTCCACATGCTCGGAGCCGACCTGAACGACAACGCCATCCCCTTCGCCGAAGTGACATTCAGCGAAAAAACATTTCAGGCCGACATGCTGGCAGCGATGAGCAACACCGTCCCCAACCTCGTCATCCCCTTCTCCGGCTCGCTCGACGCACTGCTCAAGATCAAAAGCACGCTGCGAAGCATCGCCGAAACAAAACCCGAATACTCGGTAACCCTCTTCGGACATCCCGAATGGCAAAACTACACGAAAGACTGCCTCGACGACTTCTACGCACTCAATACGTATTTCTACACCCCCGCGTACATGAACACCATGACGCCCGAAGCAAAATGGTTCGCCGGCAAGTACAAGGACATGTACAACAAACCCCTGTCCCCCTCTTCTCCCAGATATGCCGTGCTGGGCTACGATCTGGGAATGTATTTCCTGACCGCCATCCGCACCTACGGAAACACGTTCGACAACTACGTCCACCAGCACGTCTATCGCAGCATCCAGTCGGGATTTCGCTTCGGACGGGTGAACAACTGGGGCGGATTCTTCAACACGAACCTCTATATCGTGCACTACAACAAGAAGAACTATTCCATCCTGCGCGAAGAATGAAACGGACGATTACCGGTATATGCTGCATGCTTGCAGCCGTGGCGACGGTACGGGCGCAGGGAACCTTCCGCCGCGAATGGGCGGCAGGCATTTCGGGCGGCATGACCTATGCCCAAACGCCGTTCTCGCCCAAGGTCCGGCAAAGCATCTATCGGGGCTATACGGCTGGCGTCACCCTGCGGTGGATTACGGAAAAAAACCTCGGCCTCCAACTGGAAGTCAACTACAAACAGCAGGGATGGAACGAAAACTTCGAAAATGCGGACGACGGACAGGACTATTCGGCCCTTTATTACCGCCGGCGGATGAATTACGTCGACATCCCGTTTTTCACCCACATCCGTTTCGGCAACGAACAGATGAGTTTCTTCGTCAATCTGGGTCCACAGATCGGTTTCCTGCTCCACGAAAAGACGGAAGAAAACCTGAACGGCGCCGAACCCCAGCGGATAAACGCCCAGCACGGCATGCCTGCCGAAAAATCATTCGAATGGGGGATTGGCGGCGGACCGGGCGTCGAACTGCGCACCGGCATCGGCTGCTTCCTGCTGGAAGGACGCTACTATTACGCCCTGAGCGATTTCTATGGCACGCGCCGTCAGGATCCCTTCAGCAAAGCCTCCGCACAAGTCATCTCGGTGAAACTGTCCTATCTGATCCCATTCCGATGAGAAACGCGGAAAATGGAAAATGGAAAATTGCAAGATGGAAACAAAATCGTTTGAAGACGGCCGCACGATACTGATTGCCGACGGCGGCTCGACGAAAACACACTGGTTCACGGTACGCCGCGGAACGATAGCCGACCGGATCGAGACGGCGGGACTCAACCCTTTCTTCCAGACTGAAGAAGACATCGCCGCGTGCATTGCGGACGAGGTGGCGCCGCGACTGCATGTCGACGCGAAAACCGTCCGCGCGGTTTATTTCTACGGCGCAGGCTGCACAGGCGACAGGGCGGAAGCGATGCAGCGCGCCATTACGCGCTCCGTACCGGACGTCGCGGCAGAGGTATACACCGACATGACGGGTGCCGCACGCGGACTTTGCGGCCGGAAGGCCGGCATCGCGTGCATACTGGGCACGGGATCCAATTCATGTTTCTACGATGGACGGACGGTTGTTCGCAACGTCCCGCCCCTGGGCTTCATCCTGGGCGACGAAGGCAGCGGCGCCGACCTGGGAAAACACCTGATCGGCCACCTGATGAAAGACATGATGCCGGCTGCGCTGAAAGAAAAATTTCTCGACCGGTATGACCTGACACTGTCCGAAATCGTCGACCGCGTATACCGCCGCCCCTACCCCAACCGTTTCCTGGCAAGCTTTTCGCCTTTCTTACTGCAACACCTGCACGAGCCTTGCGTGCACGCGCTGGTGCTGGAACGTTTTGATTCGTTTTTTGCGCGCAACGTGTCGAAATACGATTTCCGCCGCTACGAAGTGCATTTCACCGGCTCCGTCGCTTTCCATTTCAAAAGCGTCCTGGACGAAGCCGCACGCCGTGCAGACTGCCGCCCGGGCGCCGTCGTCGCATCGCCCGCCGAAGGACTGGCAGCCTATCATTCTCAATACGACAAGATATGACGTTCAGAAATGTATCGGAAGAGCCTTCGCCGTATCACCACCTGGAAAACAAATCCATACGGCAGATTCTGGAAGAAATCAATGCGGAAGACCGCAGGGTGGCGCTCGCCGTCCGGAAAGCCATTCCGCAGATAGACAAACTGGTCGGGCAGATCGTGCGTCGCATGCATTGCGGCGGACGGCTGTTCTATCTCGGCGCAGGCACGAGCGGACGCCTGGGCGTGCTCGACGCGTCCGAAATACCGCCCACATACGGCATGCCGCCCTCGTGCGTCGTCGGACTGATTGCGGGAGGCGATGTCGCCCTGCGCGCGCCGGTCGAAGGCGCGGAAGACGACGCCGAACAGGGATGGAAAGATCTTGTCGCCCGCGAAGCAGGGGCGAACGATGTCGTCGTGGGAATTGCCGCTTCGGGCACAACGCCCTACGTCGTCGGGGCGCTGCGTGCCGCACGTGCGCACGGCATCCTCACCGCCTGCATTGCGAGCAACCCCGACTCGCCCGCGGCGGCCGAAGCCGATATTCCCGTCGAAATCATCGTCGGGCCGGAATATGTTACGGGCAGTTCGCGCATGAAATCGGGTACGGGACAAAAAATGATTCTGAATATGATATCGACGGCCGTCATGATCAGACTCGGCCGCGTCGAAGACAACCGGATGGTAAACATGCAACTTACAAACCGGAAACTGGTCGACCGTGGAACGCGTATCGTCGCCGACGAACTGGCGATTGACTGCGAAAAGGCGCACGCCCTGCTGCTGATTCACGGATCGGTGCGGGAAGCCATCGCCGCCTTCCGCAACGGCAGGCAATGACCGGCAAATGCGGTCTCCTGCCGTGTGTCTACCGGATCACAATCTTTCGTACCGTCTCCCGGATGCGGACGATGTAATATCCCTTGGGAAGCGAGAGCGTATATTCGCCCGACGACTTATGGAGTTGAATCTCCCGGACCTTGACGCCGATGACATTGTATATTTCCATGACGCTTTCCGACGGCGCGTCCGCAACCGCGATGCGATTGTCCGTCACGGTGATCTTCACCTGATTTTCCGGTGCAGGCCGTCTGTCCGGATGCTGAAACGCACCCGTCGCCACCACAGGAAGCAACCATATCAGCAACCATGCAGTCAAAAACTTTCTATTCCGCTTTTTTCCCTCTCTTTTCAACATCGTCAAAAAATATGTCGGTAAAAATACAAAAAGGTTTCGGTACGCTGCATCCGGACGCGAAAAATCACTGTCCGCACAGTATCTCCCTCGTGTCGGAAGCAATCATATATTCTTCGTCCGTAGGCACAACCATCACGACCGCCTTGCTGTCCGGCGCGCTGATGACGGCTTCCCGGCCGCAAATGTTGTTCTTGCTTTCGTCCAGCCGGATGCCCATAAATGCCAGATCGCTGCAAACGTCGGCCCGCAACGAGCACTGATTTTCGCCCACGCCGCCGGTAAAGACCAGAATATCCACACCGCCCAGCGCCGCGGCAAAGGCGCCGAGGTATTTCTTGATGCGGTAGGCATATATTTTCATTGCCAGAATGGCGCGTGCGTGGCCTTCGCGACAGGCGCTTTCGATCTCGCGCATGTCCGACGACACGCCCGACACGCCCAGCACGCCGCTGCGCTTGTTGATCAGTTCGGACAGTCCGTCGGGATCCAGTCCTTCCCTGTTCATGATGAACGAAAGCGCGCCCGCGTCGACGTCGCCGCAGCGCGTCCCCATCAGGAGCCCTTCCACCGGCGTCAGCCCCATCGTGGTATCGATGGATTTTCCGTCCTTGATGGCCGTGATGGAGCCGCCGTTGCCCACGTGTGCCGTGATGATGCGCTGCGCCCCGTAAGGTACATTCAGTATCCGGCAGGCGCGCTGCGACACATAGCGGTGACTCGTGCCGTGGAAGCCGTAGCGCCGCACGCCGTATTTGGTATACAGTTCGTACGGCAGACCGTAGATGCAGGCATAATCCGGCATCGTCTGGTGAAAAGCCGTGTCGAAGACGGCCACCTGCGGTGCGCGGGGCATGATTTTGCGAACGGCATAGATGCCTTCGAGATTGGCGGGATTGTGCAGTTGCGCCAGTTCGGAACATTCTTCCACTTTGGCGATGACTTCGTCGGTGATCAGCATGCTGGACGCGAACTTCTCGCCGCCGTGCACGACACGATGCCCGATCGCGTCTATTTCGTCGAACGAATGGATACAGCCGTATTTGGCATCCGTCAGCACCTCCAGCACAAAACCGATGCCCTGTTCGTGTCCGGGAATGTCTCTTTCGAGAATGACCTTTTCGCCGTCCGCGCCGGTCAGTTTCAGAAATGAGCCGTCTAACCCTATTCTTTCGATTCCGCCCTGCGCCATCACCTCACCCGAGGCCATGTCGAAGAGTTTGTATTTGATCGAACTGCTTCCGCAGTTTAAAACTAATGTTTTCACTGTTACTGATGTTTATGTTTATTTGTTTTGCTTCGATCCGATGGACTGGACGGAAGCGATCGTGACCATCTGATAGATATCGTCGACCGAGCAACCGCGCGAGAGGTCGTTCACGGGCGCCGCCATTCCCTGCAGGACGGGGCCGATCGCCTCCGCGCCTGCAAGACGCTGCACCAGTTTGTAACCGATATTTCCTGCTTCGAGCGTCGGGAATACCAGCACGTTGGCTTTTCCGGCTACCGGGCTGTCCGGCGCTTTTTTCGCGCCGACGTCCGGGACGAGCGCCGCGTCGACCTGTAACTCGCCGTCGAGCTGCAGGGCGGGTTCCATCTCTTTGGCCAGCCGTGTTGCCTCGACGACCTTGTCGACCGTTTCGTGTTCGGCGCTTCCTTTGGTGGAAAAGCTGAGCATGGCTACGCGCGGTTCCATGCCGAGCAGTATGCGAGCTGTTCGTGCCGTTGAAACGGCTATCTGCGCCAGTTCCGGCGCGGTCGGATCAGGCGTCACGGCGCAGTCGGCAAACAGCAGCACGCCGTGGTCGCTATATGTTTCGTCTTTCAGAAGCATCAGGAAAGCGCCCGATACACATTTGATGCCGGGCATCGTTCGGACGATTTGCAGGGCGGGGCGAAGCACGTCGCCCGTGAAATTCTGCGCACCGGCGATTTCGCCGTCGGCATCGCCCGCCTTTATCATCAGACAGGCCAGATACAGCGGGTCTTCCACCAGCGCGGCCGCTTTTTCGGGCGTCATCCCCCTGGCCTGGCGCAACCGGAACAGCAAATCGGCATAGGTTTGTTTTTTTGCGTGATTTCGGGGATCGACGATACGCGCGCCGCCAATGTGTGCAAGGCCGAAACGGCCGGCCAGCTGTTCTATTTCCAGTGCGTTTCCCAGCAGGACAATGTCGGCAACGCCGTCGGCAATCAAACGGTCGGCTGCTTTCAGTGTACGCGCTTCCGTACCTTCGGGCAGTATGATCCGTTGCCTGTCGGCTTTTGCCCGCTCAATCATTTTTTGCATCAAATCTGTCATGGCTATATATTATTTTGTTTACTATTAATCATTTCCGGAAACGGCATCGTACTTGCTTTCCACCCGGGATCTGAATAATGCCACAAAATTATCAAAATTGTAATACAGACATTGCAGTTTCGATGAAGAATTTGTTTCTTCCCGACAGAATTCAGGTTATTTAACTATAACCTTCCACATCCTTCTCGCCGGACAGGATTTGCTGCAGTTCTTCGGCCGAGAGCGGGGCGACGAGTTTACCGTTGTGTGCGACGGCGATGGTGCCGCGTTCTTCCGACACGATGACCACCATTGCGTCGGTTTCTTTGGCCATGCCCAGTCCCGCGCGGTGGCGTACGCCCATATCTTTCGATATGTTCGCATTTTGCGCTACGGGGAGAATGCAGCCCGCGGCCTTGATTTCGTTGTCGACAATAATCATTGCGCCATCGTGTAAAGGACTGTTTTTGAAAAAAATATTCTCAATCAGACGTGCATTCACCTCGGCGGTGAATATTTCGCCCGTGCGGATATATGTCGACAGGTCCATTTCTTTCCGGATGACAATCAATGCGCCGGTCTTTTTGCGCGCCATGTTCAGACATGCCAGTACGACGGGTGCAATGTATTTGTTTTGATTGTCCGTATTTTCACCTCTGCGCGCGAAGATGTTGACCACGAATTTCCAGCCGCGGTTGGAGCCCATCGCCACGAGAAACCGGCGTATGTCATCCTGAAAAAGAATGACTATGACTAAAAAGCCGACACTGATGAACTTGTCGAAGATCGCGCCCATCAGCCGCATTTCCAGCACCTGCGAGACAAGCAGCCATACGATGGCGACGGCGACCACGCCTCCGAAAATGGTAAGCGTTCCCGAACTTTTCATTAATTTATACACCTGGTAGAGAAGGTATGCTACCAGCAGGATGTCGATCACATCTTTGATGCCAAATGATACAAACATGCTTATCCGTTTTTCAATTTATATACTATTTCAATCGCTTCGACGGCTGCCTTCACGTCGTGTACGCGCAGGATGTCGGCCCCGTGCAGGAGTGCAAACGTGTTCAGGACAGTTGTGCCGTTCAGACATTCGTCGGGCGTGTTATTCAGAAGTTTATATATCATGCTCTTGCGCGAGACGCCGACCAGGAGGGGCCGTTCGAATACGGCGAATCCGGGCAGCGCGCGCATGAGTTCGTAGTTCCGGTCGAGCGTTTTGCCGAATCCGAATCCCGGGTCGAGGATGATGTCGCCCGCGCCCAGCAACTGCAATGTACGCAGTTTTTCCGCAAAGTAGAGCATGATTTCTTCCATCATGTCTGCGTAGTCCGGCTGCTGCTGCATGGTCGCGGGTGTGCCGCGCATGTGCATTAATATATAAGGTACGTGCAAGGCGGCGACCGTTTCGAACATCCTGCCGTCCATTTCTCCGCCGGAAATGTCGTTGACGATGGCTGCGCCATACTCTTCGACGGCTCGCCGCGCGACTTCCGCCCTGAAGGTATCGACCGATACGGCCACGTCCGGATAATGCGTTTTAAGACAGGACAGCGCAGGCAGAAGGCGTTGCATTTCCTCCGCTTCGGATACGTCGGCGGCGGCAGGACGCGACGAATATCCGCCCACGTCGACAATCGTTCCGCCTTCGTCCAGAATTTCTTCAATGCGCCGATGTATGGCGGCATCGGACTGTTTTCGGCTCGGAGGGTAAAACGAATCGGGTGTCACATTCAGAATGCCCATCACCAGGGGTTTATCCGTAAAGTGTAAATGTCCTTTTATATTCAGCGATTTAACTGCTTTTTCCATTTTATTCACGTATGCAGGTGCATAATATTTCCCACAAATGTAAATAAATTCTGTAATATCCATTATTTTTGCTTCCGTTTTTTATTTCAAAACCCGATTTATGCGTATCGCCGAACTGTATCAAATCTATCAGAAACATCCGGTTGTGACGACCGACAGCCGGAACTGCCCGCCGGGATCCGTTTTTTTTGCGTTGAAAGGCGAATCTTTCGACGGGAACCGTTTTGCGGCGCACGCATTGTCGGCCGGTGCGGCGTATGCCGTGGTCGACGATCCCCGCGTGCAGACGGATGCGCGCATGATTCTTACGGAAAACGCGTTACATACATTGCAGCAGCTGGCGCGCCACCACCGCACGACGCTGGGTACGCCCGTCATCGGGATCACGGGAACCAACGGAAAGACAACGACAAAAGAGCTGATGGCGGCCGTGCTGTCTACCTCGTACCGGCTGCTTTATACGCAAGGCAACCTGAACAATCATATCGGCGTCCCGCTTACGTTGCTTCAACTGAGGCGCGATCACGAAATGGCGGTAGTGGAGATGGGCGCCAGTCATCCGGGCGAAATCAGGTTGCTGAGCGAGCTGGCGCGTCCCGACTACGGCCTCGTCACGAATGTCGGATATGCGCATCTGGAAGGTTTCGGCTCTTTCGACGGCGTACTCCGCACGAAAGGCGAACTGTACGACTATCTGCGGCAAACGAGCGGGAAGGTGTTTATACATAAGGAAAACGAACATCTGCAAAAAATGGCATGCGGGCTTGAACAAATCACTTACGGCGAGGGCGGGGAGGCGTTTGTTTCGGGCAGGGCGACCGGCAGTCATCCGTTCCTCAGCCTCGAATGGAAGCAACAGAAAGGCGACGGTCATGTGACGGATACGCATCTGGCGGGTGACTATAATCTGTGTAACGTGCTGGCGGCTATTGCTGTCGGTCGATATTTCGGCGTGCCGTCCGAGACGGTCGATCGCGCCGTTGCAGGTTACGAACCGTCCAACAACCGCTCGCAGTGGAAAAAAACGGCGCAAAACACGCTCGTCATCGATGCCTATAATGCCAACCCGAGCAGCATGGAAGCAGCGCTGCATTACTTCGCCTCCCTGCCGGTTGCGCCCAAGGCCGTGATTCTGGGCGACATGCTCGAACTGGGAGCGGACAGTCTGCCGCTTCATGACGCGATTGTGTCAAATCTGGAAGCGTACGGCTTCGACGAAGTGTTTCTTTGCGGCAGCTTCTTCACGGCCGTGGGGCGACGCTTTCCGTGCTTCCCCGACATCGACGCGCTGAAAAAACACCTGAAAAACCGTTCACTGCAAGGATATCACATTCTGATAAAAGGCTCGCACGGCATCCGTATGGAACGGATTGTGGCAGAGTTATGAAACTTTTTTTCCGCCGCGATAAGTAAATCGTCCGGCCCAATCGTGTATATCAAAAGTGTATTATCCCGATCAAACCATGGACGAACCACTGAAAGATGAAGATATGCTTGAGCTTTTCAGGACGTTGTACAAAAAGGAAGCTCCGGTCCTGATCCCGTATGCCGCCGGATTTACGGATCCGGATACGGCGGAAGACATCGTGCAGGATATCTTTCTGAAAATATGGGATAAACGTGCATTCATCTTTTTGAAGGACGGCATCCGGACGTATCTTTTCAATGCCGTGCGCCATGCCTGCCTGGATCATCTCAAACATCTGAACATAAGGATGGACTACATCAATGCCGTGTGTCTGAAACTGAAAATCGAAGAATTGTATTTTACGGACAATCCGGATTTTTTGATACAGGAAGACGGGCGCATGCAGGCGATTTATCGCGAGATTGAAAAACTGCCCGAAGCGTGTCGCGAAATCTTCGTCATGGCCTATCTGGAGGAACGCAAGTCGGCGGAGATTGCCGCACTGCTGAATCTGTCCAAACGCACGGTCGAAGCGCAGCTCTACAAGGGGTTGAAAACCGTCAGGGAGGCGCTGGACCGAAAACGCAGGCCGGATTGAAGTCCGGGCGGCCGTTTACAGGCAACCCCCGGAACGGCCGTTTACAGCCTGAGCAGGACGGCCGCAGGGTGGCGGATGAGCGTTCACAGGGGGAGCAGGGCGGCCGCAGTTCGCGGAACGGTCGTTTACAGCCGGAGCAGGATGGCCGCAGGGTGGCGGATGAGCATTTACAGGGGGTGAGCGGGTCGCCGTGCGGGGTGCGACGGCGCCTGGCCCCGGGCGCGGACGGCGGGGCAGGACAGAGGCGGCGCCCAAATGCGGAAGGACGGAAAGGCGGACGGTGCGAAGCGGGGCTGTCCGGAGGCGATTGCCGGGCGGGCGGTTTACGGCGTTCCCGGGCGGAAGGGAGAGTTGCAAAATTTTCAGTGGCCGTAAGTATATTTTATTTCCGAATCGTGTATAATGAGGAACAATAAAATCGAAATGTCGGATAGAAATCATATAGAAACGTACATCGTGCGCTATCTTCAGCGGGAAATTGCGGAAGATGAACTTCGTGAGTTTGAGCTGTGGCTGCAAACGCCCGAGCACAGGATGGAATTTTTTCGGCTGAAGAATGTGCATGACTTGACGAAAAATCATAAGCTGCCGAGCGACGAGGATATGGAACGAAGCTGGCGGAAGATGTCGCAGAGGATCACGTCCGGGTTGCTTTCGGGATGTGTTTCCGAAACGCCGAAGCGCAGAATAATATCGGGCGGTATATGGCAGTATGCGGCAGTGGCGGCAGTGGCGGTGGCGGTCAGTCTGGGCGTCGGGGGCTACCTTGGACGTCACGGCCGGCCGGTGGAAAAAGTACGGCCGGCGGCATACAACGAGGTCGGCGTACAGCGAGGCGGCAAGCCGAACACGGTGCATCTGTCCGACGGCAGTATCGTCAGGCTGAACGCCGCCACGACACTTCGCTATCCGGCCGATTTCAACGGCACGGCGCGGGAGGTGCTTCTCGACGGGGAAGCGTATTTTGAGGTGGCGAAGGATGATGACAGGCCATTCGTTGTCAAACTCGAACGGCAAAATATCATCGTTCGCGGCACGTGTTTCAACGTCGAGGCATACCGCGACGAGTCCTACAACATCGTCACACTGCTGGAAGGAAGCGTTTCGGTGGAATCGATGGATGACAACGGGCTTAAGATTAATGACGTGCTGCTGGTTCCCGGTCAGAAGGTTCATTTCGATCATGCGAGCGGAAAGGTATCGGTGTCGCAGGTGGATGCTTCGCTGTCGAACACCTGGATGCGGGGAGAATACAGATTCAAGGACGAGCCGTTTACGCTGATTGCCGGACGGCTGGAGCATTATTATGACGTGAGGATTCATCTGGACGACGAACGGCTGAAAAAAATCCGCTACACGGGTACGTTCTCGCTTCAGCAGCATATTCACGAGGTGTTGCGGATTATCAATCATGAGAATCAATTCCGTTTCCAGCAGACGGGAAATGAAATTTATATAAAAAGCCGATAACATGTCAAACTCCCGCAAAAACAGATTGCCTATGTAAAACATCCACACACACCCTGAAAAAAAGAACCGGAAAATGCTCGCAACATTCCCCGGTTCAGAGTTCTCAATCAAATGATTACTTTTGCCGCCACATGTAAACGGGGCAGGCGAAAGACATTCATACTAAAAAAAACAGTTCAAATTTATGAATAAAAATCGAAACAGAAAAAACACAGTATGTCTAAAAATCGGACGTATCATGAAATTAACAATTATTTTAATTATGGCAGGTGTGATGTATGTATCGGCATCGTCGTACGCACAGGAACACCGGTTGTCCATAGAGGTGAAAAACGGAACGTTTTATGACATTGTCACACAGATAGAAAAACAATCCGAATTTATGTTTTTCTACAAAAGTGAAGAAATCGACAACAGTCAACGGGTCACGCTGATAGCCAGAAACAAACTGGTGTCCGAGATCCTGAATGAGCTGGTCAGCGATCAGGGACTGAGCTACCGTATCGTAGACAAACACATCATTGTCAGCAAATCATTGCTGTCGACGGCACAGACGGGCCGACAGATTGCCGGCACAGTCGTCGATGCAAACGGAGAACCGATCATCGGCGCAAACGTGATTGAGAAAGGGACGGCAAACGGGACGATTACCGGCCTGGACGGACAGTTTATGCTGAGCGTTTCGGATCATGCCGTCCTGCAGGTGTCTTTCATCGGATATGTGACGCAGGATATTGCGACAGGCAGTCAGACAAGGCTGCAGATTACGCTCCAGGAAGACCTGCAGGCGCTGGAAGAAGTCGTCGTGGTCGGATACGGTACGCAGCGCAAGGCGACGGTGACGGGATCCGTATCTTCCGTCAAGGGGGGTGAAGTGATAAAAGTACCCGTGACGAATACGAGTAACGCGCTGGTAGGATTGCTGCCCGGTTTAAGCAGTACACAGCGGTCCGGCGAACCGGGAAACGACGCGGCAACGATTTATATCAGAGGAGTCAATACTATCGGAAATAATTCGGCACTAATCGTAGTGGACGGCATACCGGAACGTTCGCTCGACCGCATCGACCCTACATCCATCGAAAGTATAACCATATTGAAGGATGCCTCTGCCGCTATTTACGGCTCGCAATCTGCCAACGGCGTTATTTTAGTTACGACCAAGCGCGGTATGCAGGGAAAACCCGAAGTGACAATTAATTTCAATCAGGGGTTTAACCAGCCTACAAGAGTGCCCCGGATGGCGAATGCAGCCGAATATGCTACCATGCTGAATGAGATAGACATGTACAGGGGCAACAATCCGCGATACACGACCGAGCAAATCCAGTTATTCAGGGACGGTACCGATCCGTGGAATTATCCCAACACGGACTGGTTTGGCGAGGTGCTGAAACCCTGGTCGGCTCAGAGCTATATGAATGCGTCACTGTCCGGTGGCAGTGACAGGTGGAAATATTATTTGTCTCTCGGTACGAAAAGCCAGGACGGTTTCTACAAAAACAGCGCCACGAAATACCGTCAGCACGATTTTCGCAGCAATATTGACGGCGAAATTTCCAAAAACGTGAAAATCAAATTCGATCTGGCCGGACGAATAGAGGACAAAAACTATCCGACACGCGCGGCATCCGCCATTTTCAGGATGTTGATGAGAGGCAAACCCATATATCCCGGTTTCTGGCCTGACGGCACTCCCGGTCCCGATTTGGAATATGGCGACAATCCTGTCGTTGTCAGTACCGACGCGACGGGTTACGACCGGGATAAGCGATATGTCCTGAACAGCAACCTGGGGTTTGACATATTCATTCCCCAGGTACCGGGACTGCATATTAACGCAAATGCCAGCTTCGACAAGGATTTTCGTTTCCGGAAACGTTTTGAAACGCCCTGGTATCTGTATTCGTGGGACGGAAGAACGTATGATGAGAATAATAATCCCGTACTGATAAAAGGGAAAAAGGGTTTTGAAGACCCGCGTCTGCAGGAATGGATGGAAGACAATCAAACCATTCTGCTGAACGGAATTATTGATTATACCCATAACTGGAAACATCATGACATCAAGGCCATGGTGGGTATGGAATCACGCGCAAGAAGCGGAGACAATTTCAACGCGTACCGGAGATATTTTATTTCGACTTCCATCGATGAACTGTTTGCCGGAGGCGACAGAGACAAGAACAACAACGGCTCAAGTTTTGAAAATGCAAGATTGAATTATTTTGGCCGTTTGAACTACAGCTATGCAGAAAAATACCTGTTCGAATTCGTGTGGAGGTATGACGGTTCTTACATTTTTCCGCAGGAAGGCCGTTTCGGATTCTTCCCCGGCATTTCCCTTGGCTGGAGAATATCGGAAGAACCTTTCTGGAAAGAAAATATTTCCTTTATCGACAATTTCAAACTCCGACTTTCATGGGGAAAAACCGGTAACGACCGGATTGACGAATGGCAATATTTGTCGTCGTACGCATTCAACAGCAGCGGGTATACCTACATCCTGGGCTACGATCAGGAAAACAAGTTGCTTTCGGAAAGTCGAATCCCCAACAAGTACATCACGTGGGAAGTCGCAAACCAGTCCAACATCGGATTCGAAACCTACACGCTGGATAACAAACTGTTTGTCGAAGCAGACTTTTTTTATAATGTCAGAAGCGACATTCTCTGGCGAAGGAATGCGTCGGTACCGACTTCGTCCGGGCTGACGCTGCCTCGCGAAAACATCGGAAAAGTCACAAACAAAGGATTTGAATACAATATCGGATACCGGAACGAAATTGACCGGCTCAAGTATACGATATCTTTCAACGGCGGATATGCCGTAAACAGGATTACTTTTTGGGACGAAGCGCCGGGACGGCCGGAATATCAGTGGTCTACCGGGAAATCCATCCCATCGGACCCCTCGTCGGCAGACAGCGATCTTTACTACGAAGCCATCGGAATATTCAGAGACCAGGCAGCCGTAGACGCCTATCCTCACTGGCCGAATGCACGCCCCGGCGACATCATATTCAAGGATGTGAACGAAGACGGAAAAATAGACGCAAACGACCGTGTGAGAAGCAACAGTACACATATACCCAAATATACGGGAGGATTGAATTTAGGACTGACCTATAAACTGTTCGACTTGTCCGTCCTGCTCCAGGGAGCAGCCGGCGCCGTACGGTATATCAGAACAGAATCCGGCGAAATAGGCAATTTCCTGAAAGAATTTCATGACGAACGCTGGACCCCGGAAAATCCGGATGCAAAAGGCCCGCGGACTTTCATCGATGCTTCCGAGTACTGGCGAAACTACAACAACACCTACTTCCTGCATAAAACCGATTACATACGCCTCAAGTCACTCGAATTGGGATGCAGTCTGCCTGAATCGGTAAATCGCAAGATGGGCATCAAAAATGCGAGAATTTATATAAGCGGATACAATCTGTTCACATTCAGTCCGGACTTGAAGGACTTTGACCCGGAAACCAATAACATAAGCGGACAGTCATATCCCGTTCAGAGGGTAATTAATGGAGGTATTTCTTTAACATTTTAAATTTGTGAAGCATGAAAAACAAAAGAATAAAAATATATGCAGCACTCATATTGCTGATATCGTTTCCGTTCAATTCCTGCAACGATTTTCTCGACAAGCAACCATTGGATCAATACGGAGAAACGGCTGTCTGGGGAGATCTGGCTCTGATGGAAACGTTCGTAAACAACATCTACTATCAGATTCCACACGGATTTCTCGGAAAAATCGGTATGATGATGATCTGCGACGAAGGCATGCGCGTTTCCGACAGAGGCGCGGGCGACGTCACCCGTTCGCTGATAACACCCAGCAATTATTCGATTTTTGATTCCCAGCCACTGCAGCAGGGAATGAGATGGACGGATATTTACAAACAGGTCAGGGCATGCAATTTGTTTCTCGAACAGACAGAAAAAAAATCCTATGAAGATATTGCGCTAAAAAACAGACTCACCGGCGAAGTGCATTTTCTCCGGGCATACTATTATCACATGCTGGCATTCATGTACGGAGGGCATCCGATTATTACAAAAAGCTACGGACTGACAGACGATCCGATGGTGGAACGCAATTCGTTTGCCGACTGTATTTCCTTCATTACCGACGAATGCGACAAAGCTGCCAGTCTGTTGCCCCTAAAGCATGAAGCGGAACATGTAGGCCGTGCCACAAAAGGTGCTGCCCTGGCGCTGAAAGCAAGAGTATTGTTATATGCCGCAAGTGAACTCTTTCACAACAAGTCATGGGCCGGAAACTACGCCCATCCCGAACTGATCGGCTATACCGGAGGAGACCGGGCTTCGTACTGGAGAGCAGCCAGAGATGCCGCCAAAGCCGTCATCGACATGAACGTATACGATATATACAGAAAAGAGCCTGCGCCGAACGAAGACCTGACGAAAAACTACGGAGACATGTTCATCCTGAAAGAAACGGATGAAGATATCTTTATCCGGTTTTTCACGCAGATTTCCATGGAAAGCACCGAAAGATACCATCCCGGACTGCACAACAGTTCCAACGGTTATCACGGACATGGAAGTAACAATCCTATAGGCCAGCTAATCGACGATTTTGAGATGAGCAACGGCGATAAATTCGACTGGAACAATCCCGACCATAAAGCAAATCCGTATGAAAACCGGGACCCCCGTTTTTATGCAAGTATACTTTACGACGGGGCGCAATGGAGAATCCGACCCACCGACGTACAACCTTTGGACCCGACAGGCATCATACAGACGGGATTTTATGAGCAACCTGACGGAACCTGGGCCGGGGGGCTGGATACACGCAGCAGCCCCATCGAAGACTGGAACGGAACAGGCTCGGGATATTACCGAAAAAAAGCAATCGATCCGGCGTATGACGGCCAGTATCAAGTGCAGGAAAGCCCTTGGCGGTTTATCCGGTATTCGGAAATCATTCTCGGCTACGCGGAAGCCTGTCAGGAATTAGGAGAAGATGACGAAGCCAGAAAATATCTGAACATGATTCGTAAAAGAGTGGGATTGCCTCCCGTGACGTCTGCCGCAGACCGGTTGCGGCAGGACATAAGGCATGAGCGACGGATTGAACTCGTGTTTGAAGACCAGAGATATTTCGATATACGCCGGTGGATGATAGCTCCACAGGTAATTGTAAATGCCGAAGGCATTGATATCAGGTACCATATCGGTGAAACCAGACCTGTCTATTCCGTTATTAATATTCAACAGCGGGAATGGAAAGACCAATCCTATCTGATGCCCATCAAACTGGACGAAATAAACAGAAACAATCTTTTGATTCAAAATCCATTATATTAATAATCATACCGTCTGCCCAAAACGGGCAGACGGTATTTAAAATATTCAGTAATAATGAAGAATAAAATAATTACCCGTCGCGATTTTATTAAGACGACGGTTGCCACAACAACGACGGCACTCGTATCCACGTCTGCCATGGGTGAATTGTATCCCGGCAGTGTATTGGGCGCCAATGACAGAATAAATGTCGGATTTATCGGTATAGGAAACCGGGGATCGCTGTTAATGAATCTGTTTCTGAAAGAACACGAATGCCGGGTCGCCGGTTTGTGCGATGTGTACGAGCCATATCTTTTGCGGGAAAGATCAAACGTCGATCCCCGAATTCTGCAGCAGATTGCCGGCTCGGTTCCGAGGATGAATGAAACGCTTCCTTCTAACATTCATCGATTCAAGGATTACCGTAAATTGTTGGACTCTAAAGATATTGATGCCGTGTGTATCGCTACTCCAGACCACTGGCATGCCATTCAGGCGATAGATGCCATGAATGCAGGAAAAGACGTGTACGTCGAAAAACCTCTGACACTGACGGTCCACGAAGGGCGGATGATGGTCGAGGCCCAAAAGAAAACGGGACGTGTCGTAGCGGTAGGACTCAACCGGCGCGGCAATGCCGTATACCGGAAATTGGCGAATGAAATACTACCATCCGGAAAACTGGGGAAAATTTCCATAGCCACCGCTTTCCGCATCAACAATCAGACGCCCGACGGCATCGGCAAGATGAAGGGCGAAAATCCGCCTGCCGGTTTCGACTGGGACTTGTGGATCGGTCCGCAAAAAACACGTCCCTACCAGTATAACATTGCGCCGTATACATTTCGCTGGTGGAGTGATTATTCCAGCCAGATGGGCAACTGGGGTGTACATTTTATGGACGTCATTCGCTGGATGCTGCACGAAAAAGCGCCTGTCGCCGTCACGGCCGCAGGCGGCAATTATATGATTGACGACGACAGAACCATCCCCGATACCATGCAGGTAACGTTTGAATTTGCGTCGGGGACGATTGCTACTTTCTGCATCTATGAAGCAAGCAGCGGCAACCTGTTTGATTTCGGCGAAGTACAATTAAGAGGCTCCAAAGGCACATTGAACGTAGACGAAGGTGGATACAAAATCGTGCCGACTGCTCCCGGACAGTTTCAAACCTGGAAAAAATCGGGAGAAACGGAAGAATTCAGCTGGAAAGATTTTACAGATCTGGGCGATGGCAGCAATTCCAACAGCACACAGGTGCTGGTACATAACTTCCTGCATTGTATCAAGTCGAAAGAGACGCCACTTTGCCCGCTGGAAGAAGGACATCGTTCGACAAGTTTCGCACATCTGGCGAATATTGCCTTCAAAATGAAACGCCGCCTGGAATGGAATGCCGAAACGGAAAAGTTTACCAATTCCGACGAAGCCAATGCGTTGCTTCATTATGATTATCGTCATCCGTGGAAATTAAACATTTAAAATATGGATAGACGCGTTTTTCTTAAATATAGCGTTTTAGCCTCTGCCTCGTTCCCTTTAGGTCAATGGGACGGCATGATCGGGAAGAATGAATCGCCGTCAACCGCATCAGAACCGATATGTATGTTTGTCAAGCCGCTGGAAAAATACGGATATGACGACATTGCCACGCTGTTGTCCGAAGCGGGTTTTGACGGGGCAGATATTTCTTTCAGAAAAAACGGTCTGATCGTTCCCGAAACGGCGGGCGTGGAATTACCTAAAGCAATAAAAGCTCTGGAAAAAAAAAACTTGTCCGTCCCGATGGTCGTTTCTGAAATAACAAGTCCGAAAGAACCGGAAACAGAAGATATGATTCGCATAATGGTCGACAATGGAGTGAAGTATTACCGGCTGGGCGCAATAAACTACGACAAAAAACAATCCATCAGGAAGCATCTGGATATTCTGAAAACCCGAATGTCGGAACTGTGCGAACTGAACGCCCGGCACAATATTCATGGAGCCATTCAGAATCATGCAGGTATGGGATTAGGTGCTCCTGTCTGGGATGCCTGCTATGTGGTACAGGATTGTGATCCGAAATACCTCGGCATTCAATACGACGTGCGTCATGCTGTCGCAGAAGGGATGGGTTCGTGGCCTCTGGCGCTGGAAATGGCGCTGGACTACATACATACAACCTGTATAAAAGATTTCGCATGGATTCCGAATGAAAAAAAATTCCGCCCCTTGACCGTTCCGCTGGGAGAAGGAATTGTCGATTTCGACAAATATTTTGAAATACTGAAAATGCGCAATATAACCGCTCCCGTTTCAATTCATTATGAATATTCCCTGCTGAACGAATCTCAGGCGAATTATTCTATCGCAGAACAGATGAAATGTATCATTCCCAAATTGAAACACGATCTGGTCACGTATAAAGAAATGTCAAACAAAAAAGTATAATTTTTATGAACCGAAGAAAATTCATCAAAAGCAGCAGCCTGCTGGCTGCCGGCGGAGGTATTGCATTCGGAGCGGAGACGGGCTGCACGCCTTCTTCACGCAATCGTGACGCCCGCCTTCAGACAGGCGACACGTTTCACACGCCTTCGACTTTCACCGGACTGGCGGGCGAAAAAACGATACGGATTACGGAAACCGATGCCAATTTCGAGCGTGAAAGTCTGATCCGCCCTTTCGGATTCAAGGGTGGCGCCATGCGCGAGATATGGCAAACAGCCGCCCTGCTGGGAAGCGAAAACGGACACCGCAAGTTTGGCATCTGCACGCAGAACGTGCTCTGGAGCGACCCCGCCGTTTTCGAAGCACATTCGGAAAGCGCCGGCAACGCACTCATGTACAACATTACCGCCAGGGCGCTGCAGATGATTAAAGGGCAGACCTTTCGCAATCCGGTACAGTTGCAGGAAGATATTCTGGACGAACTATGGCAGTACGGACAGCAGATCACCGGCAATCCCGATTTGAAGGAAACATTCATTTTGAATGCGCTGGTCGGAGTCGACAATGCCGCATGGCTGCTCTACTGCGCCGAGAACGACATCCGCCACTTCGACGACATGATACCCGTCGCCTTCCGTCCCGCCCTGTCTGCGCGCCACAGCAAAATAGCCGCCATCCCGCTTATGGCCTACAACATTCCCGTACAGGAAATCAGAGACGCCGTCGACGCCGGATACTTTTTCATGAAAATCAAAATCGGACAGGCCGGAACGCAGGACGAAATGCTGCAGAAAGACATGGCGCGCCTGACCGAAATACATCAGGCCATCGGACACGCACACACGGAATACACCGATTCAGGCCGTCTGCCGTACTATTTCGATGCCAACGGCCGGTATGAAGAAAAAGAAACGATGCTGCGTTTTCTCGACCATGCACAAAAAATCGGCGCCTTCGACCAGATCGCCATCATTGAAGAACCTTTTGCCGAAGAAAAAAAGTTCGACGTGGGCGATCTGGGCGTACGCATCGTCTCCGACGAAACGGCACACACCGACATACACGCCCTGGAACGCATCCGGATGGGCTATACCGCCATCGCCCTCAAACCGATTGCCAAGACCATGAGCATGTCGATGAAGGTCGCCCGGCTGGCATACGAGCACGACGTGCCGTGCTTCTGCGCCGACCTGACGGTCAATCCCATTCTTGTGGAATGGAACAAAATCGTCGCCGCGCGCCTGAGCCCCTTCCCCGGCATCAGGGGCAGCCTGGGACTGGTGGAAAGCAACGGCCATCAGAACTATGCCCGCTGGGACGTCATGCTCGGCCACAACCCCACCTCGGATCGTCCGTGGGCAAAAGTAAAGGACGGCGTATACATACTCGACGAAGACTATTACCGGCAAAGCGGAGGCATTTTCGAACAGTCGCCACATTATGCTTCCTGGTTTGACACGAAGCCACATTGAAAATTCATATCATTTTCACGGCAAAAAACTGTAACCTTTCCGGACGGGGCGCGTCAAATAGACAAAACGAACAAGAGTATTCATTTATTAAAACAAACAATTATGCATTTGGATCATCTTATGGCCCCAATAATAGTTTGGGTATGTCTTTCTACCTTTTACAGGATTATCGAGCTGTACGCACGTCGCCGGGAACGGATGACGATCATTGAAAAATTCGGAGACAAATTCGACCCGTCGCTGCTGAACGGCATCCCACCCGACTTTTCGGGAATAAAATGGGGCAAATCGTTCGGCGCACTGAAAGCCGGCTGTCTGCTGCTGGGACTCGGACTCGGACTGCTGGTCGGGATGTTCATCAGCACCTCCCTGATTGCGAACGGATACGACATCGACAACTGGCAGAATCGCGAGATGCTGTTCAGCGTGGCCTATTCATCGTCGCTGCTGCTGTTCGGCGGTGCGGGACTGATTGCCGCATTCGTGATCGAAAACAAAATGAGAAGCCGGGAAAAACAGGGATAAACTTTTCCCGTAGCGTGTGACGACGGGGGTGAACCGTACCGGAAGGCGGCGGTCATCCCCGCTGTCTTTTTTCGTTCAGCGCCAGCAGTTCGTCGATGATTTCGCGGTTATTGCTCAGGCGGGGCACCTTGTGTTGCCCACCCAGTTTACCCTTCATCTTCAGCCATTCGAAAAACACGCCTTCGCGTGCCGTGATGACTTCGGGAGCCTGCAGCGAGAGATCCCTGTAGCGTTTCGCCTCGTAGTCGGAATTGAGTTTCTGCAGCGCACTGTCCAGTTCGCGTGCAAACGCACTCACACACGCAGGCGCCCTGTCAAATTCGACAAGCCACTGATGGCGTCCCTTCGCCTTGTCCAGCAAAAACAGCGCGGCAGCCGTATAGGCATTCACCTCCGCACCCGTCTCGCGGCATGCCATGCGGATCGCTTTTTCGGCATTGTCCACCACCAGTTCTTCGCCGAAGGCATTGATGAAATGCTTCGTACGTCCCGATATGACGAACTTGTGCGGAAAAAGCGACGTAAAGCGAATCGTGTCGCCAAGCATGTATCGCCACAATCCGCCGCTTGTCGAAATCACCATGGCATAGTTTTCGCCCGTCTTCACGTCTTCGAGCGGCACGACTGTCGGGCTGTCCGTCTGCTCCGATTCATTTACGGGAATAAATTCGTAGAAAATCCCGTAGTCGAGCATCAGCAGCAGGGACGGATCGGACGGATCGTCCTGTATGCCGAAAAAGCCTTCGGAAGCATTGTAGGTTTCCATGTAATGCATCCCGTCCGACGGAATCAGCATTTCGTACGACATCCTGTAAGGCTCAAAACTGATGCCTCCGTGGAAAAATACCTCCAGATTCGGCCACACCTCCGTCAGCGTTTCGCGGCCGGCTTTTTTCAGTACAGCCTTGACAAGCACCAGCATCCACGAAGGAATACCCGACAGGCTGCCGACATTCCTGTTCCACGTATGCTCGACGACGGCTTCGATTTTCGATTCCCATTCGTCCATCAGGATAATCCGCTTTGCGGGGATACGCACCAGGTTGACGTATGCCGGAATACGCTGCAGCAGGACGGCCGAAAGGTCGCCGCAGTGGGCATGATGATTGAGGGGCGACGGGCTGTGGCTGCCGCCCAGTATCAGGTCTTTCTTCATGAAAAAGCGGCTGTCGGGATGGTTGCGCAGATATAGCCCGATCGTGTCGACCCCCCCCAGGTAGTGACATGTATTGAGAATTTCGGGCGTGACGGGGATGAACTTGCTCCTGTCGTTGGTCGTACCGCTGCTTTTGGCAAACCATTTCGTGGTCGACGGCCAGAGGATGTTTCTTTCGCCGTTGATCATCCGTTCGATCCACGGCTTGAGCGTATCGTACGACTGCAGCGGCACACGCTGCGCATACGTCGCACCGTCGCGCAGACTGCGGTAATCATACGCCAGCCCCCACTCCGTCCTTTCGGCCGACTTGAGCAGACGTCGCAACTGCGTCAGTTGTATATCAGCGAGATATTTCCCGTACGATTCCACTATACGCTGTCTTCGGCGGTAAAAATACGATACACTTTTCGTTATAATATCCATAGCATTCAGGCTTAGACAGCCGCAAATATACATTAAAAAATCGAGACCGCTCTCTTTACGCCCCTCACATTTCAAAAATTGCCGCACGCCCGACCCTCTCCCCTACCCCGCGTGACGGTGCACGCACGCCACGTCACCGCCACGGTGGAGACCGATGGCGCACACGGGACGGAAGCGGCACTGCACAAAAGCGAACACAGTGTCCGAAAACGCACAGTTCGCGTTTTGCGAGTCCGCTGCTAATCGGCGACTTGTATCTTTGGCACAGTCTTTGCTTCTTCTTATTCCGTAAAATGTAAAGGACATGGACAGGGCTATATCGAAATTGGAAAAAAGAAAGGCTTTACGCAGGCAGATCGTCAAGTCGGGCGCGGGGATCGCGGGTGCGGTGGCGGTCGTCGTACTGATTATTTCGCTGATGCAAACGGAAATCAAACGGAAAGATCTGCAGATTTCCACGGTGGAGACGGGCGTGATTGAAGTGTCGGTCAATGCGTCCGGCAAGGTTGTCCCGGCGTTTGAGGAAATCATCAATTCGCCGATTAATTCGCGTATCGTGGAGCTGTACAGGAAAGGCGGCGATTCGGTCGAAGTGGGGACGCCTATCCTGAAACTTGACCTGCAGGCGTCGGAGGCCGAATACGGGAAGCTGCTGGACGAGGAACAGATGAAGCGGCTTCAGTTCGAACAGCTGCGCATCGTGAATCAGAACAAGCTCTCGGAAATGGAGATGAAGCTGAAAGTGTCGCGCATGGAGCTGAGCCGCAAGGAGGTGGAGCTGCGCAACGAACGCTATCTGGACAGCCTCGGCGCGGGCACGACCGACAAGGTGCGCCAGACGGAACTCAGCTACAACGTCGGTCAGCTTCAGCTGAACGAGGACGAACAGAAATACATCAACGAACGCACCCTGTCCGAAGCCGACCTGCGGGTGAAGGAGCTTGAGCTGAATATTTTCAGCAAGAGCCTGGCGGAAGCGCGCCGCACGCTGGAGGACGCGCAAATCCGTTCGCCGCGCAGGGCGATACTGACTTACGTCAATAACGAGGTGGGGGCGCAGATTCAGCAGGGCAGCCGCGTGGCGATTGTATCCGACCTGTCGCACTTCAAGGTGGAGGGCGAGATTGCCGACGTCTACGGCGACCGCATCGGCGCGGGTTACCGGGCGGTGGTGCGGATTGGGCGCGACCGTCTCGGCGGGACGGTGA
>JAIRYD010000192.1 GCA_031267935.1 Tannerella sp.
GTCCGCACGGGCGTGAGGAAGGATGCGCTGACGAACGCCGTCATGGTCTACGACAATCGCTACGAGGGCGGATTCTTCAACCGCGATTCACGGTATTATTTCTCGGTGGAGGCTTTCAACGAGAACGGCGTCACGCGCTCGACGGCGATTGCAGAGTGATCCGCTTTTGTGAACGATGAACTATGAACTATAAACGATGAATTATGAATTATGAATTATGAACGATGAATTGAGTTGTCCGAAAATAGATGATACATTGTCGGCTGTCGCCCGCACATATTCCGTCCCTGACGGGACGGAATGTGAAAGCAAACGGCACGGTTATTTTTAAACAACGCCATCGTTCATCGTTCATAATTCATCGTTCATAGTTCATCGTTCATCGTTCATCGTTAAACTCACGATTCTATTTTTGTTTTTCGGCGCTGACGGCTGCCCAGTCGCCGCATTCCGATACGGCGGTCGGGGTCAGCTGCTGCTGCCGGCAGGCGTGTTCGACGGCGGCGACGTCGCGGAGGTAAAAGCCGCTCATGCAAAGCGTGGCGCCGGGTTTCATGACGGCGGCGTAGCGTGCGATGTCGTTCAGCAGGATGTTGCGGGTGATGTTGGCGAAGAGGAGGTCGAACGTGCCGGCGTGCGCGAGTTGCGTGGCGTCGGACTGTATGACCTGCACGCCGGAAATGCTGTTCAGCGCACAGTTTTCGGCGGTATTGCGGCAGGCCCACGTGTCGATGTCGATGGCTACTACGCGCGCGGCGCCTCTTTTGGCGGCAAGGATCGCGAGTACGCCGGTGCCGCATCCCATGTCCAGGACTTCTTTTCCGGCTACGTCACGGGCAAGTACTTCCCCGATCATCAGGCGGGTCGTTTCGTGGCTCCCGGTGCCGAACGCCATCCTGGGATGGATGATGATTTCGTATTCGAATCCTTCGCCGGCCGCATGAAACGGCGCTCGAATCAGACATTTGCGGCCGATGGCAACCGGCTGGAAACAGTGCTGTTCCCATTCTTCGTTCCAGTCACGGTCTTCGACAAGCCGGCAGGCATGACGTATCCGCACGTCGTCCAGCGGAAAATTGCGCAGACATTCGTCCATCGTTTCCGCACGATGCAGATGTACGGGGATATATGCACGCATGCCCGTTCGGTGCGGCCAGAAACCTTCGAAGCCGATTTCGCCCAGTTCGGCTGCCAGCACGTCGCCGATCAGTTCCGCATCCGCGGTGGACGATGTATATGTGATGTCAAATTCGTAGTAATCCATGTTTTCATCCTGTTTGTCCGGCAAAGATACGGGTTAATTCTTTTTTGAGGCGCTATTTCTTTTTGAAAATGAAAGAAACAGTATCTCAGGAAAAAAGAACCGAACCGAATATCGAAACCGCAAGAATTCCGGCACATGAAATGCGGATATTGCCGTTGCAATCATCTTTCACGGCAGGCCGAAACCGGACCCGTCTGCAGACAGAAACGCGATTCGCGCGCGAAAAACGGCGCTATCTCCGGATAGAACCGCAATCGGGATGCAAAACCAGGCGCTATCTCCGGATAGAACCGTGATCGGGATGCAAAAGCGGGTTCTATCTCCGGATAGAACCGTGATCGGGAGGTAAAAGCGGGTTCTATCTCCGGATAGAACCGTAATCGGGATGCAAAAGCAGGTTCTATCTCCGGATAGAAGCGTTTCGGGAGGTAAAAGCGGGTTCTATCTCCGGATAGAAGCGTTTCGGGAGGTAAAAGCGGGTTTAACGATGAACTATGCACGATGAACGATGAACTGTGACCGGATTCATCGTTCATCATTCATAGTTCATCGTTCACAAAACCACTTCGGGCGCGGGATTTTGCGGCGGTCGGAGGCGTGTCGCCCCGGCTATTCGAAGCGCCCGTCGTTCCAGCGGCAGACGTGCGGCGTGTCGGCGAGGAAGGGACGGAGGGCGTCGCGTTCGTCGGGGGAGAGATACTGCGGAGTGGCGTATTCGGCGGAGAGGGTCGGGCTGTCGGGGCTGAGACGGAAGTGCGTGAGGTGCATGTCGAGGCATGAGGTGGCCCGTCGGAGGAGCGGGTCGTGCGGATCGACGTCGTGTCGGAGGTACCATTCGCCGGCGGGCGGCGTCCAGAGGGAAGCGGCGTCGAGCGGCGTCCAGTCGGGGGCGAAGAAGGCGACGCGGCTGTCGGGAGCGGGAGCGCCGAGGGTGGTGACGACGCAGGCGACGTGCGTATGGTTGACGAGCGGGAGCAGTTTCATCTCGAGCGTGCTCTGCGCGGTGGTTTGCAGCAGCAGGTAGTCTTCGGTGAGGAGGATCAGCGTGGCGCGTCCGCCCATCATGTTTTCGAGCGTGGCCGGTTTGCCGGCGCGGTAGAGGTCGACGAGGTCTTTGCGCCATGCTTCTTCGAGCTGCGGGATGCGGTGGTCCGGCATGGCGATGAAGAAGGCGGCCATGTCCTGCGCGCGCGCCGTCTGCAGCGCGGCCAGGAAGAGAATGAGCGGGAGGAGAAAATGTTTCATTTCGTATGTTTTTTTATTTTGTGCCCAAATATAGGAATATCATTCCCGACAGGACAAGAATGAGGTCGATAATCTTGCTTTTTAAGTTTTTTTCATGAAAAAGGGTGGCTCCGGCGATAAACGTGACCGCGACGCTGCTGCGCCGGATCATGGATATGACCGATATCATTGCGCCGGGCTGGCTCAGGGCGTGGAAGTAGATCCAGTCGGCGGCGGCAAGCGCGAACGTGAGGCCGAGTATGCTGCTGCGCCATTGCCAGGGCGTGGTCTGCCGCCGCAGGGGATACCAGAGGCAGAAGAGTACGGGAATCATGAGCGCGAACTGATAGATATTGAACCATGCCTGGACGGCGACGACGTCGAGCGACGTCATGAGGTGTTTGTCGTACAGTCCGCTCGCCGCGCCCAGGAGTGTCGACAGGAGGGCGCATGCGATCCACCGGCTGTGCAGAAAACGTATGCCTTCTTTTTTTCCGGAGACGGACAGGAGGATGAACGAAAGCGCGGCGAGCGCCACGCCCGTCCACTGGCAGATGTTGAGCCGTTCGCCGAAGAGGATCATCGCGCCGGCGAGCGTCATTACGGGCTGCGTGGCCTTGACGGGTCCGGTGACGGTGAGCGGGAGGTGCTTGACGGCAAAGTATCCGCATATCCAGGAGGCGAGTACGATGACGGCTTTCAGACCTACGCGTGCGTGTGTGGCGGCGTCGAGGCGCGGCACGTGCAGCGGCGAGGCGTCGAGCCGGTCCGTCGCCTGCGAGAGAAGGACGAGGGGCGCGAAGAGTGCGGCCGACAGGAGGGCGTGGGCGAAGAGCACGGGTATGACGGCGTTTCCCGTCAGGGCGTGTTTCTTGCACGTGTCGTAGCATCCGAGTGCAAGGGCCGACAGGAAGGCGAGCGTGATCCACATGGCGCGCGTCAGATGAACAGGTCGTCGGGATAGCGGATGTCGACGAGCGAGAGTCCTTTTGCTTCGGCCGAGGAACCGGCGCGGCAGCGGTCGCGGGCTTCGATCACGCGGCGGAAGCCGTCGACGGTAAGCCGTCCGCGTCCGACCTCGAAGAGCGTGCCGACCAGTGCGCGTACCATGTTGCGCAGGAAACGGTCGGCGCGGATCGTGAAGAGCCGCATGTCGCCGTCGCGCGTCCAGCCGGCATGGTCGATGCGGCAGTCGTGCGTCTTCACGTCCGTATGCAGCTTGCTGAAGCTGGTGAAGTCGGTATATTCGCGCAGTGCGTCGCAGGCTTCCTGCATCGGAACGAAATCGACCGCCTTCAGCGACATGCGGCATACCCATTCGCGACGGAAGGGATCTTTCGCGTCGGCGACGGCGTAGCGGTAGGTGCGCGAGAGGGCGTCGAAGCGCGCATGTGCGTCGTGTCGCACGGGTACGATGCGCTGCACGGCAATGTCGGCGGGCAGCAGCCGGTTGAGTTTTTCGGCCAGCAGGGGCAGTCCGTCCGGCGGCGTGTCGCCGTCCATGTGTGCGACCATCATGCGGGCATGTACGCCGGCATCCGTCCGCCCCGCGCCGGTGACGGGCGACGGACGGCGCAGAATCGTGGCCAGCGCTTCTTCGACGCGCTCCTGCACGCTCGTGCCGTTCGGCTGCCGCTGCCATCCGCAGTACGGCGTGCCGGCGTATGCGAGGTAGATGAAGTATCTCAAGTGAATTATTTAATTGCGTGCCGGGATGCGGGTGCGTCCTCCGGCGTTATTTGTAAAACGAATGTACCGTCGTCACGTTCCTGATGTCCGGATTGAACGGCATCCGCCAGACGATGCGGCTGGCGGTATCGATCTCGAACAGCAGCGGCTGCGAGGCGTCGTCGCCGTCCATGCGCGCGTTGGCGATCAGCGTGTGTCCGTTGCGGTAGCGTATCAGCTCCGATACGTGCTGCAGGGCGCCCCAGTTGAGCGACGCCGTTTCGACCGTCTTCACCGTTTTTTTCGTGACGGGATCGATCTCGGCAAACAGACGCGTGTCGCCGCACGAGACAATCCAGTGACCGTCGTCCGTCAGACAGACGGAATTGGGCGCACCGTTGCAGAGAATGCTCTTCATGAAACGGCCGTCTTCGCCGATCTCCGATATCTTGCGTTTGCCCGTCAGCGGCACGAGGTAGGTGTGCTGCGGCGTCTTGCTGATCCGGCGGAACTGAAGGCCGATGTCGGGCGTCGACGTGTTGAACTTTATTTCCTTGAGCGTCGCGCCGCGGTCGTCCAGCTCGACGATTCTTGCCGGCATGCCGCACAGGGCGATCATGTAGCGGCCGCGGTCGATGACACCGGCCGTGTAGGCTTCTTCGCCGTCGCGCGCCCTGTAATCCCACACCACCTCGCCGTTGCGACGGATAAGCCGGACGCCCTGCCTGTAGGCATAGAGAATCTCGCCCTTCGCATTCATGTCCACATCGTGACATTCCTCGCCCGACGCAAGATCATGCTTCCATTCCACCTCGCCGCTCTTCTTGTCCACAATCGCAATCTGCTGCCACCCGGCGCCGCCTATCAGCAACTTCTCCTGCTTCGAACAGCCGGCACACGCCATGAGCATCATCAAACAAACAATCTTCTTTTTCATCGTTTCCTGCTTATATTATTATATGTCTATCCCGCCGCTTTATCATCGGGGTTGCAAAAGTACGATTTTCCTCCCGAACTGCAAAAATCTTGTACCACATTCTCCCCGTTTACATTATTCTTCGTATTTTTGTCAACTCAAAAAGTAAAACTTATGTTTAAAGAAATATTCCTGCGGCTGACAGAACTGATATTCAAACCGGCGGAAGCCTGGACGGCAGCGCCCCGCGAAGACGGTGAACATGAAGAATTTCTGTCGCACTACGTCTATCCGCTCATCGGGATGATCGCCCTCTCGGCATTCCTCGGCGTGCTCTTCAACCGTAAAGAATTCGACCTGATCATCGCACTCAAATCCGCAATAATGGCGCTCATATCCTCCGGAGGCGGATTCTTTCTGGGCGCCTGGCTGCTCGACGAAGTGTGCCGGGGAATGTTCCGGCGGCCGAAAAACATGAAGCGCAGCCAGCTCTTCGTCGGATACGCCTCAGCCGTCATGTTCCTGCTGAAAATCATACTCTCGCTGCTGCCGGAATTTTTCTTCCTGCACGTCGTCGTCCTCTACACGGCCTACATCATCTGGGAAGGCGCCCTGCCGTTCATGCAGGTGCGCGAAGACGAACAGCTGAAATTTACCATCTACGCATCCGTCATTATCATGCTCAGTCCGCACGCGATCTACTTTGCGCTCTTCCAGCTGATGCCCGGCATGCGCTTATGAACATCACCTCATAAACTTATTGAATTGTGACAAAAAACAAAGCCGACCAAAACATATTGATAAAAAACCGACGGGCAACCTTCGACTACGAACTGATCGAAACGTTCACAGCCGGAATTGTGCTGACGGGCACGGAAATCAAATCCCTCCGCGCCGCCAAAGCAAGCCTCGTGGACACGTATTGCATCGTCGAACACGGCGAAGTATGGGTCAAAAACATGTATATCGCCGAATACTTCTACGGCACGTACAACAACCATCCCGAACGCCGCGAACGAAAACTGCTGCTGAACAGAAAAGAAATCCGCAAACTGGAAACAGCCACCAAAAACAGCGGCTTCACCATCATCCCGACACGCCTTTTCATCAACGAAAAAGGACTGGCCAAAATCGTCATCGCCATCGCCCGGGGAAAAAAAGAATACGACAAGCGCGAAGCAATCCGTACACGCGACGACAAACGCGAAATGGACCGCGCATTCAAACACTGACACATACGCACATGAAAAAAAACAACCGGACAGCACACATTTACGAACATTTCAGCGAACAGCTCCAGAAACGCATCCTGATTCTCGACGGCGGTATGGGCACGATGATACAGCGATACAAACTGACCGAATCCGACTATCGCGGCGAACGCTTTGCCGGATTCCGTGGACAGTTGCAGGGAAACAACGACCTGCTGTGCCTCACACAACCGGATGTGATCCGCGATATTCACCGCCGGTATCTGGATGCCGGCGCCGACATTTTCAGTACAAACACCTTCAACGCAAACGCCATCTCGATGGAAGACTACGGCATGCAGGCCTGCGTGCGCGAAATCAACCTTGCCGCCGCACAACTCGCACGCAGCCTGGCCGACGAATACATGACCGCCCATCCCGGTCGCAGCATCTTCGTCGCCGGCTCCATCGGCCCCACCAACAAGACGGCCACCATGAGCCCCGACGTAGAAAGGCCCGCCTTCCGCGCCGTAACATACAAAAACCTCTACGATGCCTACGCCGAACAGGTAAACGCCCTTGTCGACGGCGGCGTGGACATCCTCCTGTTCGAAACCGTGTTCGACACGCTGAACGTCAAAGCCGGTCTCGACGCGGCCACCCAACTCCTGGCCGACCGTGACATCCGCCTGCCGATAATGCTTTCCCTCACCCTGTCCGGACAGGGCGGACGAAGCTTTTCGGGCCAGACGCTGGCCGCCTTCCTCGCCTCCGTACAGCATGCGCCCATCATCAGCGTCGGACTGAACTGCTCATTCGGAGCAGCCGACATGAAACCCTATCTGAAAGAACTCTCGGACCAGGCGCCGTACTATGTCAGCGCGTATCCCAACGCCGGACTGCCGAACAACTTCGGCCAATACGAAGAAACGCCCGAAACGATGGCCGGACATATCCGCTCCTTCGTCGACGAAAAACTGGTCAATATCGTCGGAGGCTGTTGCGGCACGACGCCGGCACATATTGCCTGCTATCCCGACATCGTCCGCACCTGCACGCACCCCCGCCGTCCGAAACCGGCGCCCGGCTGTCTGTGCCTGTCGGGACTGGAACAGCTCGAGGTGAAACCTGAAAACAATTTCATCAACATCGGCGAGCGCTGCAATGTGGCCGGCTCGCGCAGATTCCTGCGGCTGATAAAGGAAAAAAACTACGAAGAAGCGCTGGTCATCGCCCGCAGACAAGTCGAAGACGGCGCGCAGGTCATCGACATCAACATGGACGACGGACTGCTGGACGCTACCGCCGAGATGACCACCTTCCTGAACCTCGTCGCTTCGGAACCCGACATCGCCCGCGTACCCGTCATGATCGACTCCTCGAAATGGGAAGTCATCGAAAACGCCCTGTACTGCGTGCAGGGAAAAAGCATCGTCAATTCCATCAGCCTGAAAGAAGGCGAAGCGACGTTTCTCGCGCGGGCAGCCCGCATTCGCCGTCTGGGCGCGGCTGTCGTCGTGATGGCGTTCGACGAAGAAGGGCAGGCCGACACGTACGAACGGAAAATCGCCGTCTGCGAACGCGCCTTCCACCTGCTCGCCGGGCGCCTCGGCTTCCCGCCGCAGGACATCATCTTCGACCCGAACATCCTCGCCATCGCCACGGGAATGGCCGAACACAATGGCTACGGACTGGACTTCATTCGCGCCGTGGCATGGATAAAACAGCACCTGCCCGGCACGCGGGTGAGCGGCGGCGTGAGCAACCTCTCCTTTGCTTTCCGGGGAAACAATTACCTGCGCGAGGCCATGCATGCCGTATTCCTCTTCCATGCCATCCGCGCAGGGATGGATATGGGGATTGTCAATCCGTCCGCATCGGTCAGCTGCGACGACCTCGACCCCGCGCTCCGTACGCTGCTCGAGGACGTGATACTCGCACGCCGTCCCGAAGCGGCGGACGACATGATCGCATACGCACAAGAGCACGCGCAGCAGCAAAGCGACCGGCCGGACGCCGCGCCGAACGCCTGGCGCAGCCTTTCGCCGGGCGAACGGCTGGAATATGCCCTGATGAAAGGCATCGGCGACTTCATGGAGACGGATATCCGCGACGCGCTGCAGGCATACGGCCGTGCGGTGGAGATCATCGACGGCCCGCTGATGAGCGGGATGAACCGCGTCGGCGAACTGTTCGGCGCGGGAAAGATGTTCCTGCCGCAGGTCGTCAAGACGGCGCGCACGATGAAGAAGGCCGTCGCCCTGCTGCAACCGGCCATTGAAACGGAAAAGGCCGAAGGGACGGCATCGAAAGCAGGGAAGGTCGTCTTCGCCACGGTCAAGGGCGACGTGCACGACATCGGGAAAAACATCGTTTCCATCGTACTCACGTGCAACAACTACGAAGTGATCGACCTCGGCGTGATGGTGCCTGCCGATCGAATCGTGCACACCGTCATCGAGGAGAAACCGGACATCCTGTGTCTGTCGGGACTGATCACTCCTTCGCTCGATGAAATGGTGCATGTGACCGAAGAAATGCAGAAGGCAGGCCTGCGCGTACCGATCATGATTGGAGGCGCAACGACGTCGAAGATATACACGGCCCTGAAGATTGCGCCGCGCTACGATTCGCCGGTCGTGCACGGCACCGACGCATCGCAAAGTCCGCTGCTCGCCGCAAAATTGCTGAATCCGGTCATGCGGGATGATTTCGTGCGCGCACTGAACGATGAATACGCACATCTGCGCGACGTGTCGCACGCAGGGAAAAGCGCGCTGCTCCCGCTTGCCGCGGCACGGGCGCGCCGCCTGCCGGTCGACCGTGCCGCGTATACACCGGTCGTGCCCGCGCAGTCCGGCGTACGGGAGGTACGGATCCCGGTGGAGGTCGTCGTACCTTATATTAACTGGACTTTTTTCTTCGTGGCATGGCGCCTGAACGGGACGTATGCCGGACTGGTGGACGTGCACGACTGCGAATCCTGCCGCGCGGCATGGCTTGCCGGCCGTCCCGCCGCCGAACGCGACAAGGCGGCGGAGGCCATGAAACTCTTCGTCGATGCAAAAGCGATGCTTGCCCGCATGATAGCCGACGGCACGTACGGTTGTCGGGCGCGATACGGATTTTTTCCGGCAGCAGCACATGGCGACGATGTGCGCGTGGGCGATGAAACGATTCCGATGCTTCGCCAGCAGACGGCTAACGACGGCGTCTGCCTGTCGCTCGCCGACTACGTCCTTCCCGACACGGACGGAAGAACGGACTATCTGGGCGCATTTGCCGTCACGGCCGGAACGGGGCCGGACGGTCTGCAGGCGCAGCTTGCCGGCGACGATTATCGCCTCCTGCTGCTTCAGACGGTGACCGACCGGCTGGCGGAAGCGGCGACCGAATATCTGCACACGAAGGTGCGCCGCGAATACTGGGGTTATGCTCCGGACGAAAAACTCTCGGTGGCGGACATGTTCAAGGCCGGATATGACGGCATCCGTCCGGCCATAGGCTATCCTTCTCTTCCCGACCAGGGCATGATTTTCACGCTCGACAGGCTGTTGCAAATACGGGAAATGGATGTCCGCATCACGGAAAACGGTGCAATGACGCCTACGGCAACCGTGGCGGGACTGTTTTTTGCCTGTCCCCGGGCACGGTATTTCATGATCGGACATATCTCGGACGAGCAGTTGCACGACTATGCGGCGCGGCGCGGAGAACCGGTCGAAGAGGTGCGGAAGTTTTTGGCGAAGAATATATGATCCCACCCTTTTCAGGCAACTTCCAAAGGCGTATATGGAAAAAGAATGAAACAGAAAATGTTTTTTTGAATTTTTATATGTTTATCTCTTAAAAATTTACTTTTTTTATTTGTTTAATTCTGCAAAACAGCATATTTTTGTCCGCAACAAACAGTGTTTAGAATATTATAGAATCGAATATAACAACAATTTCAAATTTAACAAACCCTATTTGCATTGATTTCCAGCAAATTTACATTTGATTCGGATGAGATAGACAGGATGATTTCGATATTAAAAACAAATAAGAAAGTGTATGAAAAAATTTTATCTTTTCCTGATAGTGCTGGGCGCAGGGATCCTTGCGCCTGCAGTAGCGAAGGCTACACCCGACTCGGCTCATTACAGGGTGGTGGTTCAATATTTTGACACGATCCAGATAAAGTACAAAGTCTTGCATGGCATTGACGACTGGTGGACGACAGTTGGCGATATTCCGATCGGAGTAGCGCTGAATATCGGCAATAATGATTCGATTACCGGTCAACTCTATTGTGTGGATGCGACCGTGCCGTTCCATTCCTATTCGGAAACCCGAACTACCTGGCCGGCCGGCGTGACGCAAGACGAAGTGAAAGATTATGTCGTGGCCGAGCCTTTCGAACTCTCGGATGACGTGCAGGCTAAACTGAAAGAAATTCAGTGGCTGACTATCAAAGGTTATACCGGTTTGAATCTCAATCTCGCTGCCGTGCAATCGACATTTGGGCTAGCCCTCGGCGGCGCCATCATAGACAGTACGATTGCACTGATGGCGACAAAAATTGCAATCTGGCACTACGCCAATCCGTCGTTTACCCTGTTGAGTACAAGCATTGAGGATCCTGTCCGCGAACAGCGGATGAAAGACCTGGTTAATTTAATGATAGACAGCGCGGCGGTTCGTCCGTTACCTGCAATCACCAACCTGGGCGTCGCTATTTCCACATCCCAAGATGTGTATAACTCCGGCAACCCTGTTGGCGGATATTATTACTATGGCCCTTTCGGAATTGAAGATTCCGTTGCAAATGAAGGCAGCACTCCCACATCCATATTGAAAGACATCTTTCTCACGGTAGGAGGCGTGGCCTCCGGAGACGTCACATTTGTGAGCGGGACTACGACGGCGCCGTCGGTCAACAGTCCGCTGCCCAAGGCCCATATATACGGAACCGATCAGGATCAGCCTTATATTGCCAACAAAGATACGGTATGGCTGAAGATTCCCGAAAGCCGTGCGACATTGATGGGTTCGAGTGACGCCGTGGCCGACGGTCTGGTATTGCATGCGTTCGGGAAGGCGACGGACGCCACTTACATCAATACGCCCGCAATACTCGTTTACGAGCATCCGTCTACCGGGGTGCAGGACTGGAACGAAGTCCAGGCATTTATCGGAATCGTCGACGGCAAGAAAGCTACGCTGTATGGCGAAGCGGTCAGTATGCTGTCCAGCAGCGCCAATTTCCACGGCTCTATCCGTGTGAGCAAAAGGGTCGAAAACGGTACGGCTGCGGATCGCGCGGCCCGCTATACGTTCCGCCTCACCACGCTTATCGGAGGAAATTCCATTCCGGTGAAACTCATTCCCAATCAAAACATCACCGGTGCAAGCGGTTTGACGGATGTGAGCATTGACGGTATCTTCTCGCTCTCCGACGGGGGAACGGTAGAGGTTTCCCATCTGCCCGCAGGGATATATACGCTCGCCGAAACGCCGGATCCATCCGCATACGCCACCACCGTCAAAGTCGATGCGGCCGACGCAATGCCCGGCACGAGTATCAACTTTATGCTGTCCGCTCAAAATCCGAGTCGCACGCTGACGTTTGTCAACCGCATCAAAACTCCGGCGCCTCATCCCGCCGCACCGTTCACGATTGAGTACGTGCCGTTCGAGCCGTCGGGTGGTACGGGTACGCCGGACGATCCGTACGAAGGATTGATCAGGTTGCCGTGTTGCCCCTGCCCCGATGCGATTAAGGCGGCAGACATCGTGTCGAGACTGCCGGCTACGGCGGTGTTTTCCGTAGATTCCACCTTTACGGTATATACACATGCCTATTTCGATCTGTATGCGGGCGAAACCCGGTTGCTGTATTTCGTCCTCAATTTCCCGGACAATACGCACTATTATTACAAAGTGTGGATATACAAGGCCGCTACGTCCGTGCCGACGATCGTGCGACAGGTAAAACTTCCGGGTCTCGAAGGTGTGAACAGCGAGCCTAAACCGAATGTGTATACCATCGAAAGCGGTACCGACTTTTCCTTTACACTCACGCCGGACGAATCGTTTCCCGAAGGAACGAAGTTCAACGTCACGACAAATCGCCTCAATGTGCCCGCGAATGAAGACGTGTTGACAATGGCAAACGGAGACGGCAGTTATACGTTTCTCATCCGGGGTATCCGCCAGCAGTTGGAGATTCATATCGAGATCGCCCCGTCACTTTCGGACAGCGAACTTGCGGCAGGCGAGAATGTCTGGACCGACGGCCATACATTATATATACGTGCCACGCAAAACGGGACGGCAAGAGTGTATAACGTCACCGGACAGCCGGCCGCTACCATTCCGTATGCAGCCGGAACGACGCAGATTTCATTGCCGGAAGGACTGTATATGGTGAAAACGGCCGGTGCGACCTATAAGGTGATTGCGAGATAAGGCGCTGTATACGTACAGGGAACCTCTAAAAACCCCGACTTCTGCGTTACGCTTCGTCGCTAAAATGCACATTTACGACAGGTAAACTCCGCTTTTAGCTCCTCGCAAGCCTTGAATTCGGAGTTTTTAGAAGTCCCCTACAAAAAAAGACTGTATCAAATTCCTGTTTTCCGCACTTTGCGTAAAAAAACAGGAATTTGATGCAGTCTTTTTTCATTCTTCATTATTCCGTCCTGATGCCTTCCACGGGATTCGTATTCGCCGCCTGCCACGTCCGGAAGGGGAGCCGGTGGCCGCGGTCACGAAGGGCTGTCTCATTTCAGATTCAAGATACACAGACTTACCTGTACGCGGCAAAAAGCATTGCCCCGCACAATAAACATTGCCGAC
>JAIRYD010000219.1 GCA_031267935.1 Tannerella sp.
CAAAAGCAATCCGGTAGGCTTTAATCCGGTCTTTCAGGTCGGACATAGCCGACGGATCGATATAAAGACGCGTAATCACGTCCGGACTTTCAAGATACGTGACGAAATCATTCAGCCACAACAACAGTGTTGCATATGCAACCGGTAAATAATCTTTCATAAGTTCATGATTTTAAATTTCATATATTAATTAATCATATAAAAACGATATGTTTCCGCACAAAAGTATATATTCTCAAAATATGCACACCTATCCTCAAATCGAAAATAACTGTTTTCAATGCGCAAACAATTATTTCCGGCACAGAAACAATTATTTCCGGAGCAGAAACAATTATTTCCAGAGCAGAAACAATTATTTCCGGCGTAGAAACAATTATTTTCGGCGTAGAAACAATTATTTCCGGCACAGAAATAATTATTTCCGGCACAGAAACAATTATTTCCGACACAGAAACAATTATTTCCGAAGCAGAAACAATTATTTGCAGCATGCAAACACGTATTTTCATCTGCCGCATACAAGCGATCTCTTTCCATTCCCCGAATCATAAAATATCCACTACAATTCCTATCATAAAAGCATACATTTCCTTTTCATCATTTCATATCGCAAAATTACACATTATTATATATATAATGCAAAAATAAACTGTTAATAATACATAACGACATTTTTACTCCACGCGATCTGAAACTGCGCATTTAGTCACGCAAAATAAATAACATATAAAGGTTTCTCGCATCGCAAGGCGCCTCTCCGTGTCCTTTAGCCGTCTATTTTCAACACGGAGTACACGGAGCACACAAAGAAGATATATCATTTCGTATTCCGGTACGCAAGGATATTTTCCCGCACCCCGTGCGCCGTTTTCAACCGTCTGTTCTCTTCGTGTGCTCCGTGTACTCCGTGTTTGAATAAAAGATGCATCCTCCGGATGCCGGAAACGGCCGGCAGAAACATTTCCGGCCACGTTCATACCCCGTGCCGTCAGGTACGGCATGTATGGACCGTCACATCGCATACCTGACGGCACGCGAAAAACGGTTTGCGGTCAATTTTCCACCGACATTTTGTCCCTCCGGAACAGAGAAAACATTACTTAACGATGAACGATAAACGAACAACGATAACCGGATTCATCGTTCATCGTTCATCGTTCAACGTTCACACTCACCCGTCCACGTCGCAGTACACGTTCAGCAGCCGGCACGTGTGGTGGCGGTGCATCTGCGCGAGGACGTTTTCGAGCGAGGCGCGGACGTCGGCCGTCGGCTGCGCGCGTTTTATTTTAAGCACGATATGTCTTGCGCAGCGCGTTTGAATGCGGTTGACGGGCGGGGCGAAAGGTCCGTGGACGCAGTCGTCGCCGAGCCGTTCCTGCAGGAGACGTGCGCAGAAGGCGGCGCCGTCGTCCAGCGCCGCCTCGTCGCGGCTGCGCAGTATGACGGTGATCAGCCGCAGGTAGGGCGGATAGCCGAAGAGGTAACGTTCGTGCAGTTGCGAGGCGACCATCGCGTCGTAGTTCGCGTGGTGCAGCATTTGCAGGAGGGGGTGGTCGGGCTGTGCGGTCTGTATGACGACGATGCCCTGCCGTCCTCGCCGTCCGGCGCGTCCGGCGACCTGCGTCATCAGCTGGAAGGCGCGTTCGTGCGCCCTGAAGTCGGGATAATTCATCAGACTGTCGGCATTGAGTATGCCGACGAGCGTGACGCGTTCGAAGTCCATCCCGCGCGCGACCATCTGCGTGCCGACGAGGATGCGGCTCCTGCCCTGTTCGAAGTCGGCCAGGATGCGTTCGCCGTCGCGGCGGGTGCGTGCCGTGTCGAGATCGAGCCGCACGGTGCGCACGCCGGGGTAGAGGGCCGTAATTTCTTCTTCGATCTTCTCCGTGCCGAAGCCCGTCCATTTCATCTCCGCATGTCCGCAGGCGGGGCATCGCTGCGGCAGCGGGACGGCATGGCCGCAGTAGTGGCATACGAGCCGGTTCTGCTGCCTGTGATACGTCAGGCTCACGTCGCAGCGCGTGCAGCGTATGGCGCGTCCGCACGATTTACACTCCATTACGGGTGCGAAGCCGCGCCTGTTGCGGAAGAGGATGACCTGTTCGTCGCGTTCGAGCGCTTCGTCGATCTGCCGGTGGAGGAAGGGCGAGAGCAGATCGTGCTGCTTCATGATCTTCTTGCGTTTCAGTTCTTTGGTATCCACCAGATGGATTTGTGGCGGGGGAGCGTCGCCGTAGCGTGCGGAGAGTGTGACGAGGCCGTATTTGCCCGTCTTCGTGTTGTATATCGAATCGAGCGAAGGCGTTGCGGAGCCGAGCAGCGTTTTGGCGCCGTGCAGGTGTGCAAGCATCACGGCGGCGCTGCGTGCATGGTATCGCGGCGCGGGATCCTGCTGTTTGTAGGATGCTTCATGTTCCTCGTCCACAATCACAAGCCCCAGCTTCGCAAAAGGCAGGAAGAGCGCCGAACGGACGCCGAGGATCACGAGCGGCGACGGACGGGCGGCCAGCTCGTGCCAGATCTCGACGCGCTCGGCGTCCGGAAAGCCGGAGTGATAGACGCGCAGTTTGTCGCCCAGGGCGCTGCGCAGCCGTCCGGCGATTTGCGTCGTGAGCGCTATTTCGGGTAGCAGATAGAGGACCTGCCGCCCCTGTGCCAGCATCTCCGACGCCAGATGGAGGTAGATTTCCGTCTTCCCGCACGAAGGAATGCCGTGCAGGAGGCAGACCTGCTTCGTCTCGAATACGTTTTTGATCCGCTGGAAGGCCGTTTGCTGCGGCGGCGTGAGCCGGTGCGGCGGCTGCGGTGCGGGGGCCGACGGCAGCCGGCTGACGGCTTTTTCGTAGTATTCCATCCATCCGCGGCGGACGAGGCTGTCGAGCGTGGCGGCGCCGGCGCCCGTCGAGGCAAGCAGCTGTTTTTTGCCGATCTCCTTCGCGGGCGTGGCGGCGGCGGGAAAAGGTTCCGCCTGTTCGAGGTAGGCGAGCAGCAGTTTCGCCTGCTGTCCGGCCCGCCCGAGCTGCGGGAAGACGGCCGACAGGTCTTCTTCCCTGCCGAAGGCGGACGACAGGCGGACGTATGTTTCCGTCTTGGGAGTGAAGCCTTTTTTCAGCGTTTCGCTGACGGTGACGATGCCCTGCCGTACGAGCCTGTTCAGCGCCGGAAGCAGGTGGACTGTTCCGGTGATTTTTTCCAGCGCGGCAACCGTCAGACTGCTTTTGTCTGCAAAGGCGTCGAGAATGAGCTGCTCTCGGCGTGCGGGCGATGTTGTCGCGCCGGCGTCGCGGCAATGGACGACGGTTTCGCTTTCCAGCGTCAGGCCGGCCGGCACGGCGGCCTTGTACACGTCGCCCACCTTGCATAAATAATAGGATGCCATCCATTCCCAGAACGCTGTTTGCGGGTGACGCAGGAGCGGTGTATCGTCAATCGTCGCATGGATCTCCTTCAGCGCATACTCCGTAGCGGGGATCTCGTCGTACACGGCCTTGACGATGGCCGTGTAGTAGCGTTTTTTTCCGAAAGGGACGACGACCCGCAGATTGGGCTGCACCGATTCTTCCATCTCCGGCGGAATAAAGTACGTGTACGTATTATCCAGTGGCAGGGGCAATATTACTTCCGCGTACTTCATGGACGGGGTGGGGTGGGGGCGAATGCGTGGCCGTTCAGAAGAAGACGGCGGCCGAGATCACCCACGTGCGTGTTTTACCCGAATAACCGAACGGGGCGCTGGTGCCGGATGTACTGAAATTGTCCGTCAGTCCCAGGTTGTAGTTCACGCTGACCTGCAGTATGCGCATTATTTCCGCGCCGGCGGCGAAGTTCAATCCCGCACTGAAACTTTTGCTTTTTATTTGATGGACGATGTCGCCGTACACCTCGTTCCAGTTACTGTCGCCCGCCACGCGGAGGGCGGCGTATGGCCCGGCGGCGAGATACGGCTTGACGAGCGGCAGCGGCAGTTTCCATTTCAGGTGGACGGGCACTTCGATGAAGTTGTTTCTTATCTCCTGCTGCGACCGGCTCATCTTCACGCCTTTCTGCGTAAACAGGATGGCGCCGTCGAATCCGATGCCCGGCAGGGGCGTCATCACTTCCAGTATCGGGCCGAGATGGAAACCCGTGATGTTGTTCGTATCGAACACGTCCTGGCTGAATTTCACGGAAGCCACATTCAGACCGCCCTTGACGCCCAGGCGCAAGCCCTGCGCATTCGCGACGGCGGCCGTCGAGAGGAGCAGCACTAAAAATAATCCTTTTGTTTTCATATCTTCATTGTTTTGATAAACAGTCCGTATGCGACGGGCGCCTGCCTAAAACTCCGCATTGTGGGGTGTGCGCGGGAAGGGTATCACGTCGCGGATATTCGTCATGCCGGTCACGAACAGCAGCAGTCGTTCGAATCCCAGCCCGAATCCCGAATGCGGGGCCGTTCCGAAACGTCGCGTATCCAGATACCACCAGATGTCTTTTTCGGGTACGTGCATTTCTTCGGCGCGCCTCGTGATCTTGTCGAGGTCTTCTTCGCGTTGCGAGCCGCCGATGATCTCGCCGATTTTCGGGAACAGCACGTCCATGGCGCGGACGGTCTTCCCGTCGTCGTTCTGCTTCATGTAGAACGATTTGATTTCTTTCGGATAGTCCGTCAGAATCACGGGACGCTTGAAGTGTTCTTCCACAAGATGGCGTTCGTGTTCGGCGGAAAGGTCGGCGCCCCAGTAGACGGGAAATTCGAATTTGCGTCCTTTCGCGACGGCTTCTTCCAGGATCCGGATGCCTTCGGTATACGTCAGGCGGACAAATTCCCGGTTGAGCACGAAATGTAGTCTTTCAACCAGTTCCTTGTCGAAACGTTCGCTCAGGAACCGGATCTCGTCGGCACAGTGTTCCAGCGCCCGGCGGAGGCAGTATTTGATAAAATCTTCCGCCAGTTGCATGTTGTCTTCGATTTCGTAGAAGGCCATTTCCGGTTCAATCATCCAGAACTCGGCCAGATGGCGCGGCGTGTTGGAATTTTCGGCTCTGAAAGTGGGTCCGAAGGTGTAGACCTCGCCCAGCGCCATGGCGGCCAGCTCGCCTTCGAGTTGTCCCGAAACGGTCAGGTTCGTCTGTTTGCCGAAAAAGTCGTCGCTGTAGATAATCGCGCCTTTTTCGTCTTTCTTCAGATCGTGGAGATTCATCGTCGTCACCTGGAAGACCTGTCCGGCTCCTTCGCAGTCCGATCCGGTGATGATCGGGGAGTGGAAATAGAAGAATCCGCGTTCGTGGAAAAACGTGTGAATCGCCATCGCCATGTGGTGACGGAGGCGGAAGACGGCGCCGAAAGTATTCGTGCGCGGACGCAGGTGTGCGATTTCGCGCAGAAATTCCATCGAATGGCCTTTCTTCTGCAGAGGGTACGTGGCGGGATCGGCCGAGCCGTATATCCGGATTTTCTCCGCCTGTATTTCGACGGTCTGTCCGGCGCCCTGCGACTGTACGAGTATCCCGTCGACGCTGATACACGCGCCGGTCGTGACAGGCTTCAGGTAGTCGTCGCCGAATTGCTCGATGTTGACCACGATTTGCAGGTTGTGGACGGTCGAGCCGTCGTTCAGGGCGATAAAACTGACCTGCTTGCTGCCTCGGCGTGTCCGTACCCAGCCTTTGATGTTCAGCGTCGCGCCGAACGTCTGCATTTTGAGGATGTCCTTTATCTTTGTTCTTTCCATTATATTTCCATTATATTCCCCGTTTAATCGAACGCACCCATTCTTAGCATGTTCACTTCCTTCTCGTCGAGATAGCGCCATTTGCCGCGGCCCAGATTCTTCTTGGTCAGGCCGGCGAAGTAGACGCGGTCCAGCTTCGCAACCCTGTATCCGAGAAATTCGAACATGCGGCGTATGATGCGGTTCCGTCCCGAATGGATTTCTATTCCCACCTGGCTTTTGTCTTCTTCGCTGGCGTAGCTGAGGGCGTCGGCGTGTATTTCGCCGTCTTCCAGTTCGAGGCCGTTGGCCAGCCGTTCCATGTCGGTGATGGATACTTCCTTGTCCAGCCATACGTGGTAGATTTTTTTCTTTTTGAAGGAAGGATGTGTCAGTTTGGAGGCGAGGTCGCCGTCGTTGGTCAGCAGCAGCACGCCGGTCGTGTTGCGGTCGAGCCGCCCGATGGGATAGATGCGTTCTTTACAGGCGTTTTTGACCAGGTCCATGACGGTGCGGCGTTCGTTCGGATCGTCGGTCGTGGTGACAAAGTTTTTCGGCTTGTTCAGCAGGACGTAGATTTTTCCTTCGAGCCGCACCGGACGATCGTGGAAGAGCACGGTGTCCAGCCGGGAGATTTTTGTGCCCAGTTCGGTGACGGTTTTGTCGTTGACTTTCACGACGCCGGCCTGTATAAACTCGTCGGCTTCGCGCCGCGAACATACGCCGGCATTCGCCAAAAATTTGTTCAGGCGGATCGGTTCGTTCGGATCGGACAGGTTTTCCTTGTATTTCACCGGTCTGGGCGGAAGGTATTTCGACTTCTTGTTCGGCATCGGAGGACGGTTTGGTCTTTTGTTGTATGCCGGATATTTCGATTCGCCCGTCCTGCTCTGATATGGCGGCCGTCCCGAGTTGTTGCCGTACGGCGCCGGCCTCTGACCCGCCGGCCGGTTGGTGTTCGGATAGGCGGAAGGGTAGGAGGGACGGTAGGGACGTCCTTCCGTCGGAGATTGCGGGCGCTCGTATCGGTCGCTATTGTAGTTGGGCCGTGGTGGCGCTTCGCTGATGCGCGGGCGTCGGCTTACGGGACGCTGCTGTATCGGCTGATGTCCCTGATACGCTTGATCCTGAGGTTGTAACTGATAGCCGCTTTCGTCTTTTACGGCTCGATAAATAGGTGTTCGTTCCTGATTTCGGCCGTGCATACTGATTCGTTCCCGCTGGTTTTTCAAAGGATATTTGCCCGGACGTGGCTGCGTTTTGTCTCTTTCTTCTGATTCCATTTCTTTACACATTGTTTTGGTTTGACTTTTCAATCTCGCGATCGTTGTTTATTGTTTAAATTATTTTAGTGATTAATTGTGATTTTAATATGATCTATATTCCCACATAATTTTGAGGTGTGATTGCGCGCAGTTCCGCCTTCACGGTGTCGTCCAGTTGCAGGGAATCGATGAATGTGCTGATAGACTGAGCCGTAATCTCGCTGTTTGTACGTGTCCACGTTTTCAGCGCTTCGTATGGTTGCGGATAACCTTCCCGTCGCAGAATGGTCTGGATGGCTTCGGCGACCACGGCCCAGTGCGCATCCAGTTCGCGTGCAATGGTTTGTCTGTTTATCAGCAGCTTGTTCAATCCTTTGGCGATGCTTTTCAGCGCGATGGAGGTATGAGCCAGCGGCACGCCGATGTTGCGCATGACGGTCGAGTCGGTCAGGTCGCGTTGCAGGCGCGAGATCGGAAGCTTCATGCTCAGATGCGTCAGGATGGCGTTGGCCATGCCCAGATTGCCTTCCGCATTTTCGAAGTCGATCGGGTTCACCTTGTGCGGCATTGCCGACGAGCCTACTTCGCCTTCCTTTATTTTCTGCTTGAAGTAGTCGAAAGAAATATACATCCATACGTCGCGACACAAGTCCGTCAGTATGACGTTGATCCGTCGCAGTCCGTCGAAGATGGCCGCCTGATGGTCGTAGTTCGATATTTGTGTCGTCCATGCTTCGCGCTTGAGTCCCAGCACTTCGTTCACGAAATGGTCGGCAAACGCTTTCCAGTCGCAGTCGGGATAGGCGGCATGATGGGCATTGAAGTTGCCGGTCGCACCTCCGAATTTGGCGGAAACAGGGATGGTTTTCAGCAGGGCGAGCTGTTCTTCGAGGCGATATGCAAACACCTGAAATTCTTTCCCTACGCGCGTAGGCGATGCGGGCTGGCCATGTGTACGGGCCAGCATGGGTACCTCTTTCCATTCTTCGGCATAGCGCTTGACGGCGTCGGTAACAGACTGTATTTCCGGATATAAAACGTTGTCGAGCGCCTCTTTCAGCGACAGAGGGACGGCGGTGTTGTTGATGTCTTGCGACGTCAGTCCGAAGTGTATGAACTCTTTATAATTATGTAGTGATAGCGTGTCGAATTTTTCCTTGATGAAATATTCGACTGCTTTGACGTCGTGGTTTGTCGTGCGCTCTATTTCCTTGATGCGCAGCGCATCGTCGGGCGAAAAGCAGCGATAGAGCATTTGCAGCGCATGCTTCGTGGCATCCGTATGCAGTGGCTTCAGTTGAGGCACGAAACCTGTCAGTGTACAAAAATAGTCTATTTCGACCCGTATACGGTATTTAATGAGTGCATATTCAGAGAAATACGAAGCCAGCGCTTCAGTTTTGTCTCTGTATCTTCCGTCGACGGGAGAAATAGCTGTCAATGTCGAAAAAGTCATAACCTTCCATTTGGGGTTACAAATATACGGCGTTTCTTCGTAATCGCATGTTTTTTAGTGTAAAAATAAATGTTAATCCATGTAGTAAATAATTTAAAAACATGAATTATACAGTTTTCACCGGAGGAATATGACAATATATATAGTTGATAGCTAATGATTAATAGCATAAGAATCGGTAAATGTAAAAAAGTGCTCGCATTGTCTTTTTACCGTCTCCATTTCCATGAATAACTTTGGCAGATGTGCAGGAAATGCTTCATATTAATTTTCACTCGAGTTCGACCTAAGAATTACAATAAATGACTGAAAATGAATGGTCGCTTACCTGGAGGGCATCCATATCAATGGAAAACGTCACGGCATACCCCCTTTTTCCCCGTCGGGAGATACGTCATAGAACGGATGAAACCTCCACGAGGTTTTGATGCGGAGCGGAAACATTGTTTTACATTGATATGCAAGTCCTAACGGACTGTGCTTATATCGAACTCGGGTTTTAGCATAAAAAAAGCAGTGAGCCTCCCAAGCAAGCATCTTTGAGCCACAGATGAAACCAGCCTTTGCAACTTCCCCTTTACCTTTGCGCCGTGAAATTTTTTAAAATATAAAATCTATAAAATGAATTTACAATGGAAACAAAAAAAGTAAACCGGCGGGATTTTTTCCGCTTGTCGGCGACAGTTGGGGCAGGCGCCATCCTGTTCCCGAACGTTACGGCGTCGGCAGCGGGCATGCTGTCCGGCAGCGGGAGCAGTGAGTATCCCACCCGTGTATTAGGTCGGACAGGACTGGAAATGCCGATTTTGGGTGTTGGCGTGATGCGGGCGGAGACTCTGGTACGGGCGGCTTACAATGTCGGCTTGACGTTTTTCGACACGGCTCACAGTTATCAGAACGGACGGAACGAGGAAATGGTAGGGAATTTTTTCAGGGATAAGCCGCGAAATTCGTTCATGCTTGCCACAAGAGAAAGGATATCCTACCCGCTGAGCGACCGTTTTGAGGAGAGATATACAGCCTCGCTTGACTTGAGTCTGAAACGGTTGCAAACGGATTTCGTGGATGTTTTCTATATCCATGCTGCCGACGATA
>JAIRYD010000065.1 GCA_031267935.1 Tannerella sp.
GGGAAGGACTGTGTCAGCCGGCAAAACGCTTCCCGGTGCGCCGGGAAGGACTGTGTCAGCCAACAAAACGCTTCCCGGTGCGCCGGGAAGGACTATGTCAGCCGGCAAAACGCTTCCCGGAACGCCGGGAAGGACTGTGTCAGCCGACAAAACGCTTCCCGGAGTTCCGGGAAGGGCTATGTCAGCCGGCAAAACGCTTCCCGGTGCGCCGGGAAGGACTGTGTCAGCCAACAAAACGCTTCCCGGAGTTCCGGGAAGGACTATGTCAGCCGACAAAACGCTTCCGCGTATTAATTTTTTACGAATGCTTGTGCTGACAGCCGCGTTGGCGGCAATATGTATCGCCGGCGCACGGTCGCAGTCGAAAACCGGCTCGTGGGGCGACCAGGGGAATGGCACGTACATCAATCCCATACTCAATGCCGACTATTCCGACCCCGACGTATGCCGCATCGGCGAAAAATACTACATGGTCTGCTCCGAATTTCATTACATGGGCATGCCCGTGCTGGAATCGGAAGACATGGTCAACTGGCGTATCGTCGCGCAAATCTATTCGCGGCTCGATTTCCCCGGCTACGACCGCGTGGACAGCTACGCGAACGGGTCGTGGGCGCCCTCCATCCGCTACCATGACGGGAAACTGCGGGTCTACTTCTGCACGCCCACCGAGGGGCTGTTCCTGAGCACGGCCGACAAACCGGAAGGCCCCTGGTCGCCGCTCGTCGAAGTGAAGCATGTCGAGAAATGGGAAGACCCGTGCCCCTTTTGGGACGACGACGGCAAGGCGTATCTCGGCCACAGCCTGCACGGCGCGGGACCCGTCATCATCCACCGGATGAGCGACGACGGCACGCAGCTGCTCGACGACGGCCTGACGGTCTACACCGGCCCCGTGGCCGAAGGCGTCAAGATGTTCAAACGGAACGGCTACTACTACATCAGCATCCCCGAAGGCGGCGTGCCGGTCGGCTGGCAGACGGTTCTTCGGTCGAAAAACATTTACGGCCCTTACGAGAAGAAGGTCGTCCTCGAAATGGGCGCCACCTCCGTCAACGGGCCGCATCAGGGAGCGCTGGTCGACACGCCCGAAGGCGACTGGTGGTTCTACCATTTCCAGTCGGCCGGCGCACTCGGGCGCGTGGTGCATCTGCAGCCCGTACACTGGCATGACGACTGGCCGGTCGTCGGCATCGACATCGATCGCAACGGCATCGGCGAACCGGTCTATGTCTGGAAAAAACCTTTCGCGGAAAAAACGGCCGTCCGTGCGCCACAGTCCGACGACGAATTTAACGACCCGTCGCCCGGTCTGCAGTGGCAGTTCAACCACAACCCCGACAACGCCCGGTCGCTGTCCGAACATCCCGGCTATCTGTGCCTGAAAGCGCTCAAAAGCGAAAGCTTCCTGCGGGCGAAAAACACGCTTACGCAGAAAACGATGGGCGCAACGGGCGAAGTCACGGTCGCGCTCGACGTCAGCCGGATGGCCGACGGGCAGAAAGCCGGCCTGTGCAGCTTCGGCTCGCTGTACGGCCTCGTCGGCGTCTACCGCGCGGAAGGCCGGAACCGGCTCTTTTTCGAAACCAACCGCGAACTGTTCGACCGGCCGCGTCAGCCCGGCGTGCGAATCAACACGTTCGACACGTCCGCCAATCACGTCGAGCAGCAGCCGCTTCAGGCAAAAGTGGTCTACCTGAAGCTGAAACTGGATTTCCTCACCAACAGGAACCATTTTTATTACAGCACGGACAACCGGCGTTTCATCCCCTTCGGAGAAGATTTCGGCGCGCAGTTTTCGTTCTGGAAAGGAGCAAGGATCGGACTGTTCAGCTACAACGAACGCGACGACGGCGGCGCAGCGCTGTTCAACTGGTTCCGGTACGACTACGACGGACCGAAAGGAACGTCATTTAACGATGAACGATGAACGTCATTAACTATGAACGATGAACTATGAATTATGAATTATGAATCATAAACAATGAACGAATTTAATCACTGATGTTACGCACTGAAACAAATTCCATACCGGCAAGCCCAAGTCCGAAGGACGCTATTTTCATAACCGCAGGTCGGCGACCTGCGGCGAAAAACCTGAACATACGGTTGCTGCCTGAAAGGCAGGACAGTTTCCGTATCGACAGCGATGTCCTGCCTGATCAGGCAGCGAACCGCCGACGGCCATACCTTCCGCCGTCTGCGCTTTGCTTACCTGCGGTTATGAAAATAAGCTTGCCGGTGTCCGGCGCCGTGGATGCGCAACATGAGTGAATCACAAACGACGAATCCGTTCATCGTTCATCGTTCATAGTTCATAGTTAATGACGTTCATCGTTAAATAAAGCGTTTTTTATTACGGCAAACATTATATAACTTAAAAAAAAGCAACGAATCATGAAAGTAAACCAATCCATGTCGAGGCGTAATTTCCTCGCAACATCAGGCGTTCTTGCAGGGAGCGCCCTCATCAGTCCGGCATCCGGGCTTGCTGCGGCTCCGGCCGCTTCCGCTTCGCGGCAGACGGGAGAGAAACTGAAACTTGCAATGGTAGGCACCGGCTCGCGCGGCACAAGCATGTGGGGCCGCGGACTGACACAGCGCTATGCGGACAGAATCGAGTTTGTCGGACTGTGCGACGCCAATCCCGGCCGCGTGGAAGCCGGCAAAGAGATTATCCGGGCAAACTGCCCCACGTACAGCGACCTGAACAATCCCATGGCCGCCTTCGAGAAAATGATCGGGGAAACCCGGCCGGACATGCTCATCGTGACGACGGTGGATGCCACACACAACGAATACATCGCCCGCGGAATGGAACTCGGCATCAACGTCCTCACCGAAAAACCGATGACCACCGACGAAAAGAAAGTGCAGCAAATCATCGATACGGAAAAAAGCACGGGCCGCAAAACGCGCGTGACGTTCAATTACCGCTATTCGCCGCACCGCGCCCGGATATGGGAACTGCTGCGCGAGGGCGAGATCGGCGAACTGACGTCGGTCGATTTTCACTGGTACCTGGACACGCGCCACGGAGCCGACTATTTCCGCCGCTGGCACCGCCTGGTGGAAAAAAGCGGTTCGCTGTGGGTACACAAGGCCAGCCACCACTTCGACCTGCTCAACTGGTGGATAGACAGCGACCCCGAATCGGTATACGCGCTCGGCTCGCTCGACTTCTACGGCAAGAACGGACCGTTCCGCGCCGAAAACTGCCGCACCTGCCCGCACACGACCAAATGTCCGTTTTACTTCCAGCTCGAACAGCCCGCCATGTCGGCCGCCATGCAGGACGCAGCCGGAGTGAACCGCCAGCAGGCCGAATATGCCAACCCCTACAAGCGCCTGTATATCGACTGCGAGAAATACGACGGCTACCTGCGCGACGGCTGCGTGTTCAAAAACGACATCAACATCTTCGACAAGATGGCGGCGACCATCCGCTATGCCAGCGGCGTGCAGGTCGCCTATTCGCTCACCGCCTATTCGCCCTACGAAGGATACCGCATCGCCTTCAACGGCACGAAAGGACGCATCGACGCATGGATACAGGAATCGAACCCGGCACAGGACCGCGACTACGACGAAATCGTGCTCTACAAAAACTTCGCGCGCCGGCAGTACATACAAATCCCCTTCGGCGTGTCGGGACACGGCGGCGGCGACGACCTGCTCCGCGACCAGATTTTCATCCCCGGCACGCCCGACCCGTTCAAACAGTGCGCCGGCACGCGCGACGGCGCTTTCGCCTGCCTGATCGGCATCGCCGCACGCAACAGCATCGCCTCCGGACTGCCGGTGAAAATCGCCGACCTGACCACCCTCAAACCGCAGGCGCAAAAGGACTACCAGCGGGATCTCCTGAACATGTGACGGCGCCGGCAAATAAGGATCTGTCCTGCGAAAATCATCCGTCATGACGACGAAGGGACGCCATCCGGACCTGCCCGGCGGATGGCGTCCCCCGTCGCCACACGGCAGGCCGCCGCGATCGCGAAGCGGTCTTTTACGCCCCCGACCGACATGGCGGCTGTATGATTCCCGCACATTTTTTTGACCGTTGCTCTCTCTCTGGACGGTCATGAAAGAGCATGAAGAAAAAACGTGAACACCTCC
>JAIRYD010000072.1 GCA_031267935.1 Tannerella sp.
GGACCGGCAACAGTACATCTACACCGTCAACAACTCGGCCGGAAGAGTCACGCCGGGCGGCAATCCCTGGCAGATACAGCTCGGACTGAAATACCTCTTTTAAACGATTCCAACCATTATACATTTAATATGATACTACACGCGGTCTGAAATTGCGAATTTAACGATGAACGATAAAACGATGAACGATGACCGTATTCATCGTTCATCGTTCATCGTTCACAAAATCATGCCGCGTACAGTATAACGGAAAGGTACGGCGCTTATTGTGCAGCGGCCGTCACTTTGCACGCGACGGCGCGTATCGACACGGCCGCCGGACGGCGGAATGACGGCACAGCCCGTTGCGGCCGGATTCTCGAATCTCGCCCGGCGCCGGGTCAGTCGACCGGGATGTTCCGTTTGAACTCTTCCTTGAAGGATATCAGCGTTTCCGTGCGCGCCAGTCCGAGCGGCTGGAGTTTGTGGTGGATGATGTCCAGCAGGTGTGTGTTGTTCCTTGCATAGATTTTGATGAAGAGGTCATACTGGCCTGTCGTATAGTGACATTCCACTACTTCGGGGATGTCCCGCAATGCCGCGATGACTACCGGAAACTGTCCGGGGTTTTGCAGATACAGGCCCATGTATGCACATGTTTCATACCCGATCATGCAGTTGTCCAGCAAAAATTCGGACCTCTTGATCACTCCCGCGTTCATCAGTTTCTGAATCCGCTGGTGAATGGCGGCTCCCGAAACATTACATTCTCTTGCTACCTCAAGGAAAGGCTTGCGTGCGTCGTTGGCAATTCGTTTCAGGATTTCCCTGTCTAATTCGTCTAATTTGTAATGCATAGCGTGTATAGGTGTTAAATGTTATATTTTCATCCTTCCGCTTGCAAAATTAGTGTTTATTTTCGTATTGTTAATTGTATTTTCCTGTTTTTTTGTACATTTTTTTTGCAAACGGTTCACAGATGCCGGTCGATGCCGTTCGTACATCTCGCCGAATGTCTTTTTCTGGCATCCAAATAGTACTGTCTGTTTGCGGCAATATGCTTTTGTGGCGGTGCGCCGTGCCACAGGTGATAGACGATTGCCGAAAATTTCAGACTCAGCCGTTTGACGCCGCTGTTCGTCAGCCGGCTTGCAAAGTCGTAGTCTTCGCTTCCCCAGCCTTCGAAAAGTTCGTCGTAACCGTTGACCCGCATGCAGTCCTCACGCCAGAAGGACATGTTGCAGCCCAGCGCGGTGAACCTGTGCTTTTGATACCGGGCTGCCAGATACCTGCTCAATGCCGGACAGCGAACCGTGTTGGGTCGCCGGGTTATTCCGCGGCTGAAAAAATGGATTCTGGGCAGCGTGCCGCTCCGGCAGCACTTTTCGCTTGATTTTCCGGACAGAAAGACGCGTCCGCCTTTCAGGAAATGTCCCTTCCGGGCAAGCGACAGATGGTCGGCTATAAAATCGCGGTGAAGAATCAGATCGCCGTCGATCTCGACAATATACTCGCAGCGGCTTGCCGCAATGGCCCTGTTGCGGCTCATGGCCAGGCGAAACCCTTTGTCTTCCTGCCATACGTGAACGAGCGGGACGGGAAAAGCCGGCCGGCGCGCGTCAATCAAATTTCGCGTATCGCCGGTCGAACCGTCGTCGCCAATCACCACCTCGTCCGGCAGGTGCGTCTGACGGGCTATGCTCTGCAGACACAAATCCAGCGCGTCGGGGCGGTTGTATGTCGAAACGATAAGGGATACTTTGGGGTAAATCATTTTAAATAGTATCTATATTAAATTACCAAATCCTTTTATCCGGGCCTGTCCCGGACTTATGTATGATTTTTCCGTACAAAGATAGTAATTCTCTTTTTATTCCGGTTCATTCTTTTTTTTGAGGCGCTGAATAATATTTTTTGTGATCCTGAGCATAAAAAAATTTGAAGATACTTTTCTCTTCATCAAAAGCTTTTGAATTTCCACCGTCCGCTTGCGAATCTCCCGCAAGTGTACTATATTTGTGCGAAATTCGGCGGCGAGGGATGCACCGCGCGGCGAGCGGCAGGATAATATACTGTGTGCAACTATTTTACCTTGAAAAGGATATGATGATAATTTTTTGATATAAAAAGCTATGAAGACAAACAGACGAGATTTTTTGAAGACCCTGGGCGGGGTGGCTGTCTTTTCGATTGTGCCGCGCCACGTGCTGGGGAAAGGTTTTATTGCGCCGAGCGACACGCTTACGAAAGGCATCATCGGCGTCGGCGGTATGGGACGCGGACACGTGGATTATGCCGGCACGCGCCTGGTAGCCGTATGCGACGTGGACCGGAAGCATCTGGAACTGGGCAAGGCGCTCGTGACGGACAGGATTGCCGCGTATCACGATTTTCGCGACCTGATTGCAGACCCCAATGTAGACATCGTGCACATTGCGACGCCACCGCACTGGCACGGCATCATGTCCGTCGAGGCCGCGAAAATGGGTAAAGACATCTGGTGCGAAAAACCGATGACACGCACCATCGGCGAAGGCCGGCGCGTGATGGAAGCCGTCAGGCAGTACGGACGAATGTTCCGCCTGAACACATGGTTCCGCTTCACCGACCAGTTCTACGGAATGGGTACACCCGTGAAGCCGCTGAAAAAACTTGTCCGGAGCGGACTGCTCGGATGGCCGCTGACGGTTACCGTCAGCAAACATACCGGCTTCGACTGGAAATTCTACTGGGTCGGCAAGGAATATCTCGAACCCGAACCCATCCCCGCCGACCTCGACTACGACCTGTGGCTGGGCCCGGCGCCACACAAACCTTACAACCTCCACCGTACGCACCAGACCTTCCGCGGATACTGGGACTACGACGGCGGCGGACTGGGCGACATGGGGCAACACTACATCGACCCCGTGCAATATCTCCTGGACAAAGACCACACCAGCCCCGTCAAGGTGGAAGTCGACGCGCCGCAACAACATCCCGATGCCGTAGGCACCTGGCGCTCGATCACCTATACCTACGACGACGGCTGCAAAATCGTGCTTTGGGGCGGCGACTTCGGCGATCCCGACACGCCCTACATCGCCGGTACGAAAGGCAATGTGTACAAAAATTTTGTCTGCGACATCCCCGACTGGGAAAAGAAACTGGCCGACCATCCCGAGCCGGCGCCGCAGGTAACCGATTTCATCGAATGCGTGAAGACGCGCCGGCCGTTTGCACTGAACGAACGCAACGGTTTCCGCTCGGCTACGATCGTGAACATGGGCGCCGTCGCCCTGCGACTGAACAGAACGCTCGAGTTCGACCCCGTGAAACTTGAATTTGTGAATGACGAGGCGGCCAATCGCTATCTGAACCAGCCGATGCGTGCGCCGTGGACTATTTAATAACAAAAAAAAATGACCGACATGAAAAAGATATTCCTGACACTTCTCGGCGCACTGCTGCTGAACGTACTGACGATCGCGCAGTTGCCGGTAAACCGTACGGCGGCGACCGTGATTGCCGACGCGCTGGCACAACTGCCGGCAGATCACCAAAAGAACTACAACAGTCTGATACGCGACCTTGCGGAAACAGGCGAAGAAGGCGTCCTCACACTCGTGAAGCAGATGCACGCACCGGGGCGAGGCAGTAATGCCACGATAGAATACGCGCTGAGCGGCATTGCCCATTACGTCGCGGCGGAAGGCAACGAGACACTGCGCGCAACCATTTCCGGCGCACTCGTCAAAGCCCTGGACACGACGTCCGAACGCGAAACGAAAATCTTCCTCATCAGCCTGCTGCAAATCGCAGGAAAAGACGAAGCGATAGATGCGCTGGCGCCCCTGCTGAATCAGGAAGAACTGAGCGACCCGGCCGCGCGCGCCGTGGCATCCATCCGCACCGAAAAGGCGGGACAGGCCCTCCGGTCGGCATTGCTCAGACGCATGGGAACAGCCCGGACACAACAGCGCGTAGCGCTTGCCATCGGCGAAGCCGGCGTCGACGGCACGGAAGAACTCCTGCAAAGTCTCCTGCCGGACGCCGACGAAAACATGCAGAAAGACGTCCTGTACGCACTGAGCCGCGTCGGAAGCGCCGCATCGGTGAAGACGCTCTATGCCGCCGCCGAAAAAGCCGGATTCGGATACGACCGGACAAACGCGACCGAGGCATATATCGTCCTGCTGAAAAAACTGTCGGCCGGCGACCCGACGAATGTAAAAGAATGGGAAAAAGCAGCCGGCGACCTGATGAAAAAAGCCGAAAAGGCAGGGCAGAACCATACGCGGATTGCCGCCCTCGAAGTACTGATGAACATACAGCAGGATAAAAGTCTGAAGACGCTGCAAACGGCGCTGAAAGACCCGTGTATCGAATATCGCAATGCGGCGCTGAATGATTTTTCTCCTTACGCAAACGACAAATCGTACGTCGAACTGCTGAAAATGGCGGCCAAATCGAAAAATCCTGAAATGAAAGTCGATATCGTCAACTGGCTTGGCAGCGAAGCCGCACGATCTCCCGACCGGAAAGCAAAACTGAGCACACTGGAAACAGGCATCGAGACGACAGCCGTCCAGGACTTGTTGAAAATGCTTGACGGCAACGACTTCAGCGTGAAAGAGGCGACAGCGGGAGCGCTTGTGTCCATCGGACACCCGCAGGCGATTTCGGCCCTGGCCGGATTGCTCGCCAGCAGCGACCCGCAGGTGGTCGAACTGGGCCGGACGTCGTTGTCCGTCTTCAAGGGCGACATCTCTCCGGCCGTAGCCAGGGTGCTTTCGTCCTCCTCCGACATCGGGCAGATTGCCGCTGCGGAATTATTCGCACAGCGAAAGGCAACCGGCAATCTGAACAACGTGCTGGACCTGATCAGGAACGGTTCGCCCGAAGTAAAAACCGCCGCATACAAGGCGTTGAAAGATGTGGCAGGCGAGAAAGACCTTACCAACCTCTGCGGAATGCTCGAATCGGCCGACAAGCCGGCGGTAGCGCCTCTGCAACAAGCCGTGATCTCGTCGCTGTCTTCACAGCCCGGAGTGCAGCAGGTCGAAACGGTCGTCCGTCGCATGTATCAGGCGGGAGAACAGAAAAAACATCTTTATTACCTGCCCCTGGCCGCCACCGGCGAAAGCAGGGCGCTGGAAATAATTGCGGACGGATTCGAAAAAGGCAATACGGAGGCGAAAGACGCCGCCTTCGACGCCTTGCTGAGCTGGGAAGGGTCCGAAGCCGCCGACCGGCTTTTCGCGATATGCAAAGAACCGTCGGCGTCGAACTATTTCGACCGTGCGCTCGCGGCATACGTGAAACTCGTTTCCACGCCGGCGATGACCGGCGAGAATCAACTGCTTTTCCTGCGTAAAGCCATGGAAATCGCCCGTACCGACGCGCAGAAAAACAGCATCCTGAGACAAATCGGACGGACGGGCACATATCTTGCGCTCCTGTATGCCGGCGAATTTATCGACCGGGCCGCACTGAAAGAAACAGCCGCCCGCGCGGTAATGAACATTGCGCTCAGTCACAGCGAATATACGGGCGAAAACGTAGTGACACTGCTGAACAGGGCGGCCGCCGCACTGAATAATCCCGACGCGGACTATCAGCGCCAGTCCATCAAAAAGCATCTGGACGAAATGCCCGAAGAAAAAGGCTTTATCTCCATTTTCAACGAAAAAGACCTGACCGGATGGAAAGGACTGGTCGAAAATCCGATTGTCCGTGCAAAGATGAAACCGGCCGAACTGGCGAAAAAACAGACCGCAGCCGACGAACAGATGCGCAGGGACTGGATTGTAGAAAACGGCTTGCTCGCATTCGTCGGAAATGGATACAACAATCTCTGTACGGAAAAACAATACGGTGATATTGAGATGTATGTAGACTGGATGCTCGACCCGGCAGGCCCCGAAGCAGATGCAGGGATCTACCTGCGCGGCACGCCGCAGGTGCAAATATGGGATTTGTCCCGCACGAACGTGGGTGCACAGGTCGGCTCCGGCGGGCTGTATAACAACCGGACGCATCCGAGCACACCGCTGAAAGTGGCCGACAACAGACTGGGCGAATGGAACACGATGTATATACGGATGGTTGGCGACCGCGTAACCGTCGGACTGAATGGCGAAAAGGTGGTCGACGACGTGACGCTCGAAAACTATTGGGATCGCAGACAGCCGATTCCCGCCGTTGAGCAAATCGAATTGCAGGCACACGGCAGTAAAGTGTATTACAGAAATATATATGTAAAGGAACTGTCGCGTCCCGCACCTTTTCAACTTTCCGACGAAGAGAAAAAGGAAGGCTTCAAAATACTGTTCGACGGAACGAACATGCACGAATGGACGGGAAACCTGGTGGATTATAAAATAGCCGACGGATGCATCGCGGTCGAGCCGACAAGCAGTTTCGGCGGAAACCTCTACACAAAAGAGGAATATGCCAATTTCGTCTTCCGATTCGAGTTCCAGCTGACACCCGCCGCCAATAACGGCCTGGGCATCCGCACTCCGATGGAAGGCGACGCCGCATACGTCGGGATGGAACTCCAGATTCTCGACACGGAACACCCCGTATACAAGGACTTGCAGCCCTACCAGGCGCACGGATCGGTCTACGGCATCCTTTCCGCCAAACGCGGCTACCTCAAGCCGACCGGCGAATGGAACTGTCAGGAAGTCATTGCCGACGGCGACCGTATCAAAATCATACTGAACGGTACGGTCATCCTCGACGACGACATCAGGGAAGCCACAAAAAACGGTACGCCCGACCATCGGGAACATCCCGGCCTGTTCAACAAAAGCGGGCATATCGGTTTCCTGGGACACGGCTCGCCGCTTAAATTCAGAAATATAAGAGTGAAAAAACTGAAATAAATCTATTTCTCGGGGAACCTCTAAAAAAACCGGCTTCTACGCTGCACTTCGTTGCTATACTGTGCGCGGCATGGTTTTGTGCATTGCACGCGGAAAGCCGGATCTCGTCATTGCGAACGCAGTGAAGCAATCCAGGCATCTTGTATCCACTGGATTGCTTCGTGCCTCGCAAAGACGGGGCAGACCGCAATGACGATGAATAACAATGCACATAATTACTCCGCGCGCAGTATAAAATGTGAATCTGCGATCAGTAATATTTCGATTTTAGCACGTCGCAAGCCTTGAATTCGGAATTTTTAGAGGTTTCCTTTTGTCAATAATCAAAAATATGCAAAAAAATTTATACGGTTTACGATATTTTGCATACCTTTGCAAGGTTAAATTAATAACGCTTTAGATATGAAAAGAATAGGATTATGGAGCGTGACGCTGTGCATGATACTTGCGTGTTGCGTTTCCTGCAAATCAAAGCAAAGCGCCTATAAAGCGGCTTACGAACAGGCCAGGGAAAGGCAGATAGAGGAATCGTCCGTACAGGCAGAAGAGATCGCTCCTGTATCGAAGTCGAAGACGACCACGACTTCTCCCGCACCCACAACACCGATCCCTGCTACTACGCGGCAGGAAAAAATCACGCCGATCGCGGGCGAAGATCTTGCGGGCATCAAACTTTACAGCGTGGTCATCGGCAGTTTCAGAAACAAAACCAACGCGTATTCGCTCAAAGAACGCATGCAGAGAGACGGTTACATGCCTGTGCTGGGCGAAAACGAGCAGGGCATGCTGCGGGTCATCCTCACCAGCCACGAAAGCCGACAGGACGCGGATGTAAGCCGACAGGAAATAACCAGGAAATACTATCCTGACTTTCAGGATGCATGGATACTGGAACGCAGGTATTGATTTTCGACATCCGGACAAACAGTAAGGGGCAGTTTCCGTAAAAAAACGTACTGTCCTTTACTTTCGTTGCGTTTTCCCTCCCCCCCCAGCCCTCCGAAAAAATGAAGATTGAGCAATACTATTCTCTCGAAAAACATAATACGTTCCGTCTGCCGGTACAGACGCGATGGTTCGTGGAATATGAAAGCGCGAACGACCTGCAGCGTATCCTGCGCGACGAATATTTTCGCGAATGGCAGTCGCTGCATATCGGACGGGGAAGTAACCTGCTGTTTCTCGACAACTGGAACGGCGTGATCCTGCATTCGGCCATCAGGGGAATCGAGCCGGTGGACGAAACGGACGCGGCGGTGTGGCTGCGTGTCGGCGCGGGCGAAGTGTGGGACGACGTCGTGGCCCATGCCGCGGGAAAAGGCTGGGGAGGCATCGAAAACCTTTCGCATATACCGGGCGAAACGGGAGCTGCCGCCGTGCAGAACATCGGCGCCTACGGAGTGGAAATAAAAGACGTCGTCGAAACGGTCGAAGCGTACGGCCAGCTCACTGCCGAAAAGCGGATCTTCACACGGAAAGATTGCCTGTATGACTACAGACACAGTTTTTTCAAAAACGAAACACATGAGCCGTACATTATTACACACGTCGTGCTGCGCCTCGCCAAACATCCTTCCTTCACGCTCGACTACGGCGACCTGAAGGCGCAACTGGCCGAGGGTCCTTCCCTGACGCCCGCCGGAGTGCGCGAAGCCGTGATCCGCATTCGCCGCCGGAAATTGCCCGACCCGTCCGAACTGGCCAATGCGGGCAGTTTTTTCATGAATCCGACGGTTTCGCGGTCGCGTTTCGACCGGTTGAAACGCGACTGGCCCGACATCCCTTCGTATCCGGCAAAAAACGGCATGGTGAAACTCTCCGCAGGCTGGTTGATCGATCAGTGCGGACTGAAAGGAACACGCGCCGGCCACGTCGGCACATACGCTCGCCAGGCGCTGGTGATTGTCAACTACGGCCTGGCGACCGGCTGCGAAATAGCCCGCTTTGCCGAACAGATCCGCGAACAGGTCAAAGCCCGCTTCGGCGTAGAATTGGCTGCGGAAGTAAAAACGGTCGGCAGCGAGTAATCAGGGAATAATGTCTGAAGATGCACGGTCGCTTGCCCGGAGGGCATTCATGATAGAACGATGATCTATGAACGATGAACGATGTGTTTCGCAATATGTAAGGGCGGGTTTGAAACCTGCCCCTACTTGCCCGGAGGGCATTCATATCAATAGAAAACGTCACGGCATCCCCCCCTTTCCCCGTCGGGGGATACACAATGAAACGGATGAAACCTCTACGAGGTGTTGATGTGGAGAGGCCACATTGTTTTCTATTGATATGCAAGCCCTGACGGACTATGCTTATATCGAACTCAAGTTTATATTTATTTTTTACAAACTTTGGACACGCAACGTCCGATTTTACGACCTTTTTACTACCTTTGCGACTTGTTGTAACGGATGCTGCATGAATGAAGATTTTGACATACGCGAAGCGAACCGGATACCCGAACCGGAGCACGAATACGAAAATGCGTTACGCCCGCTTACGTTTCAGAGTTTCAGCGGTCAATCGGCCGTAGTCGAAAACCTGAAAGTGTTTGTGACGGCTGCACGGATGCGTATGGAAGCGCTCGACCATGTGTTACTTCACGGCCCTCCCGGGCTGGGCAAGACAACGCTTTCGAACATCATCTCGAACGAACTGAACGTCGGCTTCAAGGTGACGTCGGGTCCCGTACTGGACAAACCGGGCGACCTGGCCGGGCTGCTCACCTCGCTCGAGAAGAACGACGTATTGTTCATCGATGAAATACATCGCCTTAGCCCGATTGTGGAAGAATATCTCTATTCGGCGATGGAAGATTTTCGCATTGACATCATGATCGACAAGGGGCCGAGCGCCCGTTCGATACAGATTGATCTGGCGCCGTTTACACTGATCGGCGCGACGACGCGCAGCGGATTGCTGACCAGCCCGCTGCGTGCCCGCTTCGGCATCAATCTGCATCTGGAATACTATGATGCGCCGACGCTCATGAAGATTATTCTGCGCAGTGCGGACATCCTCAACATTGCCTGCAAGGCGGATGCGGCCAAAGAAATCGCGGGACGCAGCCGCGGGACGCCGCGTATCGCCAACGCATTGCTTCGACGGGTACGCGACTTTGCGCAGGTGAAGGGTAACGGAGAAATCGACAAGGCGATTGCCTGCTATGCGCTGGAAGCGTTGCACATCGACCGTTACGGACTGGATCAGATCGATAACAGACTGCTTACGCTGATCATTGATAAATTCGGAGGAGGGCCGGTCGGCCTTTCGACCATTGCCACGGCGCTGGGCGAAGACCCGGGGACGCTGGAAGAAGTGTACGAACCGTTTCTGATTCAGGAAGGCTTCATCAAGCGCACACCGCGCGGACGCGAAGTCACGACACTTGCTTACAGCCATCTGGGCAAACTGCGTCCGTCCGGGCAGGGTTCATTGTTCGATTGAAAAAAGCGACGGGATGGCAGGAGGCATGAAACGATTGGCGAAAGATACGGCTATCTACGGACTGAGCAGCATCGTCGGTCGTTTCCTGAACTGGATGATGGTGCCGCTTTATACCCGCGTGCTTACCGGCGGGACGAGAGATTTCGGAACCGTCACCAATCTCTACGGATGGACGGCGCTGCTGCTCGTGCTGCTTTGTTACGGCATGGAAACGGGGCTTTTTCGCTTCATCAACAAAAAGGAGGAGCACGAACCCATGCGCGTATACGGCACGACACTGTACAGCCTTGGCTTCACTTCGACGCTGTTTTTCGTCGTGTGCATGCTGTTCCTTCAGCCCGTCAGCCGGTGGCTGGCCTACGCCGCCCATCCGGAGTATATCGGGATGCTGGCGGCAATCGCGGCCATGGACGCCTTTTGCTGCATCCCTTTTGCTTACCTGAGATACAGGCACCGGGCGGTCCGTTTTGCCACTGTCAAACTGATGAACATCGGATTGAACATTTTGCTGAACCTCTTTTTTCTTGTCGTATGTCCGCTTGTCCATTCATCGCATCCCGGCTGGACAGAATGGTTTTACAGGGCCGACTACGGCGTGGGATATATACTGGTTTCGAACCTGTTTGCATCCGCCTTCACGTGTTTCATGCTATTGCCGGAGATCATTCCCGGCCTCCGTTCCGGAATGGATTTACGCACGCTGAAGCAGATGCTGGCCTATTCGTTTCCCGTCATGATTCTGGGAATTGCCGGAATCCTGAACCAGACGATAGACAAGATTCTTTTCCCGTTTCTGATTGAAAACAGGGAAATTGCCATGGCGCAACTGGGCATCTACGGCGCATGTTTCAAGATTGCGGTCGTGATGGTGATGTTTGCGCAGGCGTTTCGCTATGCCTACGAGCCGTTCGTTTTTGCGAGAAACAGGGAAAACGACAACCGGAAAGCGTATGCCGAAGCGATGAAGTATTTCATCATTTTTGCGTGGGCTATTTTTCTCGGTGTCGTGTTTTGTCTCGACGACGCGCTCAAGTATTTTGTCGACGCGAAATTTTATTCGGGACTGCAGGTAGTGCCGATCGTAATGCTTGGCGAACTGTGTTTCGGCATCTACTTCAACCTGTCGATATGGTATAAACTGATCGACCGCACCCTTTGGGGCGCATGCTTTTCCATCGTCGGCTGTTTCCTGACGTTTGCGATTATTGTGTGTTTTGCGCCGCACTACGGCTACATGGCATGTGCGTGGGCTTCGGTGGCAAGCAATGCGACGATGATGATACTTTCGTACCTTGTCGGACGGAAAAAGTATCCGGTGGCATACGACATGCGTTCGGCGCTGCTGTACAGCCTGCTGGCGACGGGGCTGTTTGCGGCGGGCATGTGTCCGCACATTGAGCCGTCCGGTCTGCGGCTGCTGTATCGAACCGTTTTATGGCTGCTGTTTGCCGGCGTAGTCGTCCGACGCGACCTTCCCCTGTCGGAAATGCCGTATGTCGGGCGGTATTTCAAAAAGCATTAACAAATGAAATTATCAAAACATTAATCGATAAATAAACAAATGAAACAAGTAAAAAAAGTATGTGCGGCACTGCTGCTGCTGACTGGGATGAATCTTGCATACGCCGACGAAGGCATGTGGGTACTGAAAGAATTGAATGCGCGCAATCTGGCGCGGATGAGAGAACTGGGATTTGAAGCTCCTTTCGAACAGCTGTATAACGACTCGACGCCATGCCTTGCGAATGCGGCAGTCATCTTCGGGGGCGGCTGTACGGGTATCACCGTATCCGGGAAGGGGCTGATTTTAACCAATCATCATTGCGGATTCGGTTCGATCCAAAAACTGAGCAGCGTGTCGAACGATTACCTGCGTGACGGATTCGTTTCGCAATCCATGGAAGACGAGATACCCGTACCCGGGCTGAGCGTCCGCTACCTGAAAGAGACGGTAGACATCAGCGACCGGATTCTGCCGCAGGTGGCCGGGCTGGAAGACGAGTTTGAGCGCGTGAGCAGAGCCGATTCCATCAGCGAGGCGATATGCGACGCCATCGCGACGGACGGTTTCCTGTCGGCCGAAGTCGTACCTTTCTACAGCCAGAACAGGTATTTCCTGGTTGTATACGAAGTCTATCGCGACGTGCGCCTCGTGTTTGCACCTCCCAGCTCGGTGGGCAAGTTCGGCGGCGACACGGACAACTGGATGTGGCCGCGCCATACGGGCGACTTTTCGGTTTTCCGCGTGTATGCGAACGCCGAAAACAGCCCGGCGGAATATGCGGAAGACAACCGCCCGTACCGTCCCGGCTATTTTGCGGAAGTGTCGCTGCAGGGTTACAGGGAGAACGACTACGCCATGACGCTGGGTTTTCCCGGCAGCACGTTTCGCTACCTCTGTTCGTGGGGCGTGAAGCAACGCATCGAAGACAGCAATAAGCCGCGCATCGAAGTGCGCGGCATCAAGCAGGATATATGGCGCGAGCGCATGCAGGCGAGCGATGCCGTGCGCATCAAGTATGCGTCCAAATATGCCGGCAGTTCCAACTACTGGAAGAACTCGATCGGCATGAACCGCGGACTGGAAAAGTTGCACATCATCGAGCGGAAGAAGGCCGAGGAAGCGGCGTTTGCCGAATGGGTGAACGGCGACGCGGCACGCGGCACGAAGTATGGCGCAGTGCTGGACTGGCTGGAAAAGGGATATACCGCCTCGTCGGAATACCGTCAATACGTGACCTACCTGACGGAAGCCTTCGTCGGAGGCACCGAAATCATCCGCCTGGCGCGTACGGTGAGCGCCGTGGATGTGAAAAACAGCACGCCCGAAGAAATCGAAATACTACTGGAAGACCAGTTCCTCCCGTTCTTCAAGGACTACGAGCCGGACCTCGACTGCAAGGTGCTGGCCGCCATGCTGAAGATCGTGAAGGAACGTGTACCCGCCCGCTATCTGCCCGACATCTATCCGAAGATCGACAAGAAGTACAGGGGCGACTACGAGAAATATGCAGCCGACGTGTTCGGGAAGACGGGCATCCTGTCGTACGACAAGATTGCCGCACTGCTGAAAGACGCGAAAAAGTACGACAGGGCGATAAAGAAAGACCCGGCGCTGGAGCTGTCGACCTCCGCCATTTTTGCGATATTCGATCTGCAGCATGCAATGCTCTCGGAAAGCGAAAATCTCGAAAAGGGCGAGCGGCTCCATTTCGCCGGCATGCAGGAGATGCATCCCGAAAAGACGTTCTATTCGGACGCCAATTTCACGATGCGCCTGAGCTACGGCTCCATCGGCGGCTACCGCCCGTTCGATGCGACACGGTACGATTACTATACGACCGAAAAGGGCGTGATGGAAAAGGAGGATGACGCGAGCGACGAGTTCCGCGTGCAGCCGGAAATCCTCCGTCTGCTCGAAAAAAAGGATTTCGCGCCATACGCCAATGCGAAGGGCGAACTGCAGCTGTGCTTCCTGACCAACAACGACATCACGGGCGGCAATTCGGGCAGCCCGATCTTCGACGGCCACAACCGCCTCATCGGACTGGCTTTCGACGGCAACTGGGAAGCGATGAGCGGCGACATCGCTTTCGAACCCGAACTGCAGCGCTGCATCGGGGTCGACATCCGCTACGTCCTCTACATGATCGACAAATGGGGAGGCTGCATGCGACTGATCGACGAGATGACGCTGCACGCATTTTAACGATGAACTATGAACGATGAACGATGAACGATGAACGGGTTTAACGATGAACTATGAACGATGAACGATGAACGGGTTTAACGATGAACGGGTTTTAACGATAAAATAAACGATGAACGAATTGAACCATGAACCATAAGCAATGAATCCGTTCACCGTTCATCGTTCATCATTAAGAAATGCGAAATAAGTAACATATAAAGGTTTTTCGCACCGTAAGGTGCATCTCCGTGTCCTTTCCCGTTTGTTTTCAACACGGAGTGCACGGAGCACACAAAGAAGATCTATCATTTCGTTTTCCGGTACGCGGGGATGCTTCTCCGCATACCGTGCGCTGTTTTGAACCGGCTGTTCTCTTTGTGTGCTCCGTGTGCTCCGTGTTTGAAGAAAAGAAAAAACAGAAGTGCACGGAGATACGACTGCCGCTTCCACGCGCCTTAGTCCGCCGGCTTTCGGTCAACTTTTCATGCGTCGAATCCCAAAATTCTTCCCGAAAAGTTGCGTTTTTCCTAAAATATGCCTATCATTGCAACCCGATAAACACACTAAAAATGAAGACATCACTATTTCTCACCTGTTTAGCCGGAATATGCGTCGCGGCGCTTTCCTCCGGCAGTTGTACGCAAGAAAACAGCATGAAATGCCACACCTACGAAGAGCTGCCTGATCCTACGGCAGATACGCTTTCGGACTGGAGCGGCGTGGCACGCGGTTTGCATGCATCCTTTGTCAACGCAAACATCCGCTATCCCAGATCGGTCGCCCCCGAAGTGAAAACGGAAAAATCGCAATCCCTGACCGGATGGAAAGGCGAAAAACTCTCCGCCCAACTCCTTTTGTGGACGGTGGAAAACGCGACGCACGTCACATGTCAGTTCAGTGACTTCGAGTCGTCTTCGGCTGTCCTGCCCGGCGGGATCGCACAGGCGCGTTTCGTCCGCTACGTGCTGACCGACGAATTTGGAAACGCCTGCGGAGCGCACAATCCCGACGATTATCCGCCGTCGCTGTCGGCCGACATGCTCGACACGCTGACGTGCTTCGACCTGGAAGCGAAATCCGTCCGTCCCGTATGGCTGACCGTGGCCGTTCCGCCGACAGCCGCGCCGGGCGCCTACCGCGCCACGCTGACCGTATCCGCAAACGGTAGAAAGACGCATGCGTGCGACGTCGAACTGAATGTGCTGGACAGGCTCCTGCCGCCTCCCTCCGAGTGGAAATTTCACCTCGACCTCTGGCAGCACCCGCCGGCAGTGGCGCGCGTACGGCACGTGCCGCTATGGAGCGACGCCCATTTCGCCGCGCTGAAGGAAACCATGCAGCCGCTCGCCGACGCCGGACAAAAGGTGATTACCGCCACACTGAACAAAGACCCCTGGAATCAGCAGACATACGACCTCTATGCCGACATGATCGTGTGGACGAAAAAGACCGACGGCGCCTGGACGTACGACTACGGCGTCTTCGACCGCTGGGTCGAACTGATGATGGAAACAGGCGTGAACCGGATGATCAACTGCTATTCGATGATCCCCTGGAACAACGAATTTCACTATACCGATGCCGCGTCCGACCAAAAAACCGTCGTCCGCGCCAGTCCCGGCAGCGAGGCATACGAAGCGCTCTGGACGCCTTTTCTGCAGGACTTCACCACGCATCTGAAAGAAAAGGGCTGGCTGGAAAAAACAAGTATCGCGATGGACGAACGTTCGCCCGAAGCAATGGATGCCACGATCAAACTCTTGCAGCGTGTCGCCCCCGAACTGGGAATTGCACTGGCCGACAATCATAAAAGCTATAAACGCTATCCGCACATCAAAGATATCAGCGTCGCGGCAAGCGCCCGGGTAGATCCGGAAGACATTGCCTCCCGCAAAGCAGACGGACTGATCACGAGCTATTACGTCTGTTGCGCCGACCTCTTCCCGAACATGTTCACCTTCTCGGATCCGGCCGAAGCCGTCTACTGCGCATGGTACGCCACGGCCGCCGGATACGACGGACTGCTGCGCTGGGCCTACAACTGGTGGACGGAAAATCCGTTACTCGATTCGCGCTACATCCGCTGGCCGGCCGGCGACACCTACATCGTCTACCCCGACGCCAGAAGTTCGATCCGCTTCGAACGGCTTGTCGAAGGCATACAGGATGCTGAAAAAATCCGCATCCTGCGTGAAGAATGGACCGCCATGACATCCGACGACGCCGCAAACAAACTGAAAACACTCAACCTCGAAATAGAAAAATTCCACACCGTCACGCCCTCCCGGCCGACAGGCGAAACGGTCGATCATGCCCGCCGATGCCTGAACGAACTGTCAAAATAACACAAACATATTTTTATTCACACATTAAATAACAAATAGCACAATGAAGACAATTATTTTAAGCGCACTAACCGCACTTATCGCCACAAGCAGCATCATCGCTCAAAACGACACGCCCGCATGGGCCAAAGAAACGAAGGAACAAAAAGAAAAACGCATGGAATGGTGGACGCACGACCGCTTCGGCATGTTCATCCACTGGGGCATCTACGCCCTGCCCGGCCGGCACGAATGGGTCAAACAGCGCGAACGAATCTCCGACGAAGCCTATCAGAAATATTTCGATCACTTCGATCCCGACCTCTACAACCCCGAAGAATGGGCCGCCAAAGCGAAGGAAGCCGGAATGAAATACGTCGTGGTGACCACAAAACACCATGACGGCTTTTGCCTTTTCGACAGCAAATACACCGACTTCAAGGTGACGAATACGCCGTATAAGAAAGACTTGATCAAACCGCTGGTCGACGCCTTCCGCGCCGAAGGGATTCGCATCGGGTTCTACTATTCGCTGATAGACTGGCACCACCCCGACTTTACGTACGACCGCATTCACCCGAACGGCCCGACCGATCCGGACGAACGGAAAGCCGCCAACGAAAAACGCGACATGAAAAAATATCAGCAATATCTCAAAGACCAGCTCACCGAATTATTAACGAAATACGGAACGATTGACGAACTGTTTCTCGACTTTTCGTATCCCGGCGAAAATGGAAAAGGACACAAAGACTGGGACGGCGAAGGACTGCTGAAACTGATACGCCAGCTGCAACCGAACATTCTCGTAGATAATCGCCTTGACCTTGATCATACTAACTGGGGCTGGGATTTCGTCACGCCCGAACAGTTCATGCCGACCGAATGGCCGGCGATAAACGGTCAGCGCGTACCCTGGGAAACGTGCCAGACCTTCTCCGGATCGTGGGGCTACTATCGCGATGAATACACATGGAAAAACGTTCATCAGTTAATTGTCATGCTGATAGAAGTGACCAGCAAAGGCGGCAACCTGCTGCTGAACGTCGGTCCGACGGCGCGAGGAATATTCGACAGCCGCGCCAACGAACGCCTTGAAGGAATGGGCGAATGGATGAAACTGCACAACCGCTCGATCTACGGCTGCACGCAGGCGCCCGACGAATTTCAAAAACCCGACAACTGCCTGCTCACCTACAACCCGGAAACAAAAAGACTCTATATTCACGTACTCGAATGGCCTTTCAATTCGTTGCACCTGCCCGGTTACAAGGGAAAATTCAAATATGCGCAACTGCTGAACGACGGCTCGGAAATCAGGTTCCGCACGCAAACGCAATCAAGCGGAAGCACATCCGAAACTTCGGGCGCCGACGATGTGATCCTGACGTTGCCCGTAAGACATCCCGACGCGGAAATACCTGTCATTGAACTGTTCCTTGAATAAACGGTTGCCCGAACCAATTCTCCGCAAACTGTAGAAACGCACCCCTGCGTCCTCTGCAAACAAAGCCCCACCCTATCCTCGTTACGACAGATACGAATGAGGAATAAGGTGGGGATATTGTTTGTATACGCCACGCGGTCTAAAATTGCGAGTTTAACGATGAACGATAAACTATGACCGGATTCATCGTTCATAGTTCACAGTTCACAAAACCATGCCGCGCACAGTATATACGCTGCGCAAATCGTCAAAACAGACGTTAGGCAACTCCTCAGCTGCGCGCTTCCCGGAATCCCCGCTCACTCTTTCCGGTACGACGACCGTACCAGCGGCGCACTCTCGACATGCGCGAATCCCTTATTCAATCCCAGCGCTCGGTAAGCCTCAAACTGCGCCGGCGTAATATACTCCGACACGGGGATATTTTTTCGCGACGGCTGCAAATACTGTCCGACCGTCAGGATGGAAACACCCGCCTGCAAGGCATCGTCCATCAACGCCGAAACCTCATCCGGCGTCTCGCCCAGCCCGACCATGATGCCCGTCTTCGCCGTCACACCCGCCGACGAAACGCGCGACAGTACCGACAAACTGCGCGCATAACGCGCCGCACTCCTTATCTGCGGGCTTAACCGCCGCACCGTCTCCAGATTGTGTGAAACGACGTCCGGCGCAGCCTGTATAATCATGTCTATCAGTTCATATCTTCCTTGAAAATCAGGGATAAGTGTTTCGAGTACCGTTTCGGGATTCGCCGCTTTTATCCGCCCGATGGTGTCGATCCAATGCCGTGCGCCCAAATCGGGCAGGTCGTCCCTGTCGACAGACGTCACCACCGCATACTTCAGCGCCATCAGACGGATACTCTCCGCCACACGGTCCGGCTCCAGCGGGTCGAGCGGTTCAGGTCTGCCCGTCAACGTATTGCAAAACCGGCACGCACGCGTGCAAACGTCGCCGCCAATCATGAAAGTGGCCGTCCCGCGACTCCAGCACTCCCCCTGATTCGGACATCTTCCGCTCGAGCAAATTGTGTGCAGGCAATGCGATTCCACAATCCGTTTCGTGCCGAGAAACCGCGCATTACTACCCTGCAGACGTATTTTAAGCCACTCGGGCTTCCTGACATGTTTTTCCAAAATGCAATTCGAAAGAATCAGTCATTCATCAGGTGGTCGAACAGAAAATTCGCCATTTTCGTATAAAGATGCAGGCGCGTATTTCCACCCGAAATGCCATGATTCCGATCTCTGTAAAAGTGCATGTCGAACTGCTTGCCGGCCTGCACCAGCGCCTCGGCATAATCCATCGACTGCTTGAAATGCACGTTGTCATCCGCCGTGCCGTGAACCAGCAGCAGCCGGCCTTGCAGATTTCCAGCCAGTTTTATCGGCGATGTGGCATCATATCCGCGCTCGTTTTCCTTCGGCGTCCGCATAAAACGTTCCGTATAAACCGTATCGTAATAGCGCCAGTCCGTCGGAGGCGCCACGGCAATGCCCGCCTTGAACGCGCCGTCCCCCGTACTCAAGGCCATCAGCGTGTTATATCCGCCGAAGCTCCAGCCCCAGATGGCGATCCGGCTACCGTCGACATACGGCAATTTCGCCAGCGCACGCGCCGCCTCCGCCTGGTCGCGCGCCTCCAACTCGCCCATACGCAGATAAGTACATTTGCGAAACTCCTCGCCTCGCGCCCCCGTGCCACGGCCGTCCACACAAACGTATACGAAGCCGTTCGACGCCAGATACTGCTCCCAGTCAAAACCGAACTGATCCAAAACGGATTGCGAATTGGGGCCGCTGTACTGAAACATTACCACCGGATATTTCTTCGACGCGTCGAAATGAAGCGGCTTGACCATCCACGCATTCAGTTCAAAACCCGATGCCGTCTCCACCCGGATAAATTCTTTCGGCGAAAATGCATATTCTTTCAACTTCTCTTTCAGTGCCGCATTGTCCTGAAGCGTACGCAACACCTTGCCCGTCTTCGTCTCGTTCACGGTGATGGTCACGGGCGTAGCCGCATTGGAAAAGCGGTTTACGAAATAGGCGAAATTCGCGCTGAAACCGGCGCTGTTAGTTCCCGTCTGTGTCGAAATACGTGTTTTCACACGCTTGCCATCGACCTTGTACACCGAACGCCGCAACGGACTTTCTTCCGCCGACTCGTAATAAACCGTATTCGTCGCCTCGTCGACCCCCAGCAGACGCGTAACATCCCAATTCCCTTTCGTCACCTGCTGCTGCTCCACACCCGTCTGCGCATACTGATAAATATGCGCATAACCGTCCTTTTCGCTCACATAGTAAAATCCGTTTTTCGTAAAACAAATATTTGCCAGCCAGTCCGGCTCGATATATCGTTTATTCTCATCCTTGAGTATCAAACGAAAAACACCACTCTTCGGATTGGCGTGAAACATGCTGAATATATTCTGATGGCGATTCAGCGTCATCACGGCCAACTGATCGGGGTCGGAAGTGAAAACAATACGCGGAATATAACTCTCCGCATCAATCGGTGTCTCCAGACGCTTGATTTCCTTTGTATCTACGGAATACGAATAAAGTGAGACATTCGAATTGGGTTCACCCGCCTTCGGATATTTATATTCATATAAGTCAGGATAATAATCTTCGCCATACATCTGCATGCGATATTCAGGCACGGCCGATTCGTCGAAACGGACATACGCAAGATACTTGCTGTCAGGCGACCATGCCATCAGGTTCGTCACCGCAAATTCTTCTTCGTAGACCCAGTCCGTCGCACCGTTGATAATCTTGTTGACGACGCCGTCTTTCGTGACTTGCACTTCCGTATCGTAGTCGAACTTTTTAATCCATATATCATTATCTTTCACGTATGCACACAGGCGTCCGTCGGGCGAAAACGTCGGAATCATCACCTTCCCGCCCGATTCGTTCAACGGCTTCACCATGTTGCGCCTCACGTCGTAGTCATACACGTCGGCCCTGTACGAACGACGGTAAATCTGCTCGTGTTCACGCCAAAGCAAAATGCGGTAACCTGTCGAGCTGATGGCATAGCCCTCAAAATTATCGAACGCACATTCGCGCGCGCTACCTGCATCGAACAGCGTATCGACAGGCGCACCGGTTTTATACGAATACTTGATAATCTTCGTCCGTTCACGGTTCATCGCCGTATAATACTCGCCGTCGGGCATTGATCGCATTTCGCCGGTAAACGTTTGCGGACGGAATGCCCCGTCTGTCACATCTTTCAGTTCGATGCGCCCGGCGCCCTGCTGTGCACAGATCCCACTCGAAACGAACATGCATAACAACATGTTCACATACTTTCCTTTTCGCATAAGTCATCTATTTCTTAAAATTAAATCCTGAATATTCAACCCCGCAAAGATAGCGATAGTTCCGAAAAGTTTCTATATTTGTGGCATGAGAAAGTGGAAACCTTATTACGATTTCAGCGATTTTCTGAACAATACATTTCCTTTCAAGGTACAGAAAATATCCGTAAATGCCGGATTCACGTGTCCGAACAGGGACGGAAGCAAAGGCTATGGCGGCTGTACATACTGCAACAACCGCACTTTCAACCCGGCCCGCGGCGAAACCGTCAAAAGCATCCCGGTGCAGTTGGAAGAGGGGATCCGTTTCTTTGCGTACAAATATCCGTCCATGAAATACCTTGCATACTTTCAGTCATATACAAATACATACGCGGATTTGGAAACGCTCCGTCGCAAATACGAAGATGCGCTGGCGTTCCCCGGCGTAGTCGGCCTGATTATCGGCACGCGTCCGGACTGCATGCCCGACAAACTGCTGGATTATCTTTCCGAACTGGCACGCAAGACGTTTGTGCTGGTCGAATATGGTGTGGAAAGTACCTCCGACGACACGCTGCAGCGCATCAACCGCGGACACGACTACCGCACTTCGGCCGAAACCATCCGCCGGACTCATGCGCGTGGCATTTATGCCGGTGCACATCTGATCCTGGGACTGCCGGACGAAAGTCGCGGGCAGATCTTGCATCATGCCGACATCATCTCCGAACTGCCGCTGACTTCACTCAAACTGCATCAGCTGCAGATTGTCAGACATACCGCGATGGGACACGAATTTACGGCGCATCCCGAACGATTCCGGCTGTTTACGCCCGAAGAATATACCGAACTGGTCATCGACTTCATGGAGCGTCTAAACCCTGCCATTGCCGTAGAACGATTCATCTCTCAATCGCCCAAAGAACTGCTCATCGCACCCGCCTGGGGCCTGAAAAACCACGTCTTTCGCGCGCTTGTCGACAAACGCTTTGCCGAACGAAACACAAGGCAGGGAAGCAGATCTGCAGCCGGATGCTGCAAAAACGCAGCGAAAGACACTACGCCCAACGAGGACAATGTCACGAACATAAGCTGAAAACCCGAGTTCGATATAAGGTTTCTCTGTCCCG
>JAIRYD010000104.1 GCA_031267935.1 Tannerella sp.
GGGTTTCGCTCCGGGCATTGTGTCCGTCGCGCAGCTGGCGGAGGAATGAAATCAGCGTCCTCTCGCTCAGACAGTCAGCCTCGTCGAAGAAAATCACCAGCGGCCTGTCCAGCGACATGCAGAAACCGGTCAGGGTGCGTCTCAGAACATTTGCATAATCGCTTAAATCCGCTCCTGCCGCAAATCCGTTCCCGCCGGGAACTTTCGAATATTCCAAATCTAATTTTATCTTGTTCACGATGGCCGGGATACCTTTTTCAGGGTCTGTAATGCCCTGTCCCATTTCCAGCGAACAGCGAAAGGCGTAATATTTGCCCTCCGCATTGACCCGTCTGACCATATCGAGCAGAAACGTGGTCTTCCCGCTCTGCCGCGCTGCGTGAATCACAAAATACTGTTCCTGATCAATCAGATCAGCTATTCCCCTTAATCGCAATGAAGAGTCTATTATGTAGTGTTTTGCTTCGTTACAGGGGCCTGCCACATTAAAATATCGTGCCATAGTATCATTTTTATACGTTCGTAAAAACAGCGGTAAAGATAGTGTTTTTATTTGTGATTGACGGTCTGCACATACAAAAAATATATGTAACATCCGCGTCTCAAAAAAAGATTTTATCAGAATTTATCATGCTGCCTTACAAATATATAATCGAATCCGGCATATACTTCTCCATAAAATAATTGCACAAGTCCGCGTTTGTTTTGTACTTTTGTGGAATCAATAAGACGATGATAATATATGATACACGGATTTGTAAAGGTAGCTTCCGCCGTGCCCCTTTTGCAGGTGGCCGATTGCGGGTATAATATTGAGCAGATTGAGCATTTGTTGCGGAAAGCCGCGATGCAGAATGCCCAGATAGTCGTTTTTCCCGAACTTTCCATTACGGGATATTCCTGCATGGATTTGTTTGCGCAGGACAGTTTGCTGAAACAGGCCGTGGAGGCCCTGTTCGAACTGGCGCGCCGGACGCGCAACATCGAGGCGCTGTGCATCGTCGGGATGCCGCTGGCCGTCGGGAATCATTTGACGAACACGGCTGCCGTCCTGCAGAAAGGCAAGGTGCTGGGTTTCGTCCCGAAGACCTACATGTCCGACTACGGAGAATATCAGGAGCGCCGGTGGTTTGTGCCGGGCTACGAATTGCAGACGGACAGGGTGACGCTTCTCGGCGAAGACTATCCCGTTTCGGTGAACATGCTGTTTACCGGCGGGAAGGTGACGGTCGGCATCGAACTGTGCGAGGACTTGTGGACTCCCGTCCCTCCCAGTTCGCTGCTGGCGATGCAGGGCGCCAATATCATTGTCAATCTGTCGGCAAGCAACGAACTGACGGGCAAGAACGAATACCTTAAATCGCTCGTCCTGCAACAGTCGGCCCGCTGCATCGCGGGATATGTCTATTCGTCGGCCGGCTTCGGCGAGTCGTCGACCGACCTGGTCTTTGCCGGAAAAGGCTTCATCGCCGAAAACGGCACACTACTGGGCGAGATGGAACGCTTCCCGATGCGTGAAAAGCTGCTTGTAGGCGAGATCGACGTCGATTATTTGCAGCATGACAGGTTGGTGACAACCAGTTTTGTGCAGGACGTGTCCCGTTTTGCAGGTGATCGCCAGCCGCTCTGCATTCCTTTCAAGTTGCCCGATTACGACGAAAAAACGTTCAGCCGCAATATCGATCCGGCGCCGTTCGTCCCCTCGTCCGACAGCATGCGCGAAGCGCGTTGCAGCGAGATTTTCAATATACAGGTCAACGGTCTGGCGCGTCGGATGACCTGCACGCAGCAGCAGGCGGCCGTCGTGGGCGTGTCGGGCGGACTGGATTCGACGCTGGCGCTGCTCGTGACCGTCATGACGTTCGACGCGCTGAAGATTCCCCGCAAACAGATCGCCGGCGTGACGATGCCCGGCTTCGGGACGACGGGACGCACTTACGGCAATGCCGTTCAGCTGATCCGTTCGCTGGACGTCACATTGAAGGAAATATCCATTGTCGATGCCTGCAAACAGCATTTCGACGACATCGGGCACGACGGCGTCACGCAAGATGTCACATACGAAAATGTGCAGGCGCGAGAACGGACGCAGATACTGATGGACCTGGCCAACAGACTTGATGGCCTGATGGTAGGCACGGGCGACCTGTCGGAGCTGGCGCTGGGCTGGACGACGTACAACGGCGATCACATGTCCATGTATGGCGTCAACGCGGGCATTCCGAAGACGCTCGTCCGCTATCTGGTCGAATGGGTTGCGCAGAACAGGGTGGACGGCGACATACGTGCGACGCTGCTCGACATCGTCGACACGCCCATCAGCCCCGAACTGATTCCGGCAGATAAAAACGGCGCCATCCGCCAGAAAACGGAAGAACTGGTCGGGCCATACGAACTGCACGATTTTTTCCTGTACCACTTCGTGCGCTACGGCGCTTCGCCGGCAAAGATCTATTTCCTTGCGCAGAAAGCTTTCAAAAAGAAATATGCAAAAGAGGAGATCAAGGCATGGATGGCGACGTTTTTCAGACGTTTTTTCGCGCAGCAGTTCAAGCGCAACTGCCTGCCCGACGGGCCCAAGGCGGGCTCCGTCAGTTTGTCGCCGCGCTGCGACTGGCGCATGCCCAGCGACGCGTCCGCAGCCTTGTGGCTGCAGGAAACGGATGCGCTGGCGTGAAAGAGAAAAAAGGTCAGGAGTTGCCGATTTTTTTTACAAGCACCTTGTCGATACGCGCCCTGTCCATATCGACGATTTCGAACTTGAAGTCCTGCCAGACGAGCGTGTCGCCTGTTCGGGGTACGCTTTTTAATATGTCGAGAATCAGGCCGCTGAGCGTGTTGTAGTCGTTTTCGGCATAGAAATGTTCCATATCGAAATATTCGAGAAAGTTGTAGAATGAATACTGTCCGTCGACCAGCCAGCCGCCGGCGGCGCGTTCCCGGATTTCCGGTTCTTCATCGCTGTCGAGTACCTGTCCGATGAGGGCTTCCATGATGTCCTTGAGCGTGACGATGCCCTGTATGCCTCCGAACTCGTCCGTGACCAGTCCGTACTTGACGCGCGCCTTGCGAAACTGTTCCAGCGTGTTGTATACGCTCTGGTCTTCGGGTACGAACTGGGCGGGACGCACTACCTGCGAAAGCGTGAAATCGGGCATGTCGATCCGTCCGAACAAATCTTTCAGGTAGACGACTCCCACGATGTTGTCGAACTTTTCCGATGCTACGGGGTAGACGTTGAACAGGTTTTCCTTCACCCGTTCGTGCACGGTCGCACGGTCGTCGCCGATATCCATCCAGACGACTTCGCTTTTGTGGGTCATGATCGAGCCTGCATCGCGGTCGCCCAGCGTGAACACGCGCTCCACGATGTCCTGCTCCACTTCCTGTACTTCGCCGTCGTCGAATCCTTCCTTTACGATGGCTTTGATTTCTTCCTCCGTCACCTTGCTGTCTCCGACCTTGTCGAGTCCCAGCAGTCGGACCATCATCAGCGTGCTTTTCGACAGAATCCAGACGAAGGGTGAGGCGACCGTCGACAGGATATTCATCGGTCTGGCCGCCAGCATGGCCACTTTCTCGGCAAATCCCAGGCCGATGCGTTTGGGCACCAGTTCGCCCAGCACCAGCGTGAGGTATGTCACGGCGATCACGATGATAAATTTCGACATCGTCAGTGCGTAGGGCGACAGCCACGGGACGCTGCCGAGCAGCAGCGCCAGATCTGCCGCAAAAGCTTCGCCCGAAAACAGACCCGTCAATATCCCGGTCACCGTAATGCCGATCTGGATGGTCGGAAGAAACTTGTCGGGGTTCCCGGCAAGGTCGAGCGCCGTCTGCGCTGCGCGTCTGTTTTTCTTGAGTTCGATTTCGAGCCGTGTCCTGCGTGCCGAAACCAGTGCGATTTCGACCATGGACAAGATGCCGTTCAGCAGAATCAATCCGAGAATTATAAATATTTCCATCTGGAAGTATGCCTTGTTTTTGCCTGACAAAGGTACGAAGATTATTCGTTTTTTTTATATTGTATTCCGACAAATTATTTGAAACGGAGTTTTTAGAGATTCCTTTCAGCGACTGTATAAAAATGTGTATCTTTGCCGTGCGAAATAAATCGAATGCAATGAAATTTCTCGGCATCATCCCGGCGCGATATGCGTCGACCCGTTTTCCCGGCAAGCCGCTGGCCGACATGCGCGGCAAGCCGATGATACGCCGCGTGTACGAACAGGTACTTCCGTCCGTCGACCGGCTTGCGGTGGCGACCGACGACGTGCGCATCGAGGCGGCTGTCAGGGCGTTTGGCGGCGATGTCGTCATGACGTCCGACCGCCACCGCAGCGGGACGGAACGCTGCTGCGAAGCGTTCTGCAAGATCGGCGCGGGGTTCGATGCCGTCGTGAATATCCAGGGCGACGAACCGTTCGTCCGCCCCGCACAGATCGCGTTACTGAAAAGCTGCTTCGACCGTCCCGACGTGCAAATCGCCACGCTGGTGAAACCTTTCGAGGCGGACGGCGATTTCGAAACGGCGCTTTTCAATCCGAACTCGCCCAAGGTCGTACTGAACATACGCGGCGAAGCGCTCTTCTTCAGCCGTTCGATTATCCCCTACGTCCGCGGACAGGCACACACGGCATGGCTTTCCGCACACACGTTCTACAAGCATATCGGCCTGTATGCCTACCGCGCCTCTACGCTCGAAGAACTCGTCCGTCTGCCGCCCTCTCCTCTTGAGATGGCCGAAAGCCTCGAACAGCTGCGCTGGCTCGAAAACGGATACCGGATTCAAACGGCCGTCACGCGCCATGAAACCGTCGGAATCGATACGCCCGAAGACCTGGCGCGCGCGCTGGATTTTCTTGACGGAAAGGGAGGGATGAGTTGAAAATCGGTTTACGCTTTTGCCCGGCGCTCAGTGATGCGAAATTGATTGCCTGTTGAACGTTCCTGTCCGCAGATTGCCCGATATTAATAACTAAAATAATTATATGTATGAAACGAATTGTATTTTCTATCTTTTTACTGGCCGGCGTGCTCTGGCGGCCGGCGGCGGCGGATTTCAGTCCTGTGGACTGGGTGAATCCGCTGGTCGGCACT
>JAIRYD010000197.1 GCA_031267935.1 Tannerella sp.
GCGGGCGAGGCGACCGTCCGGCCGTTGACGGCTATCGCGACGGATTTGCACCAGCCGGGCAGCCGCAGACGGATGTCTTCATTCATCGGGGCGGAGAGGGCTTCGACGGTCAGCGTGACGGCGCCGTCCCACGGATAGGCGGTTTCCTGCTTCAGGCGGACGGTTTTTCCGTTGATTTCGATGTCGGCCGTACTGCCGGCGTAGAGGTTTACCCAGACGGCATCGGACGAGACGCCGTAGACGTAGTTGCCGATGGAGGGGAGGAAGCGCGAGATCTGGCTCGGGCAGCAGGCGCATCCGTACCATGCCTGACGGTGATGATGGCCGTCCGAGGCGAGGGGATTGACGTAGAAGAAGAGGTCGCCGCGGAGCGAGATGCCGGCCAGGGCGCCGTTGTACATCGAGCGTTCGAGGACGTCGATGTATTTCGCGTCGCCGGTGAAGCGGTTCATGCGCCAGTTCCAGTAGACCATGCCGACCGATGCGCACGTTTCGCAGTAGGCTTCGCTGTTGGGCAGGTCGTAGTCTTCGGTGAAGCCTTCGTTGTGGCGCGAGGAGCCGATGCCGCCGGTGACGTACATGTTGCGCAGGACGACGTCGTCCCAGAGGCGGTGCATGGCATCGACGTACCCCGTGTCGCGCCGGAAGGCGGCAACGTCGGCCATGCCGCAGTAGAGATACATCGCGCGGACGGCGTGCCCGGCGATGTCGGTCATTTCGCGAACCGGCCTGTCGTCCTGATAGTAGAGCGGATTCCATTCGCCGTCGCCGCCTTTGGAGCCGTATCCGTGTCCGCGTTCTTCGAGCAGCCAGTTGGCAAAGTCGAGGTACCGTTCCTCGCCGGTCGCGGTATAGAGTTTCACGAGCGCGAGTTCGATTTCCTCGTGTCCCGGCACCCAGCGCCGTTTGCCGGGGCCGAAGACCGTCATCATGTGGTCGGCCATGCGGATGGCGACGTCGAGCAGCCGGCGTTTGCCCGTGGCCTGAAAGTAGGCGACGGCGGCTTCGGTCATGTGTCCGGCGCAGTACATTTCGTGCATGTCCATGTTGTGCCAGCGCCGCTCCGGCCCGGTAAGCGTGTAAAACGTGTTAAGGTACCCGTCGGGCTGCTGTGCGGCGGCGAACTTGTCGATCCATTCGTCGGCCTTGCGTTCGAGCTCGGGGTCGGGATTGTTCTTCAGCGTGTAGGCGATGCCTTCGAGCGCCTTGTAGACGTCCGAGTCGTCGAAGAAGATACCGGAATGTTCGCCTTCGCCGCGTGCGGCGTTTTCGAAGTTGCGGATGCGTCCGGTTTGGTTTTCAATCTGGTCGATGCAGACGGCCAGCGTGGTCGTGGCATGACTCCTGAGGCGCGGCGCCCAGAAATTGTCCGTGATCTTCACGTGCGAGAAATCTACCGGCGTAATCATCCCGAACGGCTGTCCGTCCTTTTCCTCTTTACTGCAACCCGCCGCCAGGGCGACGCAAAAGATGATCGGTAAAAGAATCTGTTTCATTTGTTTTGAGTATTAAAGTTTGTAATTCAATTCTCTGTTTTGTTATTCGTGTCAAAAGTAATCAATTTATCCGGATGCGATTCAAAATTGTCGCATATTCGATCTTGTTTTCATCACGTTTGCGATGCGAAAATTCGTGACGCATCCTCTGAAATATGGCGGCAGCCGTTTTCCCTGCCGGGGTATTGTCCATCCCGCGCGGGACGGGCGATTTCCGGCATGAGGTATCCTGTATCCGTGAATTTCCGGCTTTTGCGGAGACGCACGGCGGCGCGCCTCCGCACGGTTTTCCGGATGCCGTTTTTGTGTACTCTTTCAATTTCATAATCGCTACCGCCCGGTATAGGGTATCGCTACCGCCCGGTATAAGGTGTCGCTACCGCCCGGTATAGGGTGTCTATACGGCCCTGTACAGGGTCTATGCCGTAACCGTAAGCGTTTTGTCAAATAGCGCCGTACGCGGCTCCTTCAGCGGGGAGCCTGTCGTGAACTGCGTGACCACCTGCAGCTGCCAGGGGCCCGCCGAGAGCTGCGGGATGACGACGATCAGTTCCGAAGGGTTGTTGACGACGATGTCGGAATCGTCCACCTTCTGCGGGTCGGCGGTACCGAGGCTGATGAAGTAGACGCCGATCTCCTCCGTCTTGTCGCCGGCAATCCGGATCTTCTGTCCGAAGATTTTCAGGTTGCGGTTCGGGGTGAGCACGTCGTTGACGCTGCCCGTCTTCGCATCGACTACCCGGTCGATAACCGCTCCCGAATCGGCCACGCCGAGTATCTCGACGCTGACGTTCTCCAGTTCCTTCCGCAGCAGGCTGCCCTGATGGAACTCGAACAGTACGGTGTGCTTCGCGGGATCATACGTTTCGCCCTTCTTGAAGTTGCCCCGTATGGAAGCCGCGCCCGTGAGCCATCCCGTGTTGACGGCAAAACCGTCGCACAGGCGATAGGCCATTTCCTTGAGAAACAGGTTGACGGCGTGCGCCATGGATGCCGCCGGGATGTCCGCACCGCCGCGCGTGACGGCCGATTCGCAGATGTCGTCCACGCTCAGCGAACGTTCGGATTCAACCCGTGCGACATAGTCGTTCGGATCCTCCTTCGTCAGCAGGTTCGGATACAGCCACGCCTTGAGTCTATGCAATGCCGTTGCCATAATAACCTCCTTTCCTTAATCGATTGTTCCTAATCCTCTGGCTTTTCGGACTTGCCCCGTTTTTGTAGTGGTCTCCGGTCTCCACTGCACACCTGTCAAGAATCGTGTGCCGACTGACATTTGCATACATGCTCATCGTTTTGCCTGTAT
>JAIRYD010000047.1 GCA_031267935.1 Tannerella sp.
TTCGTTTCTGTTTCATACAATACTTATTATGTCCGGTAAAATATCTGTCGGGGGACAAAGATAATGTTATTTGACGGAATAACCGCTATTCCCTCAAACCGTCGTTCTCTCACTGTGGCGTATATACCGTACGCGTCATTAACTATGAACGATGAACTATGAACGATGAACGGCATTAACTATGAACGATGAACCTCATTAACTATGAACTATGAACGATGAACGATGAACGGCAGAGTGGAGAACGGGAACCCGTTTTCCGTGGCCCTCCCCCCTCCCCTTTCCGGTTCAAAAAAAACACCGTACCGGATGCCGTTTCAATACCTCCCCTCACCCATCACAGTTCATTCATCATTCATCGTTCATATTTCATAGTTCATCGTTACTGACATTCAGCGTTCATCGTTCATCGTTCATAGTTACTGACGTTCATCGTGAATGACGCCCTTTTCGCGCCTCGTTCGATTGCGTGCATCGCAATCGCCCGATTGCGTGCGTCGCAATCGCTCGATTGCGGGTGTCGCAATCGCCCGATTGCGGGTGTCGCAATCGCCCGATTGCGGGTGTCGCAATCGCCCGATTGCGGATGCCGCAATCGAACGGTTGCTGCCGCCGCCGATTAATTTACCGTGCATGACCTGACGAAGAAGCCGGAAAGGTTGATTCGGAAGTAATGAAACAATCGCGATTCTTTATTACGAAGCACGAAGCAATCCGGGCTGCACGCTCGCAAAGACGACGTGAAACATGGCCGTGATTGCGGACATGCAGAAGCGTATCTTCGTCATTGCGAGGTACGAAGCAATCCATACGTCATGCCGCCCGAATTGCCTCACCGCGTTCGCAAAGACGGGGCGTGACATGGCCGTGATTGCGGACATGCAGAAGCGACGGCAGATCATCAAAAAGGCGAAACGGGTTTCGTTTCGCCTTTTCGGGACAGGGCCGTGCGCGTGCGCCGGCAGTCGGGTCCGGGACTATTCGGGAAGGATAATCCTGTAGTTTCCGCTCAGATGCATGAAGGCGAACAGTTGCAGCAGACCGTCGTAGTAGGCATCGAAGTAGCCGTCTTCGTAGGGCTGGTTTTTCGTGTTCCAGAAGTGGCGGATAAATTCCCGGCTTTCGGGATGGGTGCAGACGAGCGAAACGGCGGCGGCGGTGGCTACCAGTCCGGTCGAGTGTCGCAGGGCGGTATATCCCCCTGCGGACAGGATGCGTGCCGGCGGCGCGCCGTCCATGCGGTACTGGTCGACAAACGTTTCAAGCCCCTGCGCGTAGAGGAAGTCCTGTATTCTGTGTCCGTATTCGCGCTGCCATTCCCGGTCGGTGCAGTCCCACGAATAGTCGAGCGCAATGTTCATCGGGACACGCCACGAGTCGTAGCGGAAGTCTTCGTTGCGAAATACGGGTCTGTCGGGGAAGCGGTATTCCATGATCGAGCCGTCGTAGTTGTTCTGGTCCGGATTGAGTCCTGTTGCGGGATGGATGGACTTGTGCAGATATTCGCGGCTTGCGGCGGCACATTCGCGCCAGAAGGCTGCCCGTCCGTCGTCGGCCCACCGCGCCCATACTTCGTAGAATGCAGGCACGTGATAGGAAGGGTCGGTAAAGGTGGCGCCCCAGAATGCTTCGGGCGTAAAGGTGATGAGCCGTCGCTCGACGTCGATGAAGTTGGTGACGCCGCTGTCGCGTGCCGCATTTTTCGCAAAGGCGCAGTCGAGGATGTGCTGCGCTTCCTTCCGGTAGTCGATGCCGGTATCGTTGCCCCAGCGGTTGGAGGCAAACAGCAGGGCGGTGACATAGTACAGCTCGCCGTCGGAGGCCGGTCCCTGCGCGTTTCGCGTGCCGTCGATGCGGCAGCTCCACGCGAAGTAGCCTTTGTAGGGGCCTTCGCCGTGCTGCATGTACCTGACGCCCCATCGCCACAGGCGGTCGAACATTTCCTTCCGGTCCAGCTGTACGGCGATCATCAGTCCGTACGACATGCCTTCGGTGCGCACGTCGTGGTTCTTCAGGTCTGAGATGTATGCCATCGAGTCGCCGACTTCGAAATAGACTCTGTCGGGACCTTCGAAAAGCGCGTATGTGATTTCGTGCAGCCTGGCGTCGATCTCGGAAGCCGAGTATCCTGTCTCGGCGAAGAGATTGCGGTACCGTCCCGTTTCAAAGGCCCCCTTGTCCCACGGCTTCAGTTCCCTGTTCGCCGGATTGCATGCCACGACGGATGCGGTTGCGATAAGAAGCAGTATCTTTTTCATATCGTGCCTCCTCCTCCGTCGATTGTTTTGATCGATCCGTCTTCGTCATATTCCATTTCGACGACTTTCAGGCTCCGGAGCCATGTTTTTCCTCCCGAGGGTATGCAGTCGTGATGAAAGAGATACCATTTTCCGCGGTATTCGACGATGGCGTGATGCGTGGTCCATCCTGTCACGGGCGTAAGTATGACGCCCCGAAAGGTGAACGGGCCGTACGGATTGTCGCCCGTGGCATAGCAGAGGCGATGCGTGTCGCCGGTCGAATAGGAGAAGTAGTATTTCCCGCCGTAGCGGTGCATCCATGAAGCTTCGAAGAAGCGGCGCGCGGTGTCGTCCTGGGTGAGCGGTGCGCCGCTGCCGTCGAGAATCGTCAGGTCGCGCGGCTCTTCGGCAAAGCCGAGCATGTCGCCGGTGAGCCGTACCACTTTCGGACAGAGCGCCGGGCTGCCGTCCGCCGGAAAGCATGCCGCTTCCAGCGCCCTGTTGTCGCGATAGCGCTGCAACTGACCGCCCCAGATGCCGCCGAAGTACATGAAGTATTTCCCGTCGTCTTCAAAGATGGCGGGGTCGATGCTGTAGCTGCCGCGGACGGGGTCGGGTTGCGGGACGAAAGGCCCTTCCGGACGGTCGGCAACAGCCACGCCGATGCGGAAGATGTCGTTTCGGTCTTTCAGCGGGAAATACATGTAATACCTTCCGTCCTTGTGCGCCACGTCGCAGTCCCACAGCTGCCGTCCGGCCCAGGGGATGTCCTGCACGCGCAGCGCGACGCCGTGGTCGGTCACGCGTCCGTCGATGTCGTCCATCGAGAAGACGTGATAGTCGTTCATGTCAAAATGATCGCCGTTATCATTTTCGGGGATGCCGCTTTCGCGGTCGTGCGAGGGATAGATGTACAGCCGTCCGTCGAACACGTGGACGGCGGGGTCTGCCATGTAATCATCCGGCACCAGATATCTTGCCTTTTTCATCGCACGTTATTTTTCGGTGTTGCCTCCTGCCATGCGGATGATCTCCTGTACTGCCGGTTTGGCTTGTCCCTGCCGGTCGAACAGCAGGGCATAGTCCGTCCGTCCGCGTACGGGCCAGTCGTTGCGCCACGAATCATCGTCGCATACGCCCCACAGCGTGACGCGGCTGATCTTGTCCTGATGACGGAGAAACAGTCGGAAGAAGTCGGTCATGCGGTTGTTCCATGCGGCCGCCACGTCGTCGGGCAGTCCGCCGGCATAAGGATCCAGTTCCTGACTGAAGGTGAAGTTCGATTCGACGGCTGCACCCGTGTTCTGCGGCGGCGAAGGCAGTACCGTGAGATCGAGTTCGGTGATCATCACCTTCACGCCTGTTGCGGCAAAGGCGAGCAGGCTCTTTTCGAATTCCTCGATCGCCGGATAATCCATCCCGATATGCCCCTGCATGCCGACGGCGTCGATACGCAGTCCGCGCTCCTGCAGTGTTTTCACGAGCTGGACGACCGTGTTGCGCTTGCCTTCCAAGGCCATCGAATAGTCGTTGTAGTAGAGTTCGACGTCGGGATCTGCCTCGTGAGCGAACCGGAACGCAAGCGGAATAAATTCCTCGCCGAGTATTTCGTAGAATTTGCTCCTGCGCCACGAGCCGTCGTCGAGAATGGCTTCGTTGACTACATCCCATCCCTTGATACGTCCCTTGTAGCGCGTTACAACGGTAGTGATATGATTCTTCAGCCTTTCGGTAAGGATTTCGGGCGATACGTTGCTGCCGTTTTCGTCCACACAAAGCCACAGCGGCGCCTGCGAGTGCCATACGAGGCAGTGTCCCGTAATCCACATCTGGTGCGTTTCGCCCCAGGCCACAAACCGGTCGGCTTCGTCGAAGAAAAACGCGCCTTCGTTCGGTTGCAGATACATGCTTTTCATGCAGTTCTCCGGTACGATGGCTGAAAAGTGCTCTCGCGCCACGCGTTCGGATAAGGTATCCCTTCCTGCAATCTGATTCACCGAGAGCGCCGTTCCGATATGAAACCGGTCTTTAAAAGCATCCTTCAAACGCATGTTGTCGGGTTGGGAAAGCTGTCCGCATCCCGACAGTAAAAGAGCAGTCACACCGCTATAAAAAAATGATTTAATCATGTCTGTCATTATTATTGTTGTTAATTGATTCGTTGTTTTCTTTTTTCAATTTCCTTTCCATATTCCACAAGCTGCGTATCGGTAAGATTATATCGCGAAACGATGAAAGCCAGCAACACGACGAGCAGCGCCGGTAATGCGGCGAGCAGGAGGCGGATCCCGAACAGCGCGGTGTCACTCTGCGCGCCGAGGTCGGGATCGAAGCCGGTAATGGCCAGCACGATGCCCGGCACAAACCCGCCAAGCGCCAGTCCGAACTTGAAGAAGAAGCCCGTCAGTGCGTTGGCTATTCCCGAGATGCGTTTGCCCGTCAGCCATTCGCCGTAGCTGATGGCTTCGGGTATGAGCGACCAGATGAAGGCGCCCGTCACCCCGAATCCGATGGAACGTATCGCCTGAAAGACAAAGATCATGACCACCCGGTCGGCCGGAAGGACAAACAGTCCTGCAAATCCGACAAACGAAATGACAAGCGAGAGATATAACAGTCCTTTCTTACCGAGTTTTTTACGCAACATGGGCATGAACGGCAGGATGACCAGCGCCGGAAGGGCGGATATCACGTTGTAGTACGCGATCAGGTTTTCGTTGCCGAGATTGTATTTCACGAAATAGGTCGACGCCGAATTGCTGATGGCCATGATGGCAAATGCCGTGATAAACATGAACGAGACCACGCGCAGCGGTTTGTTGCGTACTACTTCGGTAAACAGGTCGGTGAATTTCACCTTCGCCTGCTCTTCCCTGGATATGACCACGCGCTCCCTGACGCCCGCAAACGAGAAGAGGAGCGCGGCAAGTCCTGCCACGCCATAAATGATGATGGTCAGCAGCCATCCTCCGCGCGCCTCGGGCGTGTCCATCGTACCGGCAAACGCGATCACAAGTACGGGTACTCCGTATGTGATGGCCACCTGCGCTACGTTCACCAGCCACATGCGCGTGGTGGTGAGGATGGTCACCTCGTGCTGGTCGCGCGTCAGGGCGGCATTGAGCGCCCCGAACGGGACGTTGACGGTTGTGTATACGATCGAGAGGGCTACGTAGGTCGTGCATGCATACACAATCTTGCCCGTCCGGCCGAAGTCGGGGACAATGAAACAGGCGATCATCAGTACGGTGAGCGGCAGCGCCATGATAAGCAGCCAGCCGCGGTACTTGCCGAAGCGCGTGGTGCGCATGTCGATGAGGGCGCCGACTATCGGGTCCCAGATGGCGTCGATGATGCGCACGCCGAAGAACATCGCAGCGGCAATGGCCGGTTCCAGTCCGTACACGTTGGTGTAGAAAAACAGCAGATAGGTGGTGACCGTCTGATAGATGAAATTCTGCGCCATGTCGCCCGAGCCGAATGCGATCCGTTCGAGCCACGAGAGTTTATAGAAGCCTTTCATTCCCGATGTGTTGGTCTTCATGAGTCGTTTGCGTTATTTCCAGTATTTGAGAATAAAGTCCTTGAATGCGGGATAGTTTGGCCCGGCTTCGTGTCCGCCGTGATGGCGTCGGTAGCCGATGTCGCCCGACAGGTAAGCCTTGTCGGTTACGGGCATCGGTATTTTCTTTCCGCTCAAGTCAGTCGCGTCATTCATCACGATTCCCTTTTTGCCGAGCAGTTCGTATACCGGGCTTGCGGCGACGGCCGTCATGTATTGTCCGTACGGGTCAGTCCATGCTTCGCCCTGTTCGATGCTTCCGCTGCCGATAAAGAGGGGTCGCGGCGCGCAGAGCGCCACCAGCGATTCGGCATCGACGGGCATGTGGATTACCTTGCGCGGCAAATAGCCGTCGGCGCTGCTCTCGTCTACGCCGGCATAGGTCATGGCATGTCCGGACAGCCAGTGATATTCCGAATCCCAGACGCAGTTTTCGAGGTCTTCGCCCCAGTGCCTGCGGGTGGGTGCAACGCCCATGGCGCCCGACGAACTGGGGAACGACGTGGCGATGCGCGTGTCGTAAGCCATGGCCACGAGGGTCGCCTTTCCGTAGCGCGAATGTCCGGTGACGGCTATCTTTTTCGTATCCACAAGCGAATGATCCTGTTCAAAGAAATCGATAAAGCGGCTGATGCCCCACGACCATGCCACCAGTGTGCCCCAGTCGGAAGGTTTGCGCCAGTTGCCTTTGTTTACCAGTCCGATGAGATAGCTTGTAAGGCCTTCGCCGTTGTCGGGTTGCAGTGCGCCGGCGTTGAAGTAGAGCACACCGATGCCGGCGGGCGCCATCGTGCTCCACAAGTTCTCGTCACCCATCACAAACCGTCCGCCGAAGCCGTAGGCATAATTGATGACAACCGGCACTTTCGCGCCTTCCGGCACGCTGGCCGGAATACGCAGCATGCCGCTCAAGACGGGTACATCGCGAATGCCCGGATATGCGGACGAGTCTATTTTTCCCGTAATCTGATACTGGCGGAAGGGAATGGTTTCCATCAGTCCGCTGCGACTGAATACCTGACTGATTACGGTGGGTTCGCTTATCGTCCATTCGATTTTCAACTGCGAGGCTTCCTGTGGAATATGGCCGTATATCTTCTGCACCTCGTCGAATATTTCTGCGCGGCGTGCAGGCCAGCTTTGCGCCGTCAGTCCGCTGAGGTCATGCAGTTTCAGCGGTTTGTAGAACTTTGCGCCGGTGTAGTAGTCGCCGTTCGGTTCCCATTCGTTCACGTAGTTGGTCCACATTCCGAAGGCTGACCGGTTCGTGTTGTAGGACGATTTGTTCGGCGCACCCTCGTTCGGAGGCAGCGCCGGATATGTCTGTCCCAGCTGCGACATCATCTGGTCGTGGTCGAGGCGCGTGGAAACGCCGTCCGGCGGGAAGGCGGGAAACGGCGAGTTGTCGTTGACGTATTCGCTTTCCGGTGCACCGAGGTACGATGGTTTCACGCCGCCCAGGTTGACGACGAACTTTTCGAACACGATGCCCGCGTCGAGCGCCCGCACGCGCAGCGTATGTGTTCCTGCCGCGCCGATTTTTACCGCCGTGTTTGTCTTGATGATGCGTTCGCCCTGCCAGTTGCCGAGTTCGCCGAGGTAATGTCCGTTGAAGTTTACTTCCGTTTCCTCGCCTCCGTCGAACGAAAGGGCATAGCGTAGTCCTTTGTTTGCATTGAAGTTCAGCGTCGGAGCGAGGAAGACCTGCACTTCGATGTCGCCGCCGGGCGAGGTTGTCTGCATGTCGTATTCGAGATGCACGGTTTCGTCCGGACGCGGATAGACCGACTGCGGGAAGGTGGTTACGCCCGAGCCTGTACGGCCCAGGTTCGGGATGATCTCCCAGCGGATATGGTCGCCGGCCTTTGCCCGTGCAAAATGATGCGCTTCGACGGATACGTATCCGTCTTTCTCGGTGAATACTTTTTCGTCCGGTTCTTCACGATAGACATACTGTATGCGGGGCATGATGTTTACCGGAGGATTGTTCCAGCTGGTATAGCCGATGCGCTGCTGGTCCATCTGGTGCGCCCACTTGCCGTCGGCGATGTCTTTGTTGTAATGCGTGGTAAGGATGGAGTCGCGGCTGAAACATTCTTTCACCTTGTCGGCGAAGGCGTTTGCCCGCATGTCATACACGGCTGCATATTTCCTGTTCAGCGCCAGGGCGTAGTACATTTCGTAGAGATTGCACGTGCCGTTGATGGGAAACAGGACCAGTTCGTCGAAAGCGTCGCGATATTCGGACGGGAGCAGGTTGTACATTCTCAGTGCGTCGAGCGCCAGATTCTTGTACTCTTTGAGCGCCGTTTCAAATTCATTGTAATTGTCAAGGCTGAAAGTCCGGTCGTCGAGCAGTTCCGGCGTGACGCGGCTGTTGTATTTCGTATATAAGTCCAGCATCCGGGTGATTTCCTTGACGTATCTCCCGCCGAATTGCTGCACGACCCACTTTTCCGTCCATTCGGCAATGTTCTGCGCATTGAAGCGGTCGGGATTCCATGCCAGGTCGAGGAAGAAGCTGATGGGAAATTCCATGGGTTTGAGGTCGCCCACGTTTACCACCCAGATTCTGTCTACCCCGTGGCGGAACGACAGGCTCATCTGTTCGTAGGTGCGTTCGTTTTGCGTGACGTTAATCCATTTGTAGTTGCGCGGACCGCCCACGTAGTCGAAGTGATAATATATGCCGTATCCGCCTTTGCGTTTGGGCGCATTGATGTCGGGCAGTTTGCGCACGTTGCCCCAGTTGTCGTCGCAGAGCAGCAGCGTGATGTCGTCGGGCACGCGCATTCCCTTGTCGTAATAGTCCTGCACTTCCTTGTACAGCGCCCATGCCTGCGGCCGTTCTTCGGCTTTCTTTCCGGTCACCCGGGCGATGATGCTGCGCTGGTCTTTGATGATGCGTTGCAGCAGGGCGATGTTTGCGCCTTCGCTCATCGGCGCGTCGCCGTCGCCGCGCATGCCTACGGTCACGACCGTTTCGAAGTCTTTCATGCGTGCCATGCCGCCGCGCCAGAAGTCCTGCAACACCTTCGGATTCCTGTCATAATCCCACGGACCCTGTCCGAAGTAAGTCCATTCTTCGTGGGCGCGTCCCATCGGTTCGTGGTGCGAAGTGCCGAGGACAATTCCCATTTCGTCCGCCAGAGGACCGCTGAGCGGGTCGTCGTGATAGAGCGCATTGCCCCACATGGCAGGCCAGAGGAAGTTGCCTTTCAGACGGAGAATCAGTTCGAACATGTGTTCGTACATTTTCGAGTTGACGCCGCCGAATTTCTCCACGCACCAGCCCTGGAAGGCCGGCGCTTCGTCGTTGATAAAGATGCCGCGGTAGCGGACGGACGGTTCGCCGTCGGTGTAGACGCCGGGTTTCACGTACAGGTTGTCCTGATGCGCGGCAGGCACATCGGCCCACCAGTACCAGGGCGACACGCCTATCTGTCGCGACAGTTCGTAGATGCCGTAAATCGTGCCGCGCTTGTCGCTGCCGGCGATGACGAGGGCGCTCGTGATACCTTCGGCAGGATTTGCTACCGTTTGGATGAGGTATTTTTCGCATTTGCCTTCCAGCTCGCCGCCGTTGATTTTTCCTTCCCTTATCAGGCGGTCGACGGTAGCCGATTTGCCCGCTGTTCCCACGATGACGGCCTGGGACGTGCGGTCGGGTGGTGTGTGACCGGTTACCCTGCGGAAGTCGGCTTTGAGGTCGTTCACTGCGCGAAGTACGCCTTTATGGTCGGCTTCGTCGGATAGAATGGCAACGGGTTTGCCGTCCGTTGCCAGCGGAAACCATGCATTGTTTCCTTCGGTAAACACAAAACGTTCCTGAGCGACGAGACAGACCGTCGAAAGAAACAGCGCGAATAATGTTGTTAATGTTTTCATCTTATTATTGTTTTAGTATAGTTGAAGAAATCGATGTCGACGTATCCTCCCGCCGTTGTCGTGGCATAGTTGTAAATGGCGAAACGGTTGCCCATGAAATGAACAAGGTTGTATATCATGTGAAACTCCGGTCCCAGGCGCGTCCAGTTTTTGTTGTCGGCGCTGTAATAGAACGTGGCGTTGTCGGTCGTGAAGTCGCAATCCATGCGCAGGAAGACGGTATTTGCGGTCAATGGGGTTCGGGCTTTTTCTTCGCCTCTGTCGGTCATGACGATGAATTTTGCGTCGTCTTCGCGGATGACCGAGATCAGTCCGGGTTCGGCGCAGAAAGCGCCCAGTCCGGCTACGTCGCCCGCTTTCATTTGCGACACGTCAAGGCTGACTGTTCCGCTGCATTGCACGCCTTCGGTTCGTTGCGAGAGGGTGTTGCGGGCTTCGAACAGGTTGTTGACCGGTTTGCCGGTCCTGAGCCGCAGGTAGCCCGGGCGTTCGGCGAGCGACCAGAGGTCGTTGTCGGGGTTGTGGTTCCACTGCCAGTGGAGCGCCAGGGTTGCGTCGTCGAAACGGTCGCTTGCGACCAGGGGCGTTCCGGGATATCCCTGCACCGGTTTTTCCATTGTTCGGGGCGCTTTGCCGTTTTCGTCGCCGAGCATGGGCCAGCCGTTTTCCCACCGGCAGGGCGTCAGCACGGGTGTGCGCCCGACGGCGTTGCGGTCTTGAAAGAGAAAGCCGAACCAGCGGCCGTCTTCCGTATCCACGATGCCGCCCTGGGCTACGCCTCTGCCGTGCAGGTCGAGCGTGTCGGCGAGTATCGTTTTCGATTCGTAGGGGCCATCGATGCGGTCGGAGCGGAAGCAAAGCTGGGTGCGGATGCCGCCGCGCGGCCACCATATTATAAAGATGTAGTATTTCCCGTTGCATTTGTACAGGTGCGTACCTTCGAAGAGTCCCCCGTAGCCCTGTTTTTCTCCGTCGATAACGTCTGCACGGAGGCCGTCTTCTTTTATCCCGGTGAGGTCGCTTTTCAGTTCGACTACCTTGATTGGCCCTTCGACAGAGGAGAGATAAACTTTACCGTCGTCGAACAGCAGCGAGGCGTCGTGATAAACCTTGTCGAATGTGGCGATCCTTTCCCATTTGCCTGCCGGATGAGCGGTTGCGTAAATGTATGATTTCCGCGGGTTGTTGGTGGCGAAGAACGCATAGAAGCGGCCTTCATGGTAGCGGAGGGAAGTGGCCCACTGGCCTTTTCCGTACACGTTGCCGCCTTCGAGGTCGTAGAGCGGACTGTCTTTTATTTCGTCGAATACGTAGCTGATGATTTGCCAGTTTACGAGGTCTTTCGAGTGCATGACAGGCGCGCCGGGCATCAGGTGCATGGTGGTGCTTATCATGTAGAAATCGGCGTCTACCCGGATGATGTCGAGGTCGGGCGCGTCGGCATGGATGACGGGGTTGGCGAATGTCCTGCTTCCGCTGTCCGGCTGCGCCGAAAGGAAGCAGGGCATAAGGCAAAGGATCAGAGGTGAGATGTGCGGCATTACTGTTCTATTTCGAGCATGACGACCGATTTCGCAGGCAGTTGTATTGTCAGTTTGCCGCCGGACAGCCGGGCATCCTTAAAGTCTTTTACTCCTACCGCACGGGGGGCTTCGAACGTGTTGCAGTCGTTGATTTTCGCCGATGTCAGGATCCGGCCTGTAACGCGATTCGCCTTTACGCCCCGCAATTCGGTTTCGACGGTTTGCGGATTGTTCGGGTCGATATTGACCAGCGTGAGATGAATTTTCCCTCGTGCGTCTCTGGATGCGGAAACGCTGACGGCGTCCATCTTTTTGCCGTTCAGTTCGTATTTGTTGCATGAAAAGGAAACGGGCAGCAGGGTGGCGTCATGATGTACTTTGTAGAGGTAGTAGACCCAGTAGGTGGGTGTAAGCGCCATTTTGTCCTTGTCGGTCAGGATGACGGCCTGCAGCACGTTCACGGTCTGTGCGATGTTGGCCATCTTTACGCGGTCGCAGTGGTTGTTGAAGATGTTCAGGTTGACGGCTGCCACGATGGCGTCGCGCAGGGTGTTTTGCTGAAACAGAAAGCCGGGGTTGGTGCCGGGTTCGACGTTGTACCAGGTGCCCCATTCGTCCACCATCAGTCCGGCGCGTTTCGCCGGGTCGTACCGGTCCATGACGGTTGCGTGTTTGCTTACCAGCTCGTCCATGAAGAGGGTCTTTTCGATTGTGGAGAAGTAGTCGGATTCGGTGAAGAGGGTGGCCGATCCTTTGTCCGTCCAGTTGTTCGGAACGGTGTAGTGATGCAGCGAGAGTCCCTGTATCTGGCGTCCGGCGTTTTTCATGACGGTTTCCGTCCAGTTGTAGTCGTTGCCGTTGGGTCCGCAGGCGATCTTGTAGAGCCGGTTGTCGGCGTAGTCGCGGCAGTAGGTGGCGTAGCGGCGGTACTGGTCGGCGTAGAAGTCGGCGGTCATGTTTCCTCCGCAGCCCCAGTTTTCGTTGCCTACGCCCCAGAACTTCACTTTCCACGGTTGTTCGCGTCCGTTTTGGCGGCGCAGGGCGGACATGGGGCTTTCTCCGTCGAAGGTGATGTATTCCACCCATTTCGACATTTCTTCGATGGTTCCGCTGCCCAGGTTGCCGGTGATGTAGGGTTCGCAATCGAGCTGTTCGCAGAGGTCGAGAAATTCGTGCGTGCCGAAGCTGTTGTCTTCCGTGACGCCGCCCCAGTGGGTGTTCACCATTTTGGGGCGTTTGTCGCGCGGGCCGATGCCGTCCATCCAGTGGTATTCGTCGGCGAAGCAGCCGCCGGGCCATCGCAGATTGGGGATTTGGATGTCGCGAAGGGCTTGTACGACATCGTTGCGTATGCCGCGCGTGTTGGGGACGGGCGAGTCTTCGCCCACCCAGTAACCGCCGTAGATGCAGTGTCCGAGATGTTCGGAGAAGTGTCCGTAGATGTGCCGGCTGATGATGTCTGTTCCCTGGTCGGCGTTTACGGTCAGGAGGTTTTGTGCCTGTGCGGTGATGACCGACAGCAGGCAGCCTGCGAGTATGAGATGTTTTGTGTTCATGACATGTTTCTTTTTTATTTTTCCTCCAGCAGGCTGTTCACGGCGTTGACCAGATAGATGTAGTTTGGCGCCAGGGGGATGACGTATTCGTTTTCGCTCCAGTGGTAGGGATAGTCGTCGCGGTTTTCCGGGTAGTCGGGTTTGAGGATGCGTATGCCGGGCACGATGCCGCCGGGGATGAATGTGAAGTCCGCGCGGTTGTTGCCGTAGGCGATTTTCTTGGGTTGTGCGCCTACGCCGGATACGAAGGAGAGGTTGTGCGCGGGGTGGCATCCGAGGAGGTAGTTCAGCGCCCGGTAGATGTGTGCGGGGTCGATGGCGTCGGGGTAGAGGCGGTAGAGGCGGTAGTTGAGGTTTGCGCCGCTGATGATGCTGCCGTTGGCGGCCCATCCGGCGGGGCTGATCATCACGCCGAAGGGGCTTATGGTGTCGGCGGCTGCCAGTCGCCGGCCGTAGGCTGTGACCGCCGGGTGCAGTTTTTCCTTCAGGTCGCCGCCGGTGTGGGGCGCGACTTGCGAGAGGATGAACATGTTGCGTTCGAGGTCTTTTTCGAGGTCGGGCAGTATTTCGTCGATGCGTGCCTTGTAGAGGTCGTTGCCGGTGGTGCGCCACAGTTCGAGTGCGGCGAGCAGTTCGGTCTGTATGCCGAAGCCGCGGACGAAGAAGGGCTGGTTCTGTTCGTCTTCTTTCGGGCGGCTGTGTTCGTCGGTCCAGATGGATTGTGCGATGGCGAGACATTCGGCGGCGAAGGGCGGGTTATGGTCTTTGAGCACGCGTGCGGCGCCGGCGAGCGAGGTGGCCGTGTTGTAGTTCAGGTAGGCCGAGCGGTTGGTGAAGGCCCAGCGGTCGTCGGGCGTACCGCTTGTGCGGCCGTCGGTTTGCAGGCTGTCGAGGTTGGGGTTGTAGACGAGGTTGTCGGTTTTCGTGAGTGCATCGCCGAGATGGCGGTACTGGTAGAGGTGCGATTCGTTGATGCCGGGGATGGCATAGCCGATGGATTTGACCTGTGCGGCGAGCTGGAGTGCGCCGTGTTCGATCTGTTGCAGGATGTCGGGTTTGCCGTCGGGCACGTGGATGTCGACGTAGCGCGTCTGCTGGTTGACGGTTGTTTCGTCGCGGTCGATGCGGAATGTTTCGTAGAGGTTGACGAGCGACTGGACGGTGTTTTGCTGCGAGGGCGTCTGGATGTCGAAGTCACCGGCGTCGAACCATCCGCCGACGTTCAGTCCGGGTATGTGCTGCAGGGGTTTGTATTTGTTGTCGGTGCTGCTTCCCTGTCGCCATCCGTCCCAGTGGATGCGGTTGAGGGGGGCCTGCAGGGCGTCGTCGAGGTGTGCGGCGCCGTGCCATACGCGGTAGGCTTCGCGGACGAACATGTGGTCCATCTGTACGGGCATGAAGACGTCGAGCGTGGGGAACCATGCGCGTTCGAGGGCGTCGGCGGCGATGGGGAACGGCGCGGTGTGCCGGCCGCTGTATTCGAGGAAGTATATGCCCGGTTCTTTTACGGCCGTGAAGTCGAACTGGAGGTAGTTGTAGCGCAGGTACATGCCCCACACGTGCGGCGTGCCGGAGAGGGCTTTCGTACGGCTGCCGTCCGTGTTTATCTTCCACAGGGTGACGGTGGAGAGCGGACGGTCGTTACGGTCGAGTTCGATGACGGCCTGTTTCGTCTGCGCGGGGTGATAGCCGGCCTGGGAGTAGGAGATGACGGGCGTGCGGATCCAGTCGGCCACGGATTCGCCGGTGATGAACCATTCGGCGATCGTGCCCGTCTTGCCGGCGGGCAGCAGCGTGCGGAGCACGAAGGTGCCGTTCTGCTGTTTGTTGCGTCCGTCGAGCAGCATCAGTTCGCGGCCTTCCGTGAGGCGTACGGACAGATGCTTCAGGGGGTCGTCGGGGGCGATTTCAATCTTCGCGCCCGTGGCCATGGGCAGCGGTTCGACCTGTCCGCGGATGACGGTCATGAAGTCGGCGGGCGAGGTGGGGAATAGTCCGTACTTGTCGTCGATGATGTATGACGTGCCCCAGAATACGGGCGGGAAGAGTTCGAGGTTGAGTCCGGCCACGCCGGCGAGCGCGTCGGGCAGCGGTTTGTCCACCGTCACGCCGAAGTGCAGCCCGTCGCCTTCGGCTTCGGCCACGAGGGTGTACTGAAAGTCGTAGTCGGCGAAGTTCATGACGACTTCCACGCGCTGTTTTTCACGGTCCACCTTTTTTTCCACGAACTTGGCGATCGGGTCCCACTGTCCGGGCGTCGGGTTGAGGCGCACGTCGCCGTTGGTGGCCGTGCGCAGCCCGTGGTGAATGATTTCGACGGCGCTGATTTTCGAGTCGTCGAACAGGTTGTCATACATATTGTTGAAGACAAGGATGTTGAATCCGTGTTTTTCGAAGTACAGCGAGTCGTTCAGCGTTAATCCGTCCGACACGCTGCCGGCGTTGCCGCAGCCCGACAGCCACAGGCATCCCGCGGCAGCTGCAATGGAGATGATAAATGTTCTGATTTTATTCATGATATCATGTATTTGTTGTTGTGTTCTTTTTTGATGTTTTGTTGCGGGTGTCGCAATCGCTCGATTGCGGGTGCCGCAATCGTTCGAGCGCCGGCGCCTTCGATGGCAGGAGTTCGAAATGTTGATTATTAATGAAATGATAAAGAACCGTATCCTATTGCTTTTGCCGCGACAAATCATCAGGATATAAATAATGTTTTTAA
>JAIRYD010000058.1 GCA_031267935.1 Tannerella sp.
GTATATGCGACGTCTTCCTGTCGCGCGCCGGGGGCGCGCCGGAAGACGGGCGGGGGGATTCACGTGTGTTATTTTTCGATCTTTTTGGCGAAGGCCGTTTTGCCCGTGATGGTGATCCATCCGAAGAGCAGCCCGATGAATCCGTAGACGATTTCCACGTATGCGGCCGTGGCGAAGGTGGCGTCGGGGACGTACGTCATGATTCCGAAGTAGCATCCCGAGGCGACGAACATGGCGGGAATGAGGTCTATCCAGGGTATTTTTTCCAGATAGAGCACGACGAAGACGACGATGAACACGGCGAGGGGAACGGCAAGGAAGGGCGATGCGGCAAAGAGCCCGCTCAGGAGGATGATGCCGATCGAGAAGGTGATGCCGATCACGTAGCCGAGGGCGGCCCTGATGCCGCCTTTGCCCGTGCAGCCCGAAAAGAAGTAGACCGCCCAGGCGACGAACGCAATGTAGGTGAAGCCCTTTACGGAGCCGATGGGCATGCAGCCCTTGATGAGCTGGTCGATGCATACGATCACAAAAGCCAGCAGGGCCGTATAGGCGGCGCCGACTGCAAAAGAAATTTTCTTCATGGTTTAAATGTTTTATTGTTAATAAATTAATTGAAACGACATCAGTGCCGGGGTCACACGCCTGTTTCCTCCGTCCGTCTGCCGGGAAGCAAAGGTATGAATTGTTTGTGAATATTAAAAAAAAAATTGCGTGATTCATTTTCGGCGGGAGGGCGCGGCGGGGGTTCAGAAGTCGACCGAGATGCGGAAGTTCACCTGCCGGCCCGTCAGGTAGTTGGGGACGGCGTACTGCTCGCCGTAGATGTCCGTGATCCAGTAGTACGAGCCGGTGTTGTTGATGTCGAACAGGTTGAAGAAGTCCATTCCCAGCCAGATGTTTTTGAAACGGCGGAAGAGGCCGCGTTCCATCAGTGCGCTTTCGCCGCCCGCGAGGCGGTAGGTGACGCCCGTGTCGACACGGCGGTAGGGCGGCGTGCGGTGGTAGCCGGCTTCGTATCCCTGGCGGGGAACGGTGACGGGAAATCCGCCGGCCAGCACGCCCCGCAGGTTGAGCATGACGTGGCGGTTGCCGGGGAAGTAGTCCTGGAAGAAGAGCGAAAGGTTGTACAGCTGGCTGTTGGGCATGGGGGCGCGTGTCGTGCCGCGGATGGTCTGCCGGGACTGCATGAGCGAGAGGTTGAGCCACGAATCGGTGCCGGGCACGAAGTCGCCGAAGAGTTTCATGTCCACGCCGGCGATGTATCCCCCGGCGCAGTTCTCGCCGTAGTAGCGTATCTTCACGTTGTCGACCGTGTAGGGGTTGACGTTGTCCAGCCGCTTGTAGTACAGCTCGGTCGTGAGTTTGAAATTGCGTCCGGCGGCCGGGAAGGAAAAGTCGCCTCCCCCGATGAAGTGGATGGAGCGCTGCGATTTCAGCTTGTCGTTCAGCCGGATGACGTGATTGCCGTTCGCGTCGACCGTTTCTACGCGCAGTTCCTTGTAAAAGGGCGGCTGGTAGTAAAAGCCCGTGGCCAGACGGAACACCAGGCGCTGGTTTGCCGTCGGGACGAAGCCGACGGACAGGCGCGGGCTGAAAAGCGCTTCGCGGCTGTAGTCCCAGTAGCTCGCGCGAAGGCCGCCGACGAGGGTGAACATCCCCCGGGCGGTCCTGAACTTGAACGCGTCCTGCACGTATCCCGAAAGACGGGTGCTTTCCAGCCTGTTGTCCGAAAAAAGATTGGCGATCACGTTTACTTCGCGGCCGTTCTGCGGCAGTGAATAACCGGCGGAATCGCGGCTTTCCCATTCGCTGATCTTGTCGGCGATGCGCTCGCGCTGCACGAGCGCGCCCCATTTGAGGATGTGTGCGGACGAGAGTTGCGAGAGGCCGTACAGGCCGGCGTGTGCGACGGTAGCCGACAGCCGGTTGCGCGCATGTTCGTGAAAATAGGCCAGCGACAGGGCTTCCGTCGCGGCGCCGGATTCTCCCGAAGCGACGTCTTCCAGCCAGTACCAGCTCGTGATGTCGTAGCTTTCCTCTTCGCGCGTGCGGAAGGCCGAGGCTTGCAGGCCGATCTCCGTTTTGTCGCTCAGGCTGTATTTCAGCGTCATCGCCCCGTAGAGCGTGTCGAACCGGTCGCGTTCCTTTCCGTCGAAATAAAGCGTGAAAGATCGCGGATCGGCGGCTGTGCCGTACGACGTCTTCCGGTCGTGCGGCACGAACCGGTAGTTGTTCGACGACACGTTGCCGAGGAAATTGATCTCCCACCGCGCCGCCGGCTGCCAGGTCAGATACGTCTGAAAATCCACAAACACGGGATTGTATTCCGCCCTGGTATCCATCGTGCCCAGCAGCGAGCGGTTTGTTTTATAGCGTATTCCCGTCACCTGCGTGAAACGTCCCTCCGAACTGCCGACGTAGGCGCCCGCACCCAGCATGCTTGCGGAAGCGGAACCTTCGAACGTTTTCGGCTTTTTGTAGGTAATGTCCAGTACCGAACTCATCTTGTCGCCATACCTTGCCTCGAAACCTCCGGCCGAAAAACGGACGGATTCCGTCATTCCGGGATTGATGAAGCTCAGCCCCTCCTGTTCGCCGGAACGAATCAGCAGCGGACGGAAGACCTCCATCCCGTTCACATACACGATGTTCTCGTCGTAACTTCCGCCACGCACCGAATACTGCGAACTCAACTCGTTGCCGGACGCCACGCCGGCCTGCGTGACCACCAGGCTTTCGATGCTCCCCCCCGAAGGATCGGGCAGGATCTTCATCCGGTTGGCGTCGAGCGTCTCCAGCGTAGTCGTGTTTATGCGCGCGGCGGTCACTTCCACCTGCCCGAGTTCCAGCGACATGTAGTTCATCTGCACGTTGACGCGCATGTCGCCCGCCACCGTCGGAATGATTCGTTCGGCCTTGTTGTATCCCAGACACGAAAACAGCAGCGTGACGGAATCGCCCGTCGCCACCGTGAGGGAATAATGTCCCTTCTCGTCCGTCATCGTCCCCGTGACGGTATTTTTCACCTGCACGGCAACCAGTTCGACAGGATTGCCGTCGGCATCCCTCACATTTCCGGAAATACGGGCCTTCCCGTCCCGGGCAGACAGGCTCGTGCCCGCCAGTAAAAAACACAGTGCGACAAATGCGCGAATTTTCATCGTTTTAAACAGTTTTACCATACTACTAACGCAAAAAAGACCCGAAGCGTATGTCGCCGCCCCGAAAATATCGCGCCGGCGTCCCTCCGCAAGCCTGTAATTTTTGAATCTTGAATAAAAAGACGCTATATTTGCACGCTGTTGAAACATTTGAAGAAAAAACGGAAGTATGAACCAAAAACGGAAAACGGAAAAGACCGTTTCGCACAGACTGCGCGTTGTTTTCGTGGGAGCGGGAAATGTCGCCGCGCATTTGTCGGCGGCGATGCAGAGGGCCGGACATGATGTCGTCCAGGTGTATAGCCGGACCGACGTGCATGCGCGGACGCTGGCAAACCGTCTGCAGACGGAGTGGACGGCCGATCTGAAGACGCTTGTCCGCGATGCCGGCCTGTATGTTTTTTGCGTGAGCGATGATGCACTGCCGGACGTCATTGCAGCTGTCCGGCCGAACGGGGCGCTCTGGATTCATACGGCGGGAAGCGTGCCGCTGGATGTGTTTGGACGGCACGTCGAACGCGGCGGAGTGCTGTATCCGCTGCAGACTTTTTCGAAAGCGCGCGAAGTGGATTTTGCCCGCGTGCCCTGCTTTGTCGAAGCCCGTTTGCCGCAGGACGAGGTTTTGCTGTGCCGCATCGCCGGCGAAATATCCGGCGACGTGCGCGCCCTTGCATCCTATCAAAGAAAGCGCCTGCATCTGGCGGCCGTGTTTGCCTGCAATTTCACCAACCACATGTATGCCATTGCGGCAAAAACGCTTGAACGGGAAGGTCTTCCGTGGGAAATCCTGCTGCCGCTGATTGACGCAACGGCGGCCGGGGTGCATACGCTCGCGCCGTCGCAGGCGCAGACCGGCCCTGCCGCACGCGGCGACCGGCGGGTGATGGACATGCAGGCGGAGCTGACGGCAGACGCGGATGTGAAACGCATTTATCAGCTGATTAGCGATCACATATATAAAGAATCATATACACAAAGAATCAATACATGAGCAGTATCAATTATGACCTGAAGAAAATCGGAGGTTTTCTTTTTGATGTGGACGGCGTGCTGTCGACCGACTGCATTCCGCTGGCCGGAAACGGCGACCCGATGCGGATGGTGAATATCAAGGACGGGTATGCGCTGCAGCTTGCAGTGAAGCAGGGTTATCATCTGGGTATTATCACGGGAGGATATACGGAAAGCGTCAAGATCCGTTTCGAACGCTTGGGCATCCGGCACGTATACATGCACAGCGCGGTGAAGATGAGGGACTACGAGGATTTTTTGCGGAAGACGGGTCTGAAAGACGACGAGATCGTGTATGCGGGCGACGACATTCCGGACTATGAGGTGATGATGCGTGTCGGCCTGCCGGTCGCGCCGGCGTCTGCCGCACCGGAGATCAGGGAGATCGCCCGATACGTTTCGCCCCTGCGCGGCGGTGAGGGCATTGCACGCGAAGTGATCGAACAGACGATGAAGGCGCAGGGCAGATGGATGCGGGACGGGGCTTTCGGATGGTGATCGGCAGATGATGACGTTTAAAGATTCGACATATCATATCATCCTCGCTTCCAATTCGCCGCGCCGCAGGGAATTGCTGAGCGGGCTGGGTCTGGCGTTCGAGGTGCGCGTGATTCCGGGCATCGACGAATCGTATCCCGACAGTCTGCCGCCGGCGGAGATTCCCTGCTTTATCGCCCACCGGAAAGCGGCGGCATATATCCCGCAGATGAAAGAAAACGACTTGATCATCACCGCGGATACGGTCGTCGTGCTCGACGGCGAAATACTTGAAAAACCGGCCGGCAGAGACGATGCCGTGCGGATGCTGAAGAAACTGTCCGGACAGACGCATACCGTCGTGACCGGAGTGGCGCTTACGACCGTTCACAGGCAGATTGACTTTTCCGTCGCATCGGACGTCGTTTTCGGCACGCTCGAAGACGGCGAGATCAACCATTACGTCGATGCCTTCCGTCCGTACGACAAGGCCGGCGCCTACGGCATTCAGGAATGGATCGGATACGTCGGCGTCCGCGCCATTCACGGCTCGTTCTATAACGTGATGGGATTGCCCGTGCAGCGGCTGTATCAGGAACTGAAGGCATTGTCTGTTTATGAACCATGAACTGAGAATCCGTTCACAGATGCATCTCCGTGTTTTTTCATCTTTTATTCTTAACGCGGAGAACGCAAAAAGTCCCTTTTTCTTCGCAGGCAAACAGTTTTTTCCGGGCAACTTGTCAATATTCCTTTTTTTATACGTAACTTTGCCCGTCTTTTACTTATTAAATAAGACACGCACAAAATTATGTATACATGAGATTTGACGAACTGCATCTGGAAGATGCCATATTGGACGGGCTTTATGCCATGCACTTTTCGGAAACGACACCCATACAGGAAATGTCGATTCCGCCGATCCTGGAAGGGAAAGATATCATGGGTTTTGCCCAGACCGGTTCGGGTAAGACGGCCGCCTACGTGTTACCCGTGCTCAATGAACTGAGCAAGGGTCGATACCCTGCCGACGCGATCAACGCCGTCATCATGGCGCCTACACGCGAGCTGGCGCAACAGATAGACCAGCAGATTGAAGGATTTTCTTACTACGTACCCGTTTCTGCGGTAGCCGTTTACGGCGGAACAGACGGCATTGCTTACGCGCAGCAGGAACGCGGTCTGCTGATGGGCGCCGACATCGTGATTGCCACGCCCGGACGGCTCATCAGTCACCTGAACATGGGGAGTGTCGATCTTTCGCAGGCTTCATTCTTTATTCTCGACGAGGCCGACCGCATGCTGGACATGGGCTTTCACGACGATATTATGCAGATATATAAACATATGCCCGCAAGCTGTCAGGTCATCATGTTTTCTGCAACGATGCCTCCGAAAATCAAGAAACTGGCTCAGACGATCCTCAAGGACCCGATAGAGATAAAGATCGCCATCGCGCGACCGCCCGAATCCATTCTGCAATCGGCCTATATCTGCTACGAAGCGCAGAAACTGCACATTCTGAGGAATCTGTTCCGGCAGAGTAATCCACAGCGCGTCATCGTTTTCTCGTCTTCGAAAATGAAGGTCAAGGAACTGGCGGCTACGCTTAAACGACTTGAATTCAATGTGCAGGCCATGCATTCCGATCTGGAACAATCCGAACGCGAGCAGGTGATGAAAGACTTTAAAAACAGGCACACGGATATACTGGTAGCGACCGACGTGGTTGCACGTGGCATCGATATCACCGACATCAGCCTGATAATCAACTACGACATTCCAAACGATCCCGAAGACTACGTGCATCGTATCGGCCGGACGGCGCGCGGCACGAACGGCGAAGGTGTAGCCATCACATTCGTCGGTGTGGAAGAGCAAAGCCGTTTCAAGGAAATCGAAACATTCCTGGGAAAAACGATTTACAAGATTCCCATCGACGACCCGTCGATAGGTGAAGCGCCGGCCTACGAACCCGAAAAAAACAGGGGAAAAGCCTTTGGAAGAAGGCGCGGCGCGCCACAAGGTGCAAAAGCCGGCAGACGCCCGGACAGAAAAGAATCCGCACATCCGAAAAACGGACGGAAAGGACCCCGCAGATCAGGCAATTAAGACGCGTATGATTTGTTTCCCGAACGCAAAAATCAATTTGGGACTTCACATTGCCGGTAAACGGCAGGACGGTTATCACGACATCGAAACCGTTTTTTATCCCATTCCGCTTCGGGATGCGCTGGAAGTCGTCCATGCCGGCGAAACATCGTTCGGGCAAAGCGGCATCCGTCTGGACGCCGCGCCCGAAGATAACCTGGTAATGAAAGCCTTGCATGCGTTGAAAAAGAAATACGCGATACCTCCGTCGGCCATCTGCCTGAAAAAAGCCATCCCCTTCGGCGCCGGGTTGGGAGGCGGGTCGGCAGATGCCGCTTTCATGCTCAAGTTGCTGAACGCCTTTGCCGAACTGCATCTCGACGACGGCGAACTGGAAAAAACGGCGGCCACTCTCGGCGCCGACTGTCCTTTCTTCGTCCGCAACAGACCGCTCCTTGCCACCGGTACGGGCAACGTGTTTGAACCGTTACCCTTGTCGCTGAAGGGCTACACGCTGTACATTGTCAAGCCCGACGTCCACGTGTCTACCCGCGAAGCCTATTCGCTCGTCGAACCGTCGGAGCCGCCCTGTCCGTTGCGCGAAACCGTCTCCCGCCCTGTCGCAGAGTGGAGAGGACGGCTTGTTAATGACTTCGAACCGAGTATCTTCAACCGCTATCCCGTGATCGGCGACATCAAGGAACGGCTCTATACACAAGGCGCCGTGTATGCGTCGATGTCCGGCTCGGGATCTGCCGTATTTGGATTGTTCGAAGAAGACAGACGACTTCATTTTCCAGGCTGTTTCGTATGGAAAGGATTGCCGGACTGAGAAATCCCGGACTGACGGACTGGCTGCCGACCACAAAGAAGGAAGTGGAACTTCGTGGCTGGGATTATCTGGACGTGATCCTGTTCAGCGGCGATGCCTACGTCGACCATCCTTCGTTCGGCGCCGCAGTCATCGGTCGGGTGCTCGAAGCCGAAGGGCTGCGCGTAGCCATCGTTCCGCAACCCGACTGGCGGGGCGATTACCGCGATTTCAGGAAACTGGGTGTGCCGCGCCTTTTCTTCGGGATTGCGCCGGGCGCAATGGATTCGATGGTCAACCACTATACGGCAAACAAACGACTGCGAAGCGATGATGCTTATTCGCCCGACAGACAGCCGCGCCTGCGACCCGATTATCCGAGCGTCGTCTATGCCTGTATTCTGAAACAGCTCTTCCCGGAAACACCTGTCGTACTGGGAGGTATCGAGGCATCGTTGCGGCGCCTGGCGCACTACGACTATTGGCAGGACCGCCTGCGTCCCGGCATCCTGGCCGACAGTCCGGCCGACCTGCTGATCTACGGCATGGGCGAAAATCCTGTCCGCGAACTGGTACGCAGGCTGCGCGAGGGCGTGCCTTTTTCAGCGTTGAAAGACATTCGGCAGACGGCTTTCCTCGCAGACCGCGTGGACGTGCTGCCGGACGACATCGAACTGTTTTCTTTCGACGAATGCCTGAAAGACAAACGCAAACAGGCGATGAACTTCAGAGTCGTCGAGGAAGAATCGAACAGGTACCTGTCGTCGCGAATCATACAGCGTACTCGCCGGCAGGCGATTGTAGTCAATCCTCCCTGTCCGCCCATGACGGAAGCCGAACTGGATGCGTCGTTCGATCTGCCGTACACGCGTATGCCGCACCCCAAATACAACGGCAAAATCATTCCTGCATACGAAATGATCAAGTTTTCCGTCAATATCCACCGGGGATGTTTCGGCGGCTGTTCGTTCTGTACCATTTCGGCGCATCAGGGAAAATTCATCACGTCGCGCAGCCGCCGTTCGATACTGAAGGAAATCGAAATGATATGCGACATGCCTGATTTCAAAGGCAATCTGAGCGACCTCGGCGGCCCTTCTGCCAATATGTACCGAATGAGGGGCGAGGATGAAAATCTCTGCCGGAAATGCAAAAAACCGTCCTGCATCGCGCCTTCTGTTTGCCGAAACCTGCATGCGGATCATACGCCGCTGCTCGAATTGTACAGAGCCGTCCGCCGGATGCCTGCAATCAAAAAAGTGTTCATTGGCAGCGGCATCCGCTATGATCTGCTTCTCCACACCTGCGCGGAGAAGGCGTGGAACCGTTCGGCCGAAGAATACACGGAAGAACTGATCGCCCACCACGTGTCGGGCCGCCTGAAGGTCGCGCCCGAACATACGGAAGACGGTGTGCTGCAGTTGATGCGCAAACCGCCGTTCAGCCGGTTCGAACAGTTCGGCCTTGTCTTCGAGCGTATCTGCAAGGCAAAAGGATTAAACCTGCAACTGATCCCGTACTTCATCTCGAGCCACCCCGGATGCACGTTGAACGACATGGCCGAGCTTGCCGTCAAAACGCGAAGGATGCGCTTTCATCTCGAACAGGTGCAGGACTTTACGCCCACACCCATGACCTTGGCGACGGAGATCTACTACACGGGCCTGCATCCGTACACCCTGCAGCCCGTACCGTGTGCCGGCACACAGGACGAAAAACTCGCCCAGCGGATATTTTTCTTCTGGTACCTCCCCGAAGCGCGTACGCAGATCATGCATATTTTGCGGAAAATAAAGCGGAACGATCTGGTCGCAAAAATATTCGGAAGAAAAAACAGCTGAAAAAGAATTCCTGCAAGGCAAAAGCGATTAGCCCCGTCAGCGAAAATCCTGTTGCGGGAATCTCCAAAAACTCCGAATTAAAGGCTTGCGAGGCGCTAAAAGCGGAGTTTACTAATCGTGAAAGTGCATTTTAGTAACGTGAAATAAATAACATGTAATGGTTTTTCTGTCCCGACGGGACAGAGAAACCTTATATCGAACTCGGGTTTTCAGCTTATGTTCGTGACATTGTCCTCGTTGGGCGTAGTGTCTTTCGCTGCGTTTTTGCAGCATCCGGCTGCAGATCTGCTTCCC
>JAIRYD010000109.1 GCA_031267935.1 Tannerella sp.
CAATATATCACCGGTTTACGAATCGCGTCATGGTGCAGGACAGTATGCGGCACGGTGCGCAACGTGATCCTGCATGATGTGCACGGGCTGAGTGAGTGGATTTGCTTATACTGTGCGCGGCATGGTTTTATGAACTGTGAACTATGAACCGTGAACTGTGACCGGATTCATCGTTCATCGTTCATCGTTCATCGTTCATAGTCAAACTCGCGATTTCAGACCGCGCAACGTATAAAATGTTTTACAATAAAAATAAAATGAGATGGAAAAGATTCTTTCTGCACGTTTTCACTTCTATCGCCACGAGGCGCACTGCGAATACATGGATACGGTGTGCGGGCTTGTGGTGAAATTTCCGGCCGTACGGGCGGTTGTGGAGCCGCAATACGATGCGCTGGCCGCCCTCCTCGAGAGACAGAAGCAGCTGCTGAACGTCATGCGCAAAAGCAACTGCACACGGCCGGTTGCCGAGGCCGACGGGCGCGTGGACCGTGCGCTTGTCGGCATGCGCGGCGCCATCGCGACGGCGCTGCATCATTTCGACCCGGATGTAGTCGTGGCGGCGCAGGCTTTGATGAACCGTTTCGGGGCTTTCGGTCAGATCGTGCGCAAGTCGTACGAAGAGAAGACGGTGGTCGTGAACCTGCTCGTGGCCGACCTGCGGAGCGGCGAGTATGCCGGACCGGTGGAGGTCACGGGACTGACCGACTGGGTGACGGAACTCGAGGCGGCCGAAAGCGCCTTCGGAGCGGTTTTCGAACAGCGCAGCATCGAGAGGTCGCAACAGCCGCAGGGACGCATGCGCGACGTGCGCCGGGAGATGAACGCCGTCTACCGGCAGATGACGGCCCGCATCGGCGCGGCGGCGCTGACGGATGCGGACGGAGCGTACGACAGGTTTGTCGCGCTGCTGAATACGGAGACGGCGTATTTCAATGTCCACACGCATCATCGCGCCGTCAGGGACTTGGGGGCCGGCGGAGCGTGCGTGATCGAACCGGTCGCCGTGCAGGCGTACACCGGCAGGGCGGTCACGCCCATACCCGCGGCCTGCTATCGCGAGAAGGGGCGGGAGGATGTCGAACTGGTCTTTGCGCGCGATTTCCACGTCACCTACCGCCACAATGTCCGCTGCGGCATGGCGGTCATCGTGCTGCACGGCAAGGGCGGTTACAGGGGCGCGGCAACGGTCACGTTCGCTATCGTCGCGGACGGATGAAAAACGGGTGCGGGGCTGCATACTTCACGCGATCTATGATTGCGAGTTTAACCAAGCACGCAAACGATGAACGATGCCCCGATTCATCGTTCATCGTTCATAGTTCATCGTTCACAACGTGCCGGCGGTTGAATATCGAAGGCGGACAGCCGCGCGGAGTACGGCGTCACTCCCCTCGCCTACTCCATCCGCTGCACGATGTCGTCGGCCAGCCGGCTTGCACCGATACGGAAAAAGCGGCTGTCGAGCCATTCCTCGCCCAGCAGTTCCTTCACGAGCGTATAATAAAGCACGGCGTCTTCGACCGTGCGTACGCCGCCCGAAATCTTGATTCCGGCCCTGCGCCCCGACAGCGCTTCATACTGCCTGATGACGCGACACATCACGTATACGGCTTCGGGCGTCGCGCCGGGATAATCCTTTCCGGTCGAAGTTTTGATGAAATCGGCGCCTGAATACAGCGATAAAATTGCCGCACGCCGGATATTCTCCGCCGTCCGCAATGCGCCCGTCTCCAAAATGACCTTGAGCGTGGCCTGAAGACAGCTGTCCTTTATCTCGGCCAGCTCGTCCGTCAGCGCTTCAAAGGCGCCGTCAAAAAAATAACCCAGATTCATCACCGTGTCTATTTCATCGGCGCCGCCCATTACGGACATCGCCGTTTCGGCAATTTTGACTTCCGAGAAAGTCTGCGCCGACGGAAAGCCGCCCGCCACCACTGCAATCTTCACGCCCCCGGCCAGAAGCGACTGCCTGACGACCTCCGTAAAGATGGGATACGTGCAGAGCGCGGCTACGTTCGGCAGCGCCGGACGGGCGCCATCCGCCCCGTTTACCCGTTCGACCCACTTCCGGATCGTCGTTTCCGTGTCCGTTGCATGCAGCGTCGTCAGGTCGATACAGCCGTATATTTTCGCCCACACGTCTTTGCGTGCAAAATTTTCGGCAAAATGTGCATCGCGAATGGCTGCCGCCCGCTTCGCAACGACCTCATCCGGTTCCGTCGCATCGAAACGCCGGAAAGCGGTCTGGAATTTGTCCTGTTCGTTCATGAGAATTATAATTTTTTGTTATGAATATGCCGTTCGCTGTCGCGCAGCGTTTTCTTGCGCATGTTTTTCTCGAAGGCGTCGGCAAGATCTATGCCCGTCTGATTCGCCAGACACAGCAGCACCCAAAATACATCCGCCATTTCATCCGCAAGATCGTCGGACGAGGCGTCGCCCGCCTTAGACGACTGCTCGCCATACGTCCGCGCAATGATTCGCGCCATCTCACCCACTTCTTCCATCAGCAAAACCGTATTCGTAAGTTCGCTGAAATAGCGCACGCCATACGTCCCGATCCATTGATCGACACGCGCCTGCGCCTGTCTGACCGTCAACTGTTCCATCGTTTATTCCTTATTTTTCGTATCTATTATGATCGTGACGGGGCCGTCGTTCAGCAACCGGACCTGCATGTCCGCACCAAATTCGCCCGTCTGCACGGGATGACGTCCAAGCTGCAACCCCATTTCATCGCAAAACCGCTCGTACAGCGGAATGGCGATTTCGGGCTTTGCCGCACGGATATACGAAGGACGATTGCCCTTTTTCGTGGAGGCGTGAAGCGTAAACTGACTTACGATCAACACCTCTCCGTCCGCTTCCAGCACCGACCGGTTCATCACGCCCTGCGCATCGTCGAAAATGCGCAGGTTACATATCTTCCTTGCCAGCCATTCGATGTCTTCGTTTCCGTCCGCATCTTCGATCCCGACCAGCACAAGCATCCCCGTCTTTATTTCCGCCTTTACGAGATCGCCGATTGTCACGGACGCATGCCGCACTCTTTGAATCACTGTCTTCATATTTTCAATTATTCCGTATTTAATCCTTTGCACACCGTTTCCGCCTTCTTTTTCCCGATGAGTCCGGCCAGTTCGTCAAGCGGCACGCTGCGCAGACGTTTCACGCTTCTGTATTTTTTGAGCAACATCTCTTTCGTCTTTTCGCCGACGCCCCTGATGGCGTCAAGCTCCGAATGAATCTGACTTTTGCTTCGCAGATCCCGGTGAAACGTGATGCCGAAACGGTGCGCTTCGTCCCGCAAGTGCTGAATGACCTTCAGCGTCTCTGAATTTTTGTCGAGCACCAGCGGCACCGGATCGTCCGGGAAAAAGATTTCTTCGAGCCGCTTGGCCAATCCGACAATCGTAATCCTGTTTCGCAAATTCAATTCCTGCAACACTTCCGTGGCCACGTTCAACTGTCCCTTTCCACCGTCGACGATGATCAGCTGCGGAAGCGACGCCCCTTCGTCGATTAACCGCGTGTAACGCCGTGTCACTACTTCCTTCATCGAAGCGAAATCATCGGGCCCCGCGACCGTCTTGATATGAAACCGGCGATAGTCTTTCTTCGATGGTTTCGTTTTCTTGAAGACGACGCATGCCGCAACGGGATTCGTACCCTGGATATTTGAATTGTCGAAACACTCGATATGCATCGGCAGCGAAGGCAGATGCAGGTCTGTCTGAATCATTTTCAGGAGGCGCGTCGTACGCTGTTCGGGATTGAACTTGTCTTCCCGTTTCAGTTTGTCCGCCTTGTACTGTTTGACATTCATAACCGACAGATCGAGCAATTTCTTTTTATCGCCACGCTGAGGAACCGTAACCGTTATCTCTTTTACCGAAACGACATCCGGCAGAAAGGGCACGATGATTTCGCACGCATTGCTGCCGAAACGTTCCCGCAATTCGACGATGCCCAATCCCAGCAATTCTTCTTTCGCCTCGTTCAGCCGTTTTTTGTATTCGATGGTGTAGACCTGCACGACCGCACCGTTGCCGATATGCATATAATTAATATAGGCCGACTGTTCATTTGTGGCAAACGAAAAAACGTCTATATCGTGCATCATCGACGGCACCACCGTCGAACGGGCGCGGTAATTTTCGAGCACATCATACTTTTCCTTCAGCATCTGTGCTTCCTCGAATCGCATCTCGGCTGCAAGCGCCTGTATCTCCTTCAACAGCGCCTGACTGACGCGCGAACTGTTGCCTTTCAGAATCTCCTTGATTTCCGAGATATTCCGGTTATAATCTACCGCATGCTGCATCCCTTCGCAAGGGCCTTTACAACGTTTGATATGGTAGTCCAAACAGACCTTGTATTTTCCGCTTTTGATTGCGGCAGGCGAAAGCGGGAATTTGCAGGACCGTATCGGATACATGTTTTTGATCATTTGAATCATCACTTTGGCCATGTACGGAGAAGCGTACGGGCCGAAATAGAGCGAGCCGTCGCGCACAATATTTCGCGTCTGGAAAATCCGCGGAAACGGTTCGTTCTTTATGACGATGGAAGGATATGTCTTCCCGTCTTTCAACAACACGTTGTATCGCGGACGGTACTGTTTGATAAGATTGTTTTCCAGCAATAGCGCTTCTTCTTCCGTATCCACGACGATATATTTGATGTCGCAAATTCGCCGGACGAGCATGCGCGTTTTGTTGTTTTCGGGTTCTTTCTGAAAATACGACGAAACACGCCGCTTCAAATCCTTCGCCTTGCCCACATAAATAATGACGCCTTTCTCGTCGAAATACTGATAACAACCCGGCTTGTCGGGAATCAACGAAATGATTTCTGCTATGTGCGCCTCTTTATTATCCATCGTTTTTAGTTCAAGACAAATTGTTCCACGTGGAACAATTTTATTTTTATCGCCCCAAAAGAATCAAAAGAATATTCACATCGCTCGGCGAGATGCCCGGAATGCGGCTTGCCTGAGCAAGCGTTTCGGGATTTATCCGTTTTAACTTTTGCCGCGCTTCCGTCGAGAGCGACTGAATTGCATCATAATCGAACTTGTCACGAATATGCAGATGCTCGAGCCGTGAAATCTTGTCGGCGATCTGACGCTCACGCCGAATATAACCGGCATACTTGACGGAAATCTCGACCGCTTCGAGTATTTCTTCAGACCGCGTGCCGGATGCAAAACGATCTATCTGTGCCGAGAAATCCGGCAAGACATCGGCAAGCCGGCGTATCGTCAACTGCGGACGAACAAGCAGGTCGATCAACTTGCAACCGTGCGACAGCGGCGCACTGTCGGCTTTTTCGAGAAAATCATTCACCTGCGAAGGTTTTACCGAATAAGATTCGATGAATTCGGTCAACGCCGTCACTGCCTCTTTCTTCGTCTGAAGCAAATGATAACGATCGGCGCCGGCCAATCCCAGCAGATACGACTTTTCCGTCAGACGCATGTCGGCATCGTCCTGGCGAAGTAAGATTCGATATTCCGCGCGCGAGGTAAACATCCGGTACGGTTCGTCGACGCCCTTGATCACCAAATCATCAATCAGCACGCCGATATAAGCCTCGTCGCGATTGAGCACAAAAGGCGCACCGCCGTGACAATTTACATGCGCATTGATGCCGGCAACCAGGCCCTGCCCCGCTGCTTCCTCGTAGCCCGTCGTGCCGTTAATCTGTCCGGCAAAGAAAAGATTTTTTATCGGCTTCGTTTCGAGCGTATGCGTCAGCTGGGTCGGATCGAAAAAATCGTACTCGATGGCATAGCCGGGACGGTAGATCCTTATGTCGCGGAAAGCGGGGATTTGCTTCAATGCCTCCAATTGAATCGCGATCGGCAGGGAAGAAGAAAACCCGTTGAGATAATATTCCTGCGTGTCTTCGCCTTCCGGTTCAAGAAAAAGTTGATGACGCGTCCTGTCGGCAAACGTCACAATCTTTGTCTCGATACTCGGACAGTAGCGCGGCCCGACGCTTTGAATCTGTCCGTTGTACAGCGGCGATTCGGGCAGGCCGCGCCGCAATACGTCGTGACAGGCTGCGTTGGTATACAGCATCCGGCAACTCAACTGCTTCAGCGAACGTGAAACCGTATCGAGATATGAAAATCCGTGAAAATCATTTTCGCCCGGCTGTTCCGTCATTTCGTCGAAATGTACGCTCCGCCCGTCGATACGAACGGGTGTGCCCGTCTTCATCCGGCCGGAACGAAAACCCAGCGAATGTAACTGTTCGGTCAGTCCCTCCACGGCAGGTTCGGCCAAACGACCGCCCTTCATCATGACCGGACCGATATGAAGCATGCCGTTAAGAAAAGTGCCGTTGGTCAGCACCACCGATTTTGCGAAAAAAGTGACGCCCATCGCCGTACGTACACCGGAAACGGCGCCGCATACATGCAAAAGCGCGACGACCGTATCCTGCCAGATAAACAGATTCGGCAGATGATCGAGCGCCTGGCGCCAGACGGAAATATATTTTGTCCGGTCGCTCTGCGCACGCGGACTCCACATGGCCGGTCCCTTGCTGCGATTGAGCATGCGAAACTGAATGGCCGTACGGTCGGCCACAATTCCCATATAACCGCCCAGGGCATCGATCTCGCGTACAATCTGTCCTTTCGCAATACCGCCGATCGCAGGATTGCAGCTCATATTCGCGATTTTGTGCATGTCCATCGTGACAAGCAATGTCTTCGACCCAAGACCGGCTGCCGCTGCCGCCGCCTCGCATCCGGCATGCCCCCCTCCTACTACAATTACATCGTACTTAAACTCCATCATCAAATCATTTGCAATTATGTGCGTAAATTTTCAGGGCGTCATTTTCCGCTTCGCGCATGCGCAACTGCTCGACTTCGCACTTGTCGGTAAGGCCGCACAGATGCAGCACGCCATGAATCATGACGCGGAGCAATTCATCCGTGAAGGTGGCGCCGAACTGCTGCGAATTGCTGCGCACGGTGTCGAGGCTGATAAACAAATCGCCGGAAATCCGGGTTCCTTCCGAATAGTCGAACGTGATGATATCGGTATAATAATCGTGCTGCAGAAAAGCGCTGTTTACATCGAGAATTTTGTCGTCCGTACAGAATATGTACGTGAGTGCACCTGCCGTACGGCCGTATCCGGCTGCGACCGACTTGATCCACCGTCGTACCGCCATCTTGTCGACAGGCGGCATCGTTACTTCTTCTGCAAAAAAATTCACCGCCATAGGCTATATCGTATCAGGGAAAAACAGGCAGGTCATGATTACGGCGGCAATGGCGCCGGCAAGGTCGGCCACCAGGGCGCAGGGCACGGTATACCGCGTATTGCGGATGGCGACACTGCCGTAATAGACGGCTGCGACATAAAAAACGGTATCGACCGATCCCTGCGCTACACACGACAGTCGCCCGACAAACGAATCGGCGCCGTAGGTATTCATCGCGTCGAGCATCATTCCGCGCGAACTGCTGCCGCTCAAAGGTTTCATCAGCATCGTCGGCAGAGCGCCTGCAAAATCGACGTCCCAGCCGGCAGCCGTCACAAGCGAACGGACGCCGCCGATCAGAAAATCCATCGCACCCGAGGCACGGAAAACGCCTATCGCCAAAAAGATAGCAACCAGATACGGAACAATCTTGACAGCCGTCTGAAAGCCTTCTTTTGCGCCTTCGATAAAAGCATCGTAGACGTTCAGCTTCTTTACGAAGCCGGCAATCAGAAAACCGCAAATAATCGTAAACAGCAGCATGTTGGCAAAAAGTGTAGAATACAATTCGACGCGTTCCTTCGGCATGTAGCGAAAGAGACACATCAGTCCGCCGATGAAAAGAAACATCGCACCGAAAAACAGCAGCAGATTGCGCTGTAACAAGTTTATTTTTTGCATAATACAGACGGACACAATGGCGACCAGGGTGGCAATGAAGGTGGTCAGGAGAATCGGCAGAAAGACGTCCGCCGGATTTGCGGCGCCAAACTGCGCACGATACATCATGATGGTGATCGGTACCAGCGTCAGTCCGGAGGCGTTGATACAAAGAAACATAATCATCGAATTGCTGGCTCTGTCGCGGTGAGGATTCAGTGCCTGCAACTGCTGCATGGCCTGCAGGCCGATCGGCGTGGCGGCGTTGTCAAGACCGAGCATGTTGGCGGAAAAATTCATGAAAATCGAACCTGTGGCGGGATGATCTTTCGGCAGTTCGGGAAAGAGCTTGCTGAAGACGGGCGAAGCCATCCGTGCAAACAGGGCCACCAGACCGGCCCGTTCGCCGATCTTCATCAGCCCCAGCCAAAGAGACAGCACGCCGGTCAGTCCGATGGAGATATCGAATCCGAGCTTCGCCGAATCGAAAGTGGACAGCACGATCTGTGTAAAGACATCCGTATCACCCATGAAAATCAATTTACAAAGGGCTACTGCGAATGCTACAATGATGAATCCTATCCAAATATAATTTAAAGTCATATTTTCGTGCGCTAAAAAAACGTATCTTCCACAGAAAACGGGCGGTAAAACTGCTGTTTTCCGGGACAAAGATACGGCACGATTCCGAGATTCGCAAGTGATTTTTTTCGATTCGAGTGAGTGGCGCGCAGATGACGCGGATTTTATGGATGGAGACGGATTATTGATTTTCTCTTCGGAAATAAAGGAAAGACGGTTGCAAGGCGCCCACAATCGGGCGAGAGGATACGCCTGTCCGCGTCACCGGCGAACAGGGCAGACACGCAGGTCTGCCCCTGCATGCGACAAATCGTGCAGGTGCGTAGGGGCAGACCTGCGTGTCTGCCCTTCTCTCGAATATAAAAACAGGAATCAACAATATATGAAATGCGGATTAATCCGGGTTTGACACAGGCATAGTCCGTCAGGGCTTGCATGTCAACAGAAAACAATATGATCTCTACACATCAAAATCTCGTGGAGG
>JAIRYD010000017.1 GCA_031267935.1 Tannerella sp.
CGGTGTCCGGTGCAGTGGATGCGTAACATGAGTTATTTATTTCACGTGACTCAACTGAATCCGGAAGGAAACATCCGTGACGACCGGATTGCTTCACGGCGTTCGCAAAGATGACGGGGCAGATGTATCCTTTTATTCGATTACGAATGCTTTGCGGCAAAGTGTACACCTCGTCATGACGGCACGAATCTCTCCTTTTCGGTCTGTCCCGCTGATATTACAACAAAGCATATACGACGTCATTGCGAATGCAGTGAAGCAATCCAGGCTGTCCACTGTATGGATTGCTTCGTGCCTCGCAATGACGAAGATACGTGTCCCTGCCCGCAATCACAGGCATGTCCCACGCCGTCATTGCGAACGCAGTGAAGCAATCCATGTGGCATAATGACTGGATTGCTTCGTACCTCGCAATGACGGAGCGGTCGGCGCCTTTTCGGCTTGTACTTATGGCATTACGGCAAGGGGCATACGACGTTATGACGTTCACAATGACGGCGCGGGCCTCGCCTTTTTCTGCAGCGGGTTGTTCTTTTTTGCCCCGCCGGCGTGGAGTTTATGCGATCTACTTCTTCGTTTTGTACGACAGAATATGCCACGTGATGCCCGCGGCAACGACCGTCAGCAGCGCCTGCAGCCAGCGCATTTCGTGCACGACAAAAAAGACCGTCCACAGCATGGCCGTCCACATGGCCGATACGGAAAGTATTTTTATGCGCATCGGGATGGCCTTTTCCTGCAGAAAATCACGCACGTAGCGGCCGAAAATCCGGTGATGCAGCAGCCATCCGTACAGCCGTGCGGAACTGCGTGCAAACAGCGCTGCCGACAGCAGCAGAAAAGGCGTGGTCGGCAAAAGAGGCAGAAAAATGCCCGCAACGCCCACGCCGAGGCTCACCATGCCGAGAAAGATAAGGAAATACTTCATACTGAAAATTTGGCAAAAGTACGAAATAAAACTTCACGCGGTCTGAAATTGGGAGTCGAACGATGAACTATGAACTATGAACTATGAACTATGAACGATAAACTATGAACGGATTCATAGTTCATAGCTCATAATTCATAATTCATAATTTTCATCGTTCACAGTATAATTTTTCAAGTCCGTCGCCCGCATCCGGTGCAATTCCAAATATTTCATATACCTTTGCACCTCGAAAAAAAACGTTGCAAAAATGAACTTTGTTGAAGAACTAAGATGGCGGGGCATGATTCACGACATCATGCCCGGCACTGAAGAACAGCTGTGTAAGGAACTGACGTCCGCCTACGTCGGCATCGACCCGACGGCCGACTCGCTCCACATCGGTCATCTGGTAAGCGTGATGATGCTCAAGCATTTCCAGCGCGCCGGACACCGCCCCATCGCACTCGTGGGCGGCGCTACGGGCATGATCGGCGACCCCTCCATGAAATCGGCCGAACGCAATCTGCTCGACGAAACGACGCTGCGCCACAATCAGGAATGTATCCGCAAACAGCTGGCCCGCTTCCTCGACTTCGATTCGGCTGCGCCCAATGCCGCCCGGCTCGTCAACAACTACGACTGGATGAAAGACTATACCTTCCTGAACTTCATCCGCGACATCGGCAAGCATATTACCGTCAACTACATGATGGCGAAAGACTCGGTCAGGAAACGCCTCGCCGGCGAATCGAACACCGCCGGCATGTCCTTCACCGAATTCTCCTACCAGCTCATGCAGGCCTACGACTACCTCTTCCTCTACCAGCACGAACACTGCCGCCTCCAGATGGGAGGCTCCGACCAGTGGGGCAACATCACGACCGGCACCGAACTGATTCGCCGCAAGGTGAACGGAGAAGCCTTCGCCCTCACATGCCCGCTGATCACCAAAGCCGACGGAGGCAAGTTCGGAAAAACAGAAACAGGCAACGTATGGCTCGACCCCAAACGCACCTCCCCGTACGCCTTCTACCAGTTCTGGCTGAACGTGAGCGATGCCGACGCCGCACGATACATACGCATCTTCACCCCCCTGGACAGACCCGACATCGAATCGCTCACCGCCGAACATGACGCCGCACCGCATCTCCGCCCCCTGCAAAAACGCCTGGCAAAGGAAATCACCATCATGGTGCACTCCACTCAAGACTACGAAGCCGCCGTCGAAGCATCCGCTATCCTGTTTGGAAACGCTACCTCCGACGCACTCCGAAAACTGGACGAAGAAACACTGCTCGCCGTCTTCGAAGGCGTTCCCCGGTTCCCCGTTTCGCGCCGCGAACTGGCCGCAGGAATCAAAGCCATCGACCTGTGCACGGAAAAAGCACCCGTCTTTTCCTCGAAAAGCGAAATGCGCAAACTCGTGCAAAGCGGAGGCGTCAGCCTGAACAGAGAAAAACTGACCGATCACGACATGCACGTGGATACGAATAACCTCCTTAACAATAAATATTTGCTCATACAGCGCGGCAAAAAAAACTACTCCCTCCTGATTGCCCGCTAACCTTTCGCCGCAAACAGTTGCAGATTTGAGAGAAAATCCCCATCTTTGCACCGCCGAACAACAATCGCATCCAACTGTCTCATGGTGTAATGGCAGCACAACAGGTTTTGGTTCTGTTTGTCCAGGTTCGAATCCTGGTGAGACAACAACAAATGCAGACAATATTTCCTCCCTCATCCAAACACGGAGCACACATGCAAAACCCTTCTCTCCGGAACAGAAAATGCAGGGATGAATCACCCCCCCCTCGCGTCCTCCATGTCCCCCGCGTCCCCCATGTCCCCCCATGTTAAAAATAAAAGCCGCCGCAACCATCCCCGCAACCCCCGTCACTCCATCGCCGAAATCAACTGCTCGATGAAAATCCTGTCCGCCGAACGGATCCACTCCCGGAATCTTTTCACGTCGAACTTCCGCTCCGTATCCATGTATGCAAGCAACTTGCTCAAATCGAACCTGACGCCTGCAATGCCGCCGTCGATCGACAGGGCATCGGCCGCATTCACCTCCTGCTCGATATGAGCCGGAATCATCATGACGGGCTTGCCCAGATACATCGCCTCGCAAACCGATTCGAAGCCGGCCGTCGTGACATACCCCCTGCAGCCGGCCATGTATTTCAAAAACAGCTCGTCGCTGATCGTGTGCAGCGTAAAGGTATCATCCACCGTCAATGTTTCGGGCGCATCCTCCCTGTCCCAGAAAAAATGAAGCTTCACTTCCGGATGCTTTTTATGCCACGCATGCACTTCATTCTCATAACCCTGATTCAGCATGTAACCCAGTATGTAGTCGCCCTCCACCGGCTCCAACTCCAGCACCTCCCCCCGCAGCAGCGGCGGAACGACAACGATCCGCTCGTTCGGATAACTTTTCATGGGATAAAACGACAGCGCCAGAATCTTCGCCGCACCCATGCTCGTCAGGATCGAATGCAGCCTGAGAAGCATCATGTTCTGCGGATCACCCTTCCCCTGCAGATAATCGGGATGGCGCATCATGTACTGATGACCGATATTGACGAACGGTATGTCGTGACGAAAACGCAGCTGCGCGAACCCCGGAAGCACTTCGTAAAAATTCACCACCATATCCGGCCTGTACTCCACCGCCTTCCGGTGAATCAGCTCTATGCTGTCGCCATACTGCTTCAGCTTTTGCGGATTGATATTGTAGACGATCGTTTTTATGAAATCTATGTGCTTCCTGTCTTTCTTGAAAACGAACGAAGGCGCCTCGTACACGAAAACGGGCGTATTCATTTTACGCGTGAAAAAATCAGGCAGCTCGCGCGAAAAACTCTTCCCCACCAGCGTCGCGACCACCTCGTGTCCGTTGCGGCGCAGTATGTCCGCCAGCGAAATGGCCTGCGTCAGATGTCCGCGCCCTTCGCCCTGCACGATGAACATGAATTTTCTTCTTTTTTCCATATCATTACCATTTGAAAGGCAAAGTTAGCGTAAACTGCGGATACGGGCGCCTTTTTTGTTGTTTTTTAAATTCATTGCCGGTGAAGCCCTCTATTCGTAGATCAGACTGGACATTTCCGCGGGCGCAAAAACTTCGTTTGCCACCTCGCACAACCGGGTGGCCGTGACGGCGTTGATACGGCGAAACACTTCCGGCAGCGAGTCGCAGCAGTCGCGATGCAGGAACGATTTGCCCATTCCGAGAAACAGGGACTCCCTGTTGTCGCGCGCCACGCAGATCTGTCCGACGGCCTGTTTCTTTGCGGCCGACAGACGCGCGTCGCTCAATTTATGCTCGCGCAGCATGCGCAATTCCCTTTCGACCAGATGAAGCGCCTTTTCTCTGTTTTTCGGGTCGGTACCGAAGTATATGGCGAAAGCCCCCGTATCCGTGTAGGCCGATACGCTGGATTCGACGTTGTAGACCAGTCCGTTTCTCTCGCGCAGCGAAATGTTCAGCCGGCTGTTCATGCCCGGGCCGCCCAGGATGTCGTTCAGCAGAAAGAGCGCCGTCTGCCGGTCGTCGAAAAGCGGATATGCCCGTCCGCCCGTCATGACATGCGTCTGATGCGTTTTTTTCTTTTTCGCCATCTGCCGGGGCGGAGTTGCGGGCGACTGCGGGGCGCCGCGCACGGACGCCTGCGCCGGGATATCCGAAAAATACTTTTCCGACAGACGCTTCACGCGCCGGAAGTCGGCGCTTCCCATCGAAAAGAATATCATATCCGGCGCCGTATAGTATCGTTTTACAAAAGAAAAGCACGACTCGCGGCGAAACGAAAGCAGCGATTTTTTGTCGCCCAGAATGGGATGGCCCAGCGGATGGCCGGCAAAAAGCATGTCTTCGAACTCGTCGGCAATCAGTTCCGGAGGATTGTCACGGCACGAACCGATCTCGTCGAGCACGACCATGCGTTCCTTTTCCATCTCCTGCTGCGGAAACTGCGAATGGATGACCAGATCGGCCATCAGCTCCACCGCGCGTTCGAAATCGTCCGAAAGGAAAACGGCATATATGAACGTTTCCTCCTTGGAAGTATAGGCGTTCAGTTCGCCGCCCACGGCTTCCATGCGGTTCAGTATGTGCCACGTGCGGCGTTTGCGCGTGCCCTTGAACAGCAGATGTTCGACGAAATGCGCCAGACCCGTTTCATCCGGCAACTCGTCTCTCGCACCCGCACGGATGGCAAAGCCGCAGTAGGCTACGGCCGCCTCCGACGGCAAATGAATCAGGCGAAGCCCGTTGGCCAGTATATGAGTATTGTAATCCATGAAATTCGTTTTTTCGACCTGCAAATGTAGTACATTTTCCAGTTTCATCACATTATTTATCTGCTCCGCATGCAACGTTTTTTGCGGCAACCGCATCTTAAAAGCAAATCACAAACTAAAATGAAAGTATGAAGAATATGAAATTATTGAAATCGGCATTGTGTATTGTTCTGGCGGGTTTGCTGCTGAACGCCTGTAATGATGACGGCGTGTATTCGATGAATGATGCATGGTATTCGATTGCGACGGTGAATCCGCTCGGCGACGGCGCATATTCGTTTACGCTGGACGACGGAACGACGCTCTGGCCTGCCGCCACGGATGCACCCTGGTACGATGCGCAGCAGAAGCAGCGCGTCATCGTGGTATACACCATCCTGTCCGACAGGTTTCAGGGATACGACCATGCCGTCAAGGTTCTTGATATCCGCAATGTGCTGACAAAAGACGTGGCGAAAGATCTGGATGAAAAGAACGACGGCGAATACGGGCGCGATCCGGTGAAGATCCTGAACATGTGGATCGGCGACGGCTATCTGAACGTCGAGTTCGGATTCAGGAATGGCGGCATGGGCGTCGTGCACTACGTCAATCTCGTGAAGATGGACAATGCCGACACGCCGTATTCTTACGAGTTTCGTCACAATGCGTATGGCGACAATACGCTGTACGCCCAGAAGGGCATGGTCGCGTTCGACCTTTCCGACATCCGTGAAACGGAAGAAATCGAGCTGACGGTCAAAATCAATACGTTCGAGGGAGAGTTGGAGAAAAAGATTACGTTCAAACCGTCGGGAACGGCAGCAGAAACAAATGTCTCCGCGGAAAATTATTCCGCAGACGTGAAATAGATTCTTTTCTTATGCTTGGTTTATATGCGAAAAACCGGCGCTGTGACAGTGCCGGTTTTTTTCGTTCAAACACGGAGTACACGTCGCACACAGGGAGCACAGCCGGTTGAAAGCGGTGCACGGGATGCGGAAACATCCCTGCGTGCCGGAGCGCCGGAGACTCGAGCCGGAGCGCCGGAGACTCGAGCCGGAGCGTTGGAGACTCGAGCCGGAGCGTTGGAGACTCGAGCCGGAGCGTTGGAGACTCGAGCCGGAGCGACGGAAACACGTGCCGGAACGATGAACTATGAACGATGAACGATGAACGGCGCTGTTCGGCAGTGCGCGATTAGTCCCGTCGGGACCAAAATGTCGGTAGAATTGACAGTTGCACCCCGGTCACCCGTTCCGCCGTTCATCGTTCATCGTTCATCGTTCATAGTTCATCATTCATCGTTCCTCATTCCTCATTCCTCATTCCTCGTTCCGTTCTTTTTCTTCAGGAAGAGGGCGAGCGTGGCGGCGGTGAGGGCGATGCCTGCCGCGAGGGCGACTTCGTAGGCGAGTCCGAAGCCTTCGGGGCGTGCGGCGGCGAGCAGGTATGTGGAGGTGACGCAGGTCATGAAGAGCGCGGGCAGGAGGGCGACGGCGTAGAGGCGGCGGTGGCGGCGCAGGTAGACGGTGACGGACCAGAGGGTGAAGACGGCGAGCGTCTGGTTGCACCATGCGAAGTAGCGCCAGAGCACGTCGAAGTTTATGTTCAGCACCAGGAAGGTGAGGATAAATATGGGGACGGAAATCAGGAGCCGGCGTGAGAGGGGTTTCTGGTCGAGGTGCATGAAGTCGGCCACGATCAGGCGTGCCGAGCGCAGCGCGGTGTCGCCCGAGGTGATGGGTGCGGCCACGACGCCGAGTATGGCGAGCAGTCCGCCCAGGCGTCCCAGCCACGTGCCGGCGATGAGGTTCACGACTTCGGCGGCCTTGTTTGCCGTGGCCGGCAGGCCGGTCACGTAGGCATTCAGCGCTTCGACGGAGCCGAAGAACGAGGCGGCGGCGGCGGCCCATATCAGGGCCACGACGCCTTCGGCCACCATCGCGCCGTAGAAGCAGCGGCGGCCGTACTTTTCGTTCGCGATGCAGCGCGCCATCATGGGCGACTGCGTGGCATGAAAGCCGGAGATGGCGCCGCAGGCGATGCTGACGAACATCATGGGGAAGAGGTGCAGGCTGCCGGCGTCGGGATGGCGGTTGTGCAGTCCTTCGGTCAGTTCGGGTATGGGCGCGCCGTTCAGGAAGAGCGAGATGAAGATGCCGGCGGCCATGAATATCAGCGCGGCGCCGAAGAAGGGATATATTTTGCCGATGAGTTTGTCGACGGGAAGCAGCGTGGCCAGTATGTAGTAGGTGAAAATGACGACCGTCCATACTGCTGTGCCGGCGCCCGGCGTCAGTCCGGCCAGCAGACCGGCGGGTCCGGAAATGAATACGGCGCCGACCAGGATCATGAGCAGGACGGAAAACAGGCGCATGAACTGCCGTATGCCGGCGCCCAGTTCGCGTCCCACCAGTTCGGGCAGGCTGGCGCCGTTGCTGCGGACGGACATCATTCCCGAAAAGTAGTCGTGTACGGCTCCGCCGAAAATGGTGCCGAGCACGATCCAGAGGAATGCGGCCGGGCCGTACATCACGCCCATGATGGCGCCGAAGATGGGTCCAAGCCCTGCAATGTTCAGAAACTGTATGAGAAAGACGCGCCACCACGGCATGGGCACGTAGTCTACGCCGTCGGGCATTGCCACGGCGGGGGTGGAGCGCCCGGCGTTTACTCCGAAGATGCGCTCCATCCATGCGCCGTAAACGGCGTATCCGGCAACGAGCAGTGCGATGCAACCGCAGAAAGTAAGCATGTGTGTGTCGTGTTGTATGTTTTTTTATACTGTGCGCAGCATGGTTTTATGAATCGTAAATCCGTTCATCGTTCATCGTTCACAGTTAAACTCCCGATTTCAGGCCGCGCGAAGTACAGTTATGTGCGTGTCGGGGCGTCCGCTCCGGATTCATGAACCGGCGAGCAGGCGTTTGACGGCTTCGGAGATGGCGCGTCCGTCGGCGCGTCCCGCGAAGGCTTTTGTTGCGACGCCCATCACCCGTCCCATATCCTGCGGGCCGGCGGCGGCGGTCTGCGCGATGATTTTTATCAACTCGTCTTCGAGCGCTTCGGGCGTCATCTGCTGCGGCAGGTAGGCTTCGAGGGCTTCGACCTGTCCGAGTTCCTCGTCCGCCAGGTCGGGACGGTTCTGCTGCTGATAGATCAGGGCGGCGTCCCGTCCCTGCTTCACCAGTTTGCGGATGATGCGGACGGCCTCGTCGTCGGTCAGCGTGTCGTTTGCTCCCGGCGCGGTTTTGGCTTCGAGGAATACTTTTTTTACGTTGCGCAGTGCGCTCAGTTTCACTTTGTCTTTTGCCAGCATGGCAACCTTGATGTCATTGCTGACTTGTTCGAATAAACTCATATCTGTTTTTGTTTTTGTGTTAGAATCCGCTGATCACCGGGGTGGCGCTTTCGTTTTTCCGGTTCTCGAAGGAAACCTTGTTGCGCGCGTTTTCGAGCAGCGAGGGATTGCGGTTGCAGGCCGGATATTTTTCGATGATTTCGACGATGTTTTCGTCTTCCATTTCTTCGAGCGTGAGAATCGGGATGGACGGCGCGGGTCTTTTGTGGATCATGTCGCCGTAATATTTACGCAGAAGATATTCCTGATAGCGGTGCGTTTCGTCCCGGGTGCGTTCCTTTTCGTCGCCGGACTGCATGGAGGCTTCGAAGGCTTCGTCCGTCAGGTCGAAGCCCGTGGCCAGCACCGTGAACTTGACTTTTCCCTCCAGCGATTCGTCGCGTGCCAGGCCCCATATCACGTCGATATCGCTGCCGAAACGGTCCATGAAGGCATCCATGTAGGCCATTTCGTCTATGCTGAGTTCGTCGTCGCCTTTTCCGGAGGAGATGTTGAAGAGTATTTTTTTTGCGTTGAAGATGTTGCTGTTGTTCAGCAGCGGCGACCGGAAGGCGTCGTCGATGGCTGTTTCCAGGCGTCCTTCGCCTTCGCCGTATCCGTCGCTCATCAGCGCGACGCCGCCGTTTTCCATCGTGGTGCGCACGTCGGCAAAGTCCAGGTTGATGATGCCGTTTACGGTGATGATTTCGGCAATGCTCTTCGCGGCCACGGCGAGGGTATCGTCGGCTTTGGCAAAGGCTGCGCTCGCGCTTGTGGAGATGTTTTTATAAATGTCGTACAGGCGTTCGTTGTTGATTACGAGCAGTGCGTCCACGTTCCGGTTCATCTCCTCGACGCCGACAAGCGCCTGCAGGATTTTGTTTTTCTTTTCGAACACGAAGGGGATCGTCACAATGCCTACCGTCAGTATGCTCATCTCCTTTGCAATCCGTGCGATCACGGGCGCCGCGCCCGTACCCGTTCCGCCGCCCATTCCGGCTGTGATGAAGACCATTTGCGTGCCGTCGCTCAGCATGCTGCGTATTTCGTCTTCGCTTTCGACGGCCGACGCTCTGGCTACTTCCGGTCTGTTGCCTGCGCCGAGGCCTTTGGTCGTTTGCGGCCCCAGGCAGAGCTTGACGGGCACTTCGGAGTTTTTCATTGCCTGCACATCGGTATTGCACAGCACGAAGGACACGTCGTGTATGCCCTTGCGAAACATGTGCGAAACGGCATTTCCGCCACCGCCGCCGACACCGATCACCTTGATTATTTTCTGCGTGTCGGTCGGAATCGAAAAATTCAGTTTAATCTTATCGTCGCTCATAGTCAAATCATATTACTTGCTGATTACAAATTCAAGTCAAACGGCCTACACTCCTTCAAACATATCCTTCAGTCTGTCCTTCAGGCTTTTTTTCGATCTGCTGTCGTCGAACCCTCCTGCCGTCCCCGTCACGTCCGAGCCGTTTCTGTTGCCGGTGGTTCCGGATGTTCCGTCGGTTGCCGTCGGTTGCGGAGCGACCGGGCGGGCAAATTCCACGCAGTTTTCCGAGGCGCCGGCAAGCAGGCCGACAGCCATCAGGTCGTCTTTTCCCGCCGCGCCGTTCCATTCGCCGGGAATGTCCGTCCGGACGACGTTCAGCTTGAACCGGGTGGCAATCAGTTCGGCCATGCCTTTCAATTCCGATGCTTCGCCCGTCAGTTTGATGCTGCCGGCAAAAGATCTCGACTGCGTTTCGGATTTTACAAGGCTGTATACGTTTTCGACGATTTCGCGCGCACGGGCGCCGGCTATCATGTCCGCCCTGTAACGGTCTATCTTTTTCCCGTCGATGATGTATTCGATCGAGCCGGACGACGCCCTGTTCCCGTCTGCGGCGAGATTCACGTAGCCGTTTTTCAATTCTTCCGCATGCGCTTCGCTCAAGTCCAGCTCTTTCGACAGGTCTTTCGTAATCAGACCGTCGCCAAACGGCACTGTGGCAAAGAATGCAAGCGAACAGTCCTTATATACGGCGATCGTCGTGACGCCGAAATCGAGATGAATCAGTATGCTTCCCGCTTTTTTCTCTTCGTAGTCGAGAAGGGCTTCCGCCAGGGAAATCGGCGAAACGAGGATGCCCGCAAGGTCATAGCCCGTTTTTTTTACGGCCTGCCGGGCCAGCGTGTCGATCGAGGGCCATCCGACAATCAGTTGGTAGCTCGCCTTGAGCTGCTGCGTGCACATGGCGCCGAGCGGATTGCCGATAATCCTGTCGTCCAGGTAATAGACCGGCGGCAGGATGGCGTAGACCTTTGCGTCTTCACTCATGTTTGCCGCGTGCGTGCGGCATTGCTCGTTCAAGACCTGCACGTCGTCTTCGGCAACCCTCGATTCGCGGATAATCCGCGCTACGGAATGTTCGATGGAATGGATGGACTGTCCGTAGACGCCGACGTATATCCGCTTTACTTTTATCTTGTCGTCGGGCGTTTTTCCCTTGTTTGCCGCATTTTCCAGCTTCTTGACTATCTTGCTGATACACATGGAGGCATCTTCCAGATTGGTGATTCGTCCGCGACACATGAACTTTTTGGAATCTTCACTTTCTCTGGCCACAATCCCTAACATGCCTTCGGCGTTTTTCCGGCCGATCATTCCCTGAAAACGGGAACCTCCGAAATCGATTGCCACAATGTAATTGCCGTTTACCATATAAATACTTTATTTTTTTGTACACACTATCTGATTCCTGTATTTCAGATTGATTATATTGTATTTTTCCCATCCTGTCCGGGGAATCGCCTGCTCGTAAAAAAGCTGCAAATTGTCCATCTTTGCTTCGAAATCGTTGAAATCGCCCAGTATAATACGGTGACTTCCAACGCGCGGAACCAATTCAACTTCTTTATTCGGATGCACGTATATCTGTTCAATCTGGTTGTTCCAGAACTCATGTTTCCGCAAAAATAGTGCAAATTTGTATAAGTCCGACGTTGCTAACGATTTTTCTATGTTTCCGCTTGCCACAGGCAGATACGTGGCATACTGAAAATCGGAGGGCATGATGTGTCCCCAATCGTCCACATAATAGCTTCCATCGGCGCTAAACACACGCAGGACAGGCATTTTCTGCGTGACTTCGATTTTCACTTTTCCCGAAGGCGTTTTGTAGACGCTGACCGTTGCGAGCAGGTGGTTTTTTGCAATGTGTTTTTCTATTTTGTCGGTATTGATCCGGCTGATGAACAGGTCGACCGGATAGAGCTTTGCATTTTTCAGCGACGCGACAATGTCGTTTTTATTCAGGAAGTGCCGGTCCAGACTGTCTTTGATCACCACCGTCACTTCGCGGCAGATGGCGTCGTCTTTTTCACCTTTCGCCACGAAGGCGATGAAGATGAAATAGCATAAAAGCAGCGCTGCGGCGAGTATGGAGAGGATGCGTTTCATTTTTGTTCCAGCATGTGTTTTATCGGTTCTACAAGCCGGTCGATGTCGCCTGCTCCGATGGTCAGCACTACTTCGAAATTGCCGGAGGCGATGACGCGGGGCAACTGTTCTTTCGAGCAAAGTATTTTTTGTGAAAGCGTGACGCGGTCGAAAATGATTTGCGACGTGACGCCGGGTATGGGGTCTTCGCGTGCCGGATAGATATCGAGCAGAATCAGTTCGTCCAGCAGCGAAAGGCTTTCTGCAAAACCGGCGGCAAAGTCGCGCGTACGCGAGTAGAGATGCGGCTGAAAGATGCCCGTGATTTTACGGCCGGGATAAAGCGCTCTCACGGAGCGGATGCAATTTCGTATTTCTTCGGGATGATGCGCATAATCGTCAATGAATACGATGCCGGCGGTTTTCAACCGGAGATCGAAGCGGCGCAAGACGCCTTCAAACGATTGCATGCCGTTCCGGATTTCGTCCGGACGGACGCCGTTCAGGCAGGCCAGCGCCATTGCCGCTACGCCGTTTTCGATATTCACTTCGACGGGCACACCCAACCGGATCTCCTCGATTTTGCCGGATGGCGTCACGAAATCAAAAACGATTTCGCCGTTTCCGATGCGGATGTTGCGCGCGTGGAAATCGGCTTTTTCGTCCGAACGGGAATAGGTGTAGAGCCGGACGTGCGATTGCAGGCGGGGCGTGAGGTCGATACCCGACTTCATAATCAGCGCGCCGCGCGGACGAATCAGCGACGTGAAGATCTCGAAACTTTCGCGATAGGCTTCAGGCGTGCCGTAAATGTCCAGATGGTCGGGGTCTACACTGGTAACGACCGCCATGCAGGGCGAAAGCTGATGGAACGAGCGGTCGTACTCGTCGGCTTCAATCACGGTCAGATCGCTTGTGGCAGACAGCATCAGGTTGCTGTCGTAGCCTTTCAGGATGCCTCCGAGGAATGCGCTGCAATCGACGTGCGAATGTTTGAGCAAATGCGCCGTCATGGCCGAGGTGGTTGTTTTGCCGTGCGTCCCGGCGATGCAAAGCCCCCGCACCGACTCTGTGAGCAGTCCCAGCACTTGCGAACGTTTCAGCACTTCGAAACCGTTGGCACGGAAAAAACGCAGTTCGGCATGCGTATCGGGTACGGCGGGCGTGTAGACCACCAGCGTCTGTTCCGGGCGCTTAAATTCATTTGCGATCAGTTTTTCATCATCGGTATAATGAATATCGGCTCCTTCGGCTGCCAGCCGTTCCGTCAATTCGGACGGAACCCGGTCGTAGCCACCTGTGTGTATGCCTTTAGAAAGGAAATAACGGGCGAGCGCACTCATTCCGATGCCGCCTGCTCCAATGAAATAAATAGATCGTATCGTATGGATATTCATATTTTATACGTTTGTAACGTCAATTTTTCGATTTCATCTGCAATCAGTTCCGCGCTGTGGCGTTGCGCCAGCAGGCCGATTTGTTCGCCGAGCGATTTCAGTTTGTCCGTGTCGGATATAAGGTTCAGTATCGTATCGGTCAAAAGCGTTTCGGCGTCCCTGTCGGCAATCACGACGGCGGCGCCTTTGTCCGCGACAGCCAACGCATTTTTTGTCTGATGATCTTCCGCCACGTTGGGCGAAGGTATCAGGATGGCTGCTTTTTTCAGCAGACAAAGTTCCGAAACAGAACCCGCGCCTGCTCGCGAAACGACCAGATCCGCTGCCGCATAGGCATAATCCATTCGTGTGATGAAATCTGCGTACCAGACTCGATCGCCCGTATCCGTCTGTTCCAGTCGCTGCCTGATGGCGGGATAATAATATTTACCCGTTTGCCAGATGAGCTGTATGCCGGCATCCGTCAGTCGTTTCAGTCCGTTCTGCACGCCATTGTTAATCGTTCGCGCGCCCAGGCTGCCGCCGATGAGCAGCACGGTTTTTCTGTCCGGTTGCAGCCGGAAGTGGGCCAGTGCGGTCTTTCGGTCTTCAAGTTTTTGTTCCAGTTCCTTACGTACGGGATTTCCCGTGAGGACAATTTTCCCGGCAGGGAAAAATCGTTCCATTCCCTCGTAGGCCACGCAAATCCTGTCAGCACGTTTGCCCAGAAACTTGTTGGTAATCCCTGCATACGAGTTTTGTTCCTGAATCAGTGTCGGAATACCCAGCGACGATGCCGCCCACAAGATAGGTGCGCTGGCGTATCCGCCTACGCCGACCGCAATGTCGGGTTTGAACGTGCGAATGATTTTTTTTGCCATGCGCAGGCTCTTGATAAACCTGAACAGGACGGCGATGCTTTTCAGTTTGCGACTGCGGTCGAAACCGCTGACAGGCAGTCCGACGATCTTGTATCCGGCCTTTGGGACACGTTCCATTTCCATGCGGTTGTCTGCGCCCACAAACAGGATTTCGGCGTCGGGATGTCGCCGTTTGAACGTGTTTGCAATAGATATGGCGGGAAAGATATGCCCGCCTGTTCCGCCGCCGCTTATGATGATTCTGTACGGTTTCATTCGTCTGTCCGATTTAAGGTGGATACGATGTTTTCCGTCTCATTTTCTTCGGGTTTCGTTTCGTCTTCGAATTCCGTTCCGTCTTCCGGTTCATTCTCGTCTTCTTCATCTTCTTCATCCATTTTGGAGCCGAAATGACTTATGCTTAGTATGATACCCATGTAGGCGCAAGTCAGTAGCGTCGACGTGCCACCCCGGCTTACGAGCGGGAGGGGCTGCCCCGTCACGGGAATCAGATTAACGGCTACGGCCATATTGGTAAATGCCTGTATCACAATTATCATTCCGCAACCGAGCACAAGGTATTGCGGGAAAAGTTTTTCGCATCGTCGGGCAAGTATCCCCACGCGTATCATCAGCATGATGTAGAGCAGGAGTACGCCGATGCCTCCCAGCACAATGCCCAATTCTTCGACGATGATGGCATAAATGAAGTCGGAATATGCTTGCGGCAGGACGTCGCGCTGTGCACTTTGTCCGGGGCCTTTTCCCAAAATTCCGCCCCGCGCGATCGCCATTTTGGCATGGTTGGTCTGGAAATTATCGTTCGTCATGATGAATATGGAGTCTCTTTTCGCTCTGTCGGCATCCGACGCCGCTTTCATTTTCTCGGCTTCGGTGAGTTGTTCGGGGTTGATAAACTGGATAAAACGTTTTTGCCATGTGGTAGCGCGAGGGACGTATTTTTCTACCGTGTCGGGTGGAACGATATATATCAGCAGCGTCCCGACCAGCAGCAGCGTGCAGACCCACAATAGGAGACTGCCTAATTTTCTGAACGGAATCTGTCCGATGAACATCATCAGAAAGCAGACGATGCCCAGCAGGAATGCTGTGGAAAAGTTTCCGTAAGCAATTAACACACAGATGGGAACAATGCCCCATAGAATGATTTTGTATATCATGGAATCGCTCATTTTGCCGCGCTTGCTGAGCCAGAAGGCGACGTGGACGATACATCCCAGCTTGGCCAGTTCGGACGGTTGAAACTGAAAGCCGAAAAGATCCAGAAAACGGGCGGCATTGTTCACGGTGACTCCGACAAAAGGTGTAATCGCCAGCATCACAAAAGCTATTGGCAACAGGAAAATAGCCATCGAAAAATATTTGTAATGCACGCGGCTCAAAACGATCACCAGTATGGCGCCTGCAAACAGAAACAGGGCATGGCGGATGATCGGTTGCCAGATGTTGGATTGCCTGTAAGCCAGCGTACTGGTGGCACTGAAGACCTCGACGAGCGACAAACAGCAGAGTAGCAGGAAAATAATCCAGACGGATACATCTCCATGAAATAATTTTTTTATTACATCTCTCTTTGTCATGACTTTATCGTGCTAAGTTTTTGACACACTCTTTAAACTGACGGCCGCGGTCTTCGTAATTTTTGAACAGGTCGAAGCTGGCGCAGCAGGGCGAGAGCAGGACCGTATCGCCCTCCCGGGCAAAAACGGAGGCTTTTCTCACCGCTTCTTCCATCGAACAGGCATCGGCAATCGAGGGCGTACAGTTATCGAAAAATGCATGTAATTTACTGTTATCTACACCTATAAATACCAGCGCCCGTACTTTTTCGCGCACTGACGATTCGATTTCCGCGTAATCGTTCCCCTTGTCCGTGCCGCCAAGGATAAGGACAATTTTCGTGCGGACGGTTTGCAGGGCATACCAGCAGGAATTGACGTTTGTCGCCTTGGAATCATTGATATAACAGACGCCGCGGACATCGGCGACCTTTTCCATCCGGTGCGCTACGCCACTGAAGTCGCCGAGCGAACAGCGTATATATTCATTGCTGATATTCAGTATTTTTGACGCAATGGCGGCTGCCATCGAGTTATACAGATTGTGTGTGCCATGCAAGGCGAGTTCGCTTTGCCGCATCGAAAAAACGCCGTTTGGCGTATCGATCACCAGTTCTTCATCTTTTATATACCCATTTAAATCGGCGCTATAATCGTCTGAAAACGGATACGTCACGGCTTTCGGCGGATGCTTTTCGATTTCGCGGGCGATGATGGGATCGCCGCTCCAAAAGATGAAAGCATCCTGTACGGTCTGATTGCGCAGAATACGAAACTTGGCATTCACATACTCCTGCAGTTCATAGTGATAGCGATCCAGATGGTCGGGCGTGATGTTAAGCAGGATGGCAATGTCGGCCTTGAAATCATACATGTCATCCAGTTGAAAACTACTCAGTTCGATTACGTAATAATCGTGCGGCGATTCGGCCGCCTGAAGCGCAAGACTGTTTCCCACGTTGCCTGCAAGCCCGACGTCCAGGCCTGCCTGCTTCAAGATATGGTATGTCAGCATGGTCGTTGTCGTTTTGCCGTTGCTTCCCGTGATGCATATTTTACGCGCGTCGATATACCGTCCTGCAAATTCTATTTCGGAAATAACGGAAATACGCTGTTTCATAATAGCCTGCATGATGGGCGCCTTGTCTGGTATGCCCGGACTTCTGATGATTTCGTCCGCTTGCATAATCTTCGTTTCCGTGTGTCTGTTTTCCTCCCACGCTATGTGATGCGTATCCAGCAAAGCCTTGTATTTGGGTTGAATAGCCGAAAGATCGGATACGAACACATCCAATCCTCTGGATTTGGCAAGCACAGCTGCCCCTGTTCCGCTTTCTCCTCCTCCCAATATGACGATCCGTTTATTCATTTACCTGACTTTTAACGTGATAATTGTAATTGCCGCCAGGATCACGGCGATCAGCCAGAAGCGAACGACGATTTTCGATTCGGGAACGATGTTCAGCGGTTTTTGAAGCAGCGCCTGTATTCCGGCATTGCCACGGATCTGGAAATGATGATGTAGCGGCGTCATTTTAAATATTCTGCGGCCTGCACCGTATTTTTTCTTCGTATATTTGAAATACGATACCTGCAACATCACCGAGAGAGCCTCCGCAAAAAAGATACCGCAGAGAATCGGCAGCAGCAGTTCTTTGCGTATCAGAATGGCAAAGACGGCGATGATGCCTCCCAGCGTCAGGCTGCCCGTATCACCCATAAAGACCTGAGCCGGATAGGCATTGTACCAGAGGAAGCCGATGGTGGCCCCAATAAATGCCGAAGCGAAAACGACCAGTTCTTCCGCGCCGGGGATGAACATAATATTCAGGAAAGAAGCAAATTCGATATGCGACGACATGTATGCCAGTGTGCCCAATGCGACGCCAATGATAGCGGAACTGCCTGTCACCAGGCCATCCAGCCCGTCCGTCAGATTGGCGCCGTTCGATACGGCGGTGACGATGAAAATGACAATCAGAATGAAAATGACGCAAGCCGCCGTAGACTGGTGCTTGCCTGTCCATCCGATCAGTTGCGCGTAGTCGAAATTATTGTTTTTCACAAACGGAATCGTCGTTTGCGTGGATTTTATCCGGCTTACGTGATACTGCACATCTTCAATGTTTTCTTGGGTCTTTACCATCCTGTTTTCCTGGATCACCACATCGGGGCTGAAAAAGAGAATCAGTCCGACGATCAATCCAAGTCCCACCTGCGCAATAATTTTAGCCCATCCATGCAAACCTTCCTTGTCTTTTTTGAACACTTTGATATAATCGTCCACAAAGCCAAGCCCTCCCATCCAAATAGTCGTGATAACCATTATTATCAGATAGATATTGTTTATCCGCGAAAAGAGCAGCACGGGAATCAGGATGGCAATGATGATGATGATACCACCCATCGTCGGCGTTCCCTTTTTGCTTGTCTGCCCTTCGACGCCAAGGTCACGGATCGATTCGCCTATCTGCATTAATTTCAACTTTTTAATGATACGGTGACCAATTGTAGTAGAGATGAAAAGCGAAAAAATAAGCGCGCAGATAGCCCGAAACGAGATATATCGGAATACTCCCGTGCCGGGCAGGTCGAATTGTAAATCCAAATAATTGAACAGGTCGTACAGCATGGTTATGATTTATGTTGCGATGCAAAAATATTTCTTATTATTTCCCGGTCGTCAAAGTGATGTTTTACGCCTTTAATATCCTGATAATCTTCATGTCCTTTTCCCGCCACAAGGACGACGTCGCCTTTTTGCGCCAGCCGTGTCGCCGTCAGGATCGCCTGCTTGCGGTCGGTGATACGGAGCGTATGCTCCAGCTCGCTGTTACTAAGGCCGTTTTCCATATCGCGTATGATGTCGTCGGGTGCTTCGAAACGCGGATTGTCCGATGTCAGGATCAGCTGGTCGCTTAGCCGGCAAGCTTCCTTTGCCATCAGCGGGCGTTTTCCCCTGTCGCGGTTACCGCCTGCACCTACGACGGTGATAATTCGGCCGTTACCATGCAGCACTTCCTGAATGCCGTTCAGTACGTTCGTCAGGGCGTCCGGCGTATGTGCGTAGTCTACGATGGCCGTGTAGCCCAAAGGAGACAGAATGGTCTCGAATCGTCCCGAAACGGGGCGTAAGGCGCTGAGAGCTATGAGTATTTCGTCCGTATTTTCACCCAGCGCGACTGCGGCGCCGTAGACGGCCAGCAGGTTGCCGGCATTGAACCGGCCTGCGAAATGCACGTTGACTTCGCGCCCGTTTATCGAAAGTTCGGTGCCTTCGAAATGCGACTCCAGCACTCTCCCCTTGAAATCCGCCAGCGTCTGCAACGAATAGGCGTAGCGCTTCGCCCGCGTATTTTGCAGCATCACATACCCCGACTTGTCGTCGGCGTTGGTGAGGGCAAAAGCCGATGCGGGCAGGTTGTCGAAAAATTTCTTCTTCGCCTTCAGGTAGTTCTCGACGGTCAGATGATAGTCCAGATGGTCGCGCGTCAGATTGGTAAAGATACCGCCCCGGTATACGATTCCGCTTATTCTCTTTTGATCGACGGCATGCGAACTTACTTCCATGAACGCATATTCGCATCCCGCGTCGGCCATTTGTGCCAGCAGGGCATGCAGGGTCACTGCATCGGGCGTGGTGTGGTCGGTCGGCAACGGTTTGTCGTCGATATAGTTGCAAACGGTGGATATTAATCCGGTCTTGTATCCCAGTCTGCGGAACAGTTCGTACAGGACAGTGGCGACCGTAGTCTTTCCGTTTGTGCCGGTGACGCCGATTAATGCCAGTCTGGACGAAGGATGGTCGTACCATGCATCCAGCAGGATGCCCAAAGCCTCGGCTGCGTCGGGTACGACGATAAACGGAATGGACGGTTCCGCACCGGAAGGGGCATGTTCGCACACGATTGCGGCGGCGCCTTTTTCAATGGCGTCGCTGATGAAATCATGTCCGTCGACCGTCGTCCCCTTGACGGCGACAAATATATTTCCGCTTTCGATCTTCCGCGAATCGGACCGGATACCCGAAACGGGAAAACCGGCATCGCGGCTGTTTATTCCCTGCCGTTTCGGCAGATATTCAATCAGTTCGTTCAGATTCATTTACGTATCAGTTAGTTTTTTAATGAGATGGTGATCGTTTGTCCTTTCACAATGCGTCCGCCGGGCGGCAGGGACTGGGACTCGACTTTTCCCCGTCCCGACAGACGAACGTTCAGCCCGCATTTTTCCAGTGCGAAGACGGCGTCTTTCGCGCCCATTCCGATCACGCTGGGTATGAGGTCATCCCGGACGGTCAGTTCTTTTATGTCGAGCGATTGTGTCGTCATATTCCGTTTTCCGGACACATATCCGGATTTCACTGCGCCCGTGTTTTTGATGTTCAACTCGTCCAGCACGTATGCCAGCGATTTTGCATTCCCGCTCTTGACTTCGGGCACGCCGATGCTTGCCGAATCGGGTGCCATCGAACGGACGATTATTTTCGATTGACGGGAGTAAATTTTTTCCGCAATGGATTTGAACACCGTCCCGCACATTATTCCACCCGAAGGGTTGCCGTTCGGGCGGTGCATGAAAATGATACACGAATACTGCGGATTGTCGGCAGGGAAATATCCGCAGAACGAAACGTTGTGGCCGTAGATCGTACCGTCTCTGTTGATCAGCTGTGCCGTACCCGTTTTTCCGGCAATGGAAACCACGTCCGAACGCGCGGCGCTTCCTGTTCCCTTTTCGACGGTATTTACCAGCATGCTCCTGATGATTTCCAGCGTTTTGGCCGAACAGATGGACGAGACGATTTCTTCGGTTTTGAAACGGTCTACGGACTTTCCGTCGCGTTGAATTTCTTTGGTGAAAATGGGACGAATCATTTTGCCCCGGTTGGCGATGGCGTTGTAGTGTGCGAGGGTATATATTGGCGGCATCTGTACTTCAGCGCCGTAGGACATGCGTGGGAGCGACTGGTCGGACCATCCTCTGTCTCCCGGCTTAAAGATTCGGGGCTTTCCGGCGCCTGCAATTTCGAGATTCAGGTCGGAGAGAATGCCGATGCGCTCCAGTCCGGCAATGAATTTCGGCGCGTTGTGTTCGTATCCTCCCAGCACGATTTTGACCATGCCCACGTTGGACGAATTCCAGAGCACTTGTTCCGCCGAGAGGAGCGCGTATCCGCCGCGGTTGTAGTTATGGTCTCTGATGGGGAGGCCTTTGTAAATGTAAATGCCATGATTTGTGTCCAGTATTTTGTCGGGCGTGCATACGCCGTCTTCGAGTGCGACCATCATGACGGCGGTCTTGAACGTCGAGCCGGGTTCGTACTGGCCGTTGACGGCTCTGTTTTCGGCTTCGGAATAGGTGCCGTTTCGCGTGCGGATAAGATTCGTAATGGCTTTTACTTCTCCCGTTTTTACTTCCATCACGATGGCGACGGCTTCGCTGGGTTGCAATTCGCGCACCTTGTCGTGGAGCGCTTTTTCGGTGATATCCTGTATTTGGGTGTCGAGGGTTGTCACGACATCATATCCGTCGACGGGGTCTTCGAGAGAAACGTTGACCCACCGTCCGCCGACGCGTGTCGTCCGGCTTCGTCCCGTTTCGCCGCGTAAAAGCGAATCGTATCGCAACTCGATACCTTTCATGCCTTTCGACAGGTTGTCCCAGTAATGTTCGTCGATGTATCCGATGGTGCGCCCGGCCAGCGAGCCGAACAGTTTCTGGCGTTCCAGATATTCTTTTTCGTAAAAGCCGCTTTTGTTTCTTCCGAGTCTGAAGAAGGGATATTTCCTGATTTCTTTCAGGTCGATGTAAGACACTTTTTTTGAAGATACTCTAAATTCGGTGCTTCGCGAGTTGATGCCGCGCTTCAGATAGGCTTTGTATTCGTCGGTCGAACGGTCTTTGAGTTTTTTCGACAGGTAGTAGGCGAGCGAATCGACGCCGTTGTTTCGGGAGTAGAGAAACGAATCTTTCGGAAATTTGTTATCCAGTCTGAAATCCATGTACAGTTCATACATAGGCATGCTGGTAGACATCAGTTTTCCGTCCGACGAGTAGATATTGCCGCGGTTCGGGCTTACCACTCTCATGGGCCTCCAGTTTTGTTCTTTCTGCCACGTCCGTACCCATTTATGGCCGTCTACATACGAGATTTTGAAGAGATGTACGAGAATGCCCCCTACTACCAGCGAGAGCAGGAGGACGACGACGGCGTAACGTACCAGTATGTTCGTTTTGCCGGCTACTTCTGCGGATTCTTCGTTTTCGGGTGTCCTGTCCATACCTTATTTATATAATATGTAGGGCGGCGTCCGGGCGCTTTCGAGGCCAAGGTCCTGCTTTTTGACCATTTCTTCGATTTCGGACAGGCGGTTGCTTCCCGTCAGTTCGCCGGATATCGTGATTGCCAGGTTTTTGATGTCTTTCAATTCTTCTTCCAGACGGCCGATTTCGCGCAGTTTCAGCAGGCAGGTGTAGCGGTTGCCGATGAGGAAAAACAGCAGGATGACGACCAGTACGATCATGCGCGTGTGCCTGACGACGAAGTCTTCCTTCAGTATGCCTCCGCTGAGGAAATACAGTATGGAGAAACGTCTGTTTTTTTTCTTCTTCTTACGCGATTGATGTTTCAGATTCATCGTATTGTTATTTTTTCTGCAATTCGTAGTCTTGCGCTTCGTGCACGCGGATTGTGGTCGATTTCTTCGGCCGAAGGCGTAATGCTCCTGCCGTGAATCAGCCGGAATGGCGTCGACCTGTTTCCGAAGACATCGGACGGGTTTTGGCCGTCGACGTTTCCGGTGCGGAGAAAATTTTTTACCAGCCGGTCTTCGAGCGAATGGTAGGTGATGACGGCCAGCCGTCCGCCGGGCTTGAGGAGGTGCAGGGCCTGGGTCAGCATCTCGCGCAGCGCCTGCATTTCGTCGTTCACCTGAATGCGCAGCGCCTGAAAAACCCGGGCGAGAAATTTGCGGTCGTTGTCCCATCCTGCAAACGGTTTGACGATCTGCAGCAAATCGCCGGTCGTGCGTATCGGTGCGGCGGTGCGCGAGGCCACTATGCCGGCGGCCAGTTTGCGGGCTGATTTCACTTCGCCGAAGCAGTGAAAGGCGGAAGCCAGCGTTTCTTCGGAACAGGCATTCAGTATGTCGGCTGCCGTTTTGCCTGCGCGGTTGTTCATGCGCATGTCCAGATCGCCGTCGAAACGGAACGAAAAACCGCGCGCCTCGTCGTCGAAGTGGTGCGACGAAACGCCCAGGTCGGCCAGAATCCCGTCCACCTGCGCCACGCCGTGATAGCGCATGAAATTCGACAGATAGCGGAAATTGCCGCGTACAAAGACAAACCGGTCGTCGGCGGGGATGTTTGCTTCCGCATCCGCGTCCTGGTCGAATCCGTAGAGCCGGCCTTCGCGTCCCAGGCGTTCCAGAATGCCGCGCGCATGCCCTCCGCCTCCGAACGTGAGGTCGACATAAACCCCCGAAGGCCGGATATTCAAACCGTCCATACTTTCACCGAATAATACCGGAATATGATAACATACTTCTACTTCGTTCATTCTTAATTCATTCACTGCCGCGCATGTCGTCGTCGGCAGTTTTAGATATGTAAAGATATACATTTTTATTTTAATGACCGGCTGCAATGTCAAAAAAAGTTTTCAACAGAGGCGAATGTATTCCGCAGAAGGGCGATATGTTTTATAAAAAGCGGACCGGCAATGCCGGATACGCGAGACGCAAGGCCGCGGTCCTTGATTTGTTCAGGGGGGGAGGGGAATTTCTGAAAACTCCGACTTCGGCGTGACGCTTCGTCGCTATACTTCATGCGGTCTAAAAATTGCGAGTTTAACGATGAACGATAAACGGATTCATAGTTTTATCCGTAAAAACGTGTCTGCCGGCCGTAAATTCCCGTCTACCTTTGCATCATCGGTAGCTACCTTTGCACCATCGGTAGCTACCTTTGCGTCATCGGTAGCTACCTTTGCATCATCGGTAGCTACCTTTGCATCATCGGTAGCTACCTTTGCATCATCGGTAGCTACCTTTGCGTCATCGGTAGCGACCGTTGCGTCATCGGGCGCGACCGTTGCGTCATCGGTAGCTACCGTTGCGTCATCGGTCGCTACCTTTGCACCATCGGTAGCTACCTTTGCATCATCGGTAGCTACCTTTGCGTCATCGGTAGCTACCTTTGCGTCATCGGTAGCTACCTTCGGGCGATTCAGGGCGCGGATTATTTCACCACCAGGTAACAGACAACCGTCGCAATCGCCAGGACGATACCGATCAGCGATTCGTAACCGATCAGCTTCAGCCGTTCCCTCAAACTCATTTCCACGGAACCCGCCGTAACATGGAAAAAGGAACCGTGCGGAAGATGATCGAGCACGGTTGCGCCCGAATTTACCATTGCCGCACCCCACACGGCCGATATGCCCGACGCCATCACCACTTCGGCAAAAGAGGCCGACGCCAGCGTTGCTCCGGCCGTCGTCGAGGCCGTTACCGCCGACATGAGCGCGCCCGACACCGGCGCAACAAGCGTTTCTCCTATCGAAAGATGCTGCAGGCCGGACAGTATCACGTCTTTCAGCGAAGATACCTTGATAATGCCGGCTATCGTACCCGTACCGATCAGCAGAATTGCCACGCCCGACATTTTTTCCAGGCCGTACGACAGGCTTTCCGTCAGCATCCCGAACCTGGACATGACGATGATTCCCAGCACGCCTCCCGCCGGCAACGCAATCAGCGGGTCTACCGTGATGCCGGCTAACGGACGCAGCATCAGCAAAAAAACCGTAAATGCCGGCCCGGCAATACTCCTCCAGAACGAGGGCAGACCCGACACGTCTTCCTGTTCCGGCAGTGACGTTATCCTTTCGCCTTTGTCCGTGAAAATGTAAATCAGGCCTGTCGCGGCAATCAATCCCACTATCGCCGGAACAAGATTCACGTACATCACCGACGACAGGTTCGCCTGAAAATTCTCCGCCGCGATAATGGTATTCGGATTGGGCGATATGATGTTTCCGCACTTGCCGCCCGCAATCATTCCAATCAGGATTTTCATTTTCGAATAATTCATCCGCTTTCCCACGGCGAGGGCGATGGGCGCAACGGTGAGTACCGCCACGTCGATAAACACGCCGATAGCCGTCAGCAGAAAAGCCGACAGAATCAGCGCGACGAGCGACTTCCTTTCGCCCATGACACCGGCAATGGTCAGCGCAATCCGGGACGCCGCCCCGGTTTTAATCAAAACGCCCGACAGTACGCCGGCGGTAAGTATCCTCACGATAGCCGGAATCACGTCTTTCACTCCTTCCATCATGTAATGGATGGTCTGGGGGAGGGCAAATCCCCCCGCAACTCCGCCGATGACGGCGCCCAGTATCAGGCTGTATGCCGTATTGAATTTTTTTAGTATCAGCACGATGGCGATAAGTAAACCGAGTATGGCTCCGATGGCGGTCTGCATGGGAATTAAAAATTAAGAATTAAAAATTAAGAGTTTTATTCAGCTGGAAATTTTATTTAGGATTTCTTTTCACGCGGGTCTGTCTGAAAAGCCGGGCCCCGTCATTGCGAACGAAGTGAAGCAATCCAGGTCGTCGCCTGTGCCTGGATTGCTTCGGGCTGCGCCCTCGCAATGACGAAGATTTTCAACTGATAGGCAAGCAGTTTATGACTCGGCAAATCTGCATGACTGTCTGTCTGATATTTTCGCCGGCAAATCCGGGTTCCATTGCTTTCTCCAGCGGGACGGGGCCGGGGGTGATGGAGAAAACGCCCTGGAATCCGGCGCGGTTTATTTCCGCCACATCTTCCAGGCCTCCGGCGATGACGACAACCGGAACGCCCTGCTTCCGGGCAGCCTGCAAAACGCCCCAGGGCGCTTTGCCCATGACGCTTTGCCGGTCTACACGCCCTTCGCCGGTGATGATAAGGTCGGCGCCTTCGATCCGGCGGTCGAACTCCAGATAATCCAGCAGCAACGCGATGCCGGGTTTCAGGACGGCGTTCAGGAAAGCCAGGAAGCCTCCCCCAAGTCCTCCCGCCGCGCCTGACCCCGGAACATTCGCGATGTCCTTTCCCGTGGCGTTCAATATCACTTTTGCCAGCGACGACAGGCCGTCGTCCAGCGCCCGTATCATCCCGTCGTCGGCGCCTTTCTGGCGGGCGTAGACGTATGCCGCGCCATCCTCTCCGCAAAAAGGATTGCGGACGTCGCAGGCTATCGTGAAACGCGAATCTTTCAGGGCGGGATGGGCATGGGAGGCGTCGATGCCGGCCACGTCCCGCATGATTTTCCCGCCAACGCCCAGTTCCGAACCGTTTCCGTCCAAAAAGCGGAAACCCAGCGCCTGCAGCATCCCCAGACCCGCATCGTTGGTGGCGCTGCCTCCGATGCCGACAACGAAATCGCGGCAGTCCTTTTCGAGCGCATCCCGAATAAGTTCTCCCGTTCCGAAAGACGTGGTCAGCATCGGATTGCGCTGCGCGACGGGAACCAGCGGCAATCCGCTGACGGCAGCCATTTCTATCAGTCCCGTACGGCCGTCGGACGATATTCCGTAGCGGGCGGTCATCGGTTTCATCAGCGGATTGTGCGCCCGGACGGACGCGTATCGCCCGTTTACAACCGGCATCAGCACGTCCAGAACGCCTTCGCCACCGTCGGCGACAGGGATTTGTACGACTTCGCACGAGGGAAAGACGGCCTTTATCCCGTTCTCCGCCGCTTTCCCTATTTCGCCGGAACTGAGACAGCCTTTGAAAGAATCTACCGCGACAACTATTTTTTTCAATTTCAT
>JAIRYD010000003.1 GCA_031267935.1 Tannerella sp.
CAAATAAAACAACAGAACAAATGAAAGCATTGGTATTGGAAGAGTACAACAAACTTGTGTACAAAGATGTGGCCGACCCGCAGGCGGGTGACGGCGAAGTGCTCATCAGAGTAAAAGCATGCGGCATCTGCGGAAGCGACGTGCACGGCATGGACGGCAGCACGGGACGCCGGCAGCCGCCCGTCATCATGGGGCACGAAGCCTCCGGCGAAATCGTCGCGGTGGGCGGCGGCGTCACACGCTGGAACGTCGGCGACCGCGTCACGTTCGATTCGACCGTCTATCCGCTCGACGACTGGTACACGCTCAAGGGACGCTACAACCTCAGCGAGGGACGTCAGGTTGTGGGCGTTTCGCCGGTGGACTACAAACGCCACGGCGCCTTTGCCGAATACCTGGCTGTGCCGCAGCACATCCTGTATCGCATCCCCGACAGCGTCACCTTCGAACAGGCCGCGATGGTCGAACCGGCCGCCGTGGCCACGCACGCCGTGCGGCTCTCCGGCATACAGGCAGGCGACAGCGCCGTCGTCATCGGCAGCGGCATGATCGGCACGTTCATCGTCAGCATGCTCAAGGCATCGGGCGCGACGCCCGTGATTGCCGTCGACGTGGATGAGGAGAAACTCCGCATGGCCGCCAGGTACGGCGCCGGCGTGACCGTCCGTTCCGGACATCAGCCGGTAGCCGATACGGTGCGCGCCTGCACGAAGGGACGCGGCGCCGACTTCGGATTCGAAGCCATCGGCATCGCGCCGACCGTCAATACGCTGATCGATTCGCTGCGCAAAGGCGCGACGGCCGTGCTGGTCGGCAACGTGACGCCCGAAATCAACTTCCCGCTGCAAAAGGTCGTGACCGGCGAAATCAAAGTCCAGGGCAGCTGCGCCATCAGCGGCGAATACGAAATCGTGCTCGACATGATCGCCGGAGGCGCCCTGAACGTAGACGGCATGATTTCCGCCGTAGCCCCCCTGAGCGAAGGCGCCGAATGGTTCCGCAAACTCTACAGCCGCGAGGGCAACCTGAACAAAGTGATTCTTGTACCGTGAAATATTCAATCATCAAACAATAAAACAAAAATGAGAAAACTTGCTATCATCGGATGCGGCAAAGTAGCGCATCTCCATGCAAAAGCCATCGGAAACCTGTCCGGTGCAACACTTGCGGCCGTGTGGAGCCGCACGCCGGATTCGGCCCGGAAGTTCGCCGAAGCGTACGGCGCCAAACCTTACGGCGTCGACGCCGCGGGCATCGAGGCCATGATTCGCGAAAACGGGATAGACCTCGCCGTCGTGTGCAATCCGCATCCGTTCCACCGCGACGTGACCGTTGCCGCCGCGCGCGCCGGAGCAAACGTGCTGGTCGAAAAGCCGCTGGCCTCGACGCTCGAAGACTGTGACGCCATCATCGAAGCCTGCCGCGAAGCGGGCGTACGGCTGGGCGTCATCAGCCAGCGACGCTGGTATGCGCCCGTGCAGCGCATCCGCAAGGCTATCGACGACGGGAAGATCGGCGAGCCGGCGTTCGGCACGATCAACATGCTCGGCTGGCGCGACCGCGCTTACTACGACGCCGACCCGTGGCGCGGTACGTGGGACATGGAGGGCGGCGGAGTGCTCGTCAACCAGGCGCCGCACCAGCTCGACATTCTGCTCTGGTTCATGGGCGAGGTGGACGAAGTCTACGGCCTCCGGCGCAACCTCAATCATCCGTATATCGACGTCGAAGACACGGCCCTGGCCATCGTCAAGTTCCGCAACGGCGGCATCGGCAACATCATCGTCAGCAACTCGCAGAAGCCCGGCATCTTCGGCAAAGTGCAGGTGCACGGCTCGAACGGCGCCTCGGTGGGCGTGCAGACCGACGGCGGCGCCATGTTCGTGGCCGGCATGTCGTCCGTCCTCGAACCGCCGGTAAACGACCTCTGGACGGTGCCCGGCGAGGAAACGCTGCTCGCCGGATGGGTGCGCGAGGACAGCGAACTGTTCGAGCGCATCGACCCGACGGTATACTACATGGAACGGCAAATCGAAGATTTCCTGCAGGCGCTCGACGGCGGCCGCGAACCGCTGGTCACGGGCGAAACGGGACGGCGCACGGTGGAACTCTTCACGGCCATCTATCGCTCGACGCGCGACAATGCGCCGGTGAAATTCCCCCTGCTGCCCGAAAACGGCACGGATATGGACGGACGGTTGAAATCATAAAAACACGGCGCCATGAACAATACAAAAGCCAGACTGATTACCCCGGGTTACGTCTTCACCTTTGCACTCGTCACCCTGCTGTTCTTCCTCTGGGCGCTGCCCAACGTGCTGAACGACGTCCTGATAAAACAGTTCCAGAAATCCCTCGAGCTGACGCGCTTCGAGGCCGGCCTCATCCAGACGGCCATCAAGCTCGGATACTTCTGCCTCGCCATCCCGGCCGGCCTCTTCATGCAGCGCTACGGCTACAAGTCGGGGCTTATCGCCGGACTGCTGATCTTCGCCGCCGGCTGTTTCCTGTTCTATCCCGCAGCCGGGTCGGGCGTGTACTTCATCTTCCTGAGCGGCATCTTCGTGATCGGAAGCGGACTTTCGTTCCTCGAACTTGGCGCCAACAGCTTCGTGACGACGCTCGGCGACCCGTCCACTTCGGCGCGCCGCCTGAACCTCGCGCAGTCGTTCAACCCCATCGGAGGCATCACCGGCGTCACGCTCGGCACGCTCTTCATCTTCTCCGGCAATGAACCGACGGCGGAGCGCATTGCGGCGATGAAAGCGCAAATCACCGCCACGGGCAATGCCTACACCGATTTCCTGCAGACGGAAAACAGCCGCGTATGGCCGACGTACATCCTCATCGGCACGATCGTCCTGACCGTCGCCTTCCTTATCTGGAAAACGAAGTTCCCGAAAGTGGAAGCCTCCGGCGATGCGCGGAGCCGCGGCAGTTTCCGCGCCCTGCTCCGCTTCCCGCACTGGTACGGCGCCATTATCTCGCAGTTCTTCTATCTCGGCGCACAGCTGGGCACGTGGAGCTACCTCATCACATACGTGCAGGAAAACAGCCCCATGACCGAAAAACAGGCCGGCGGACTGCTCATCGTCAACATGCTCGTCTTCATGGCCGGACGCTTCTTCTCGACCTTCCTGATGAAATGGATACAGGCCACGAAACTGATGGGCGTCTACGCGCTGATAAACATCTGTCTGGTAGCCGTCGTCATTCTCGGCTCGGAATGGGCGTCGTGGACGGGGCTGCACGCCCTCTCGCACTGGATCGGCATCGGCGCGATGATAGCCACCACGTTCTTCATGTCGCTGATGTACCCGACGAACTTTGCCTCCGGCGTAAAAGGCCTCGGCGTTCATGCAAAACTGGGCGCATCCATCCTCGTGATGAGCCTCATCGGCGGCGCGCTCCTGACGCCCCTCATCGGCCTGATCGCCGACGCCTCCTGGGCGAAAGCCGTCGCTCCGGGAATGCTGATTCCCGCCGTATCGTATGCCGTAATATCCTGGTACGCTTTCCGCGGATCAAAGGCATACTGCGAGCGGGGTGGATTTGAAAACGATGCACGATGAATCCGGTCATCGTGCATCGTTTATCGTGCATCGCAACCGGCTGTTCTCTTTATGTGCTCCGTGTACTCCGTGTTTGAATAAAAGAAAAAGAATAAAAGTAGCCCGTAACTCTCGCGGTACATCCCGCAACTCCCGCCGCCACCGTCGCACGCACACACATTTCCGCGCTCAGACATATTTCGCTCCGCCACATCACTCACAGAAAAGCAATCCCTACCGTAAACATGAAAAATGTTTATCAAAATATGTCCTCATTTATATCATAAATACATTTTTCCAAAAACAAATTCTTACATTCTATCGTATTTACGATTCTATCCGCACACAAAATTGATTTTCGTGTCCGAAAAATGGTTTTGGTATTTGCCAAAACTGCATTTTGTGTTCGAAAAATGGTTTTGGTATTTGCCAAAATCGTATTTTGTGTTCGAAAAATGGTTTTGGTATTTGCCAAAACCGTATTTTATGTTCGAAAAATGATTTTGGTATTTGCCAAAACTGCTTTTTGTGTTCGAAAAACGGTTTTGGCATTTGCCAAAATCGTTTTCTGTGTTTAAAACATGGTTTTGGCATTTGCCAAAATCGTTTTCCATATTAGATTTATACTTTTGGCAAAATACAAAATCATATTTCATATCAAATATATAATTTTAGTAAAATGTATATGCTTTGTTATAATATCAGCGGGACAGGCTGGAAAGGAGAGATTCGCGCCGTCATGGCGAACGCGGTGAAGGCGAGACGGGGCGCGCCCCGTCTCTACGTGCCTTGCAATGACGGTACGAGCCTCGCCACTCTCTGTAGCGAATGCATTTGTAATTGTCTTTCCCTTATTTCAAAAAAGAAACAGCACCTCAAAAAAAGAATGAACCTTAATTTATCCCCCATACCCGCACCCGTTCCCCATTCATCGTTCATCGCTCACCATTCATCGTTCATAGTTCATAGTTCATCGTTAATGACGTTCATCGTTCATCCCCCCTCCTTCCTCACACAAAATATCCCGCGCCCTTTGTACAGTAAACACGGGGTTTTGTTATAAAATGTTCCTCGTTAGGTATTTTTAACTTCCTAAAAATCGCCTGTTGGATATAAAAAATTAACTTTGCTGCTGTTTTCGTGTGAAAACATGTGGAACAGCGCTTTGAGATAGCTGAAACGCCTGTTTTCGATCCCTGCGACGCGGCGACCTGCGCAGCACGAACACATAAAATGATTTTTCAGACGCCACAAAGAGATGAAGGACGAATATGATTAAAAAATTAAATACAATGAAGAAAAGATTTACATTATTGATTTTGAT
>JAIRYD010000037.1 GCA_031267935.1 Tannerella sp.
TCGAAAATTTTTATCTTATTTTTCTTTTTCTTTCTTTTACTTTTTTTCTACAAACATACAGCTTTCTTTCCAGACTGCAAACATAGGATGACGGGGTTGGCCGGAGGTTTTATGCTGTGTACATCGCCCTGTTCCGGAAAAACATTCAATAGCACCTCAAAAAAAGAATTAACCTTTTTTTTTAATAACCGATGTGCGGAATGGGTTTATAAATGATGAACGATGAACTGTGAACGATGAACTAAGAACGATGAACGATGAACTGTGAACGATGAATCCGGTCGTCGTTTATTATTCACCGGTTATCATTTATCATTCATTGTTTATCGTTTATCGGTCATCGTTTACCATTCATCGTTCATCGTTCATAGTTCATAGTTCCTCGTTCATAGTCAGTCCGCCTGTCGTACAGGCGAACGGCGGTCCGGCAAGAAGGCGGTTCGGGGAGCGGTCGGGCGCTATTCGGTGGAGATCTCGAGTGCGGCGCCTTCTTTCAGGCGGGCGTGCGGGACGAACCAGCCGTCGAGCGGTTCGCCGTTGCAGGTGATGCGGGTGATTTTTTTACCGCTGCCGTTTTTGGTGATTGTGAACCGGGTATTGTCGCCGAGGGTGAATGTGACGCGGTCGAAGCGTGGCACGGTGACGATATATTCCGGGTCGGCGGGCGAGTAGGTGTACAGGCCGATGGCGTTGAAGACGTACCATGACGACATTTCGCCGGCGTCGTCCATTCCGGCGTATGCGAGGCGGTCGGCGCCCATGTCGTAGAAGCGGTTCATGATGCTGTCCAGTATGGTCTGTGTTTTTTCCTGTTTTCCCACGAAACAGTAGGTGTAGGGGATGCTGTGGTCGGGCTGGTTGCCGTGGCAGTAGTTGCCGATGAATCCGGTCATGTTGTGGGCTTCGTAGCCGCGCCAGGGTTCGGAGAAGAGGGAGTCGAGTTTCGCTTCCACGGCTTGGCGGGAGGGGTAGAGGGCGAGCATGCCTTCCGGGTCGTGCGGGGCGAAAAAGAGCGACTGCCAGGCGTTTGCCTCGCGATACATGTAGGCGTAATAGGGATAGTAGGGGTCGAAGTCTTCGATCCAGCGTCCGTCGTCGATGCGTCCGCGCCAGAAGCCGGTGGAGGGATCGAACAGGTTCCGGTAGTTGGCGGATCGCTTCATGAGCATTGTGCAGGCGGCTTCGTCTCCCAGTTCGCGGGCGATCAGGGCCACGGCATAGTCGTCGTAGGCATATTCGACGGTTTTCGTGACGGCGGCCTTGTATTCGTCGCGCGTCGGCACGCCGGTCGTGTCTTTTTCCGCGATCCAGCCTTTTTCCATATACTCATCCAGATAGGGCCGTCCTCCGCGGCCGGGCACGGTTGCGTTTTTCAGCAGCAGCCGGTAGGCGCGCGCCAGGTCATAGCCCTTGATTCCGCGCAGATACGTCCCTGCCACAAAGACGGACGCGTGGTCGCCGTGGAAGAAGGTGGGCATGTAGCCTCCCCGTTTCTCGCCCCGGTCGGTGATCGACTTGACGACGTCGACAGCCACGTCGGGCGACAGCATGCCCAGCAGAATCAGTTTGTTGCGATAGTCGTCCCAGAACGAGGGGTCGGTATAGTAGCGGAAACCGCCGTTTGCCACCGCCCGCGTCGCGTCGGTATAGTCGCCGTTCACGTCGCTTCGCAGGGCGGGCCACAGAAACGAGCGGTAGAGGCAGGAATAAAACAGTCCCTTCTCGCGCGCCGTGCCTCCGGCCACGTTTATGCGCGACAGGAGTGCGTGCCACGTCGCGTCGGCCTCGCCGCACACCTGCGCGAAATCGCGCTGCAGCATCTCCCGCTCCAGATTCATCTTCGCGTTTTCGATGCTGACGAAGGAGAATCCGATTTTCAGTTCCAGCGGCTTCGCGCCACGGCTGTTTCCGAAGTGGACGACAGACACTTCGCGCACATCATTCTTCAGCTGCACGATCCCGTCGATTTCATAGTTCGACACGGCGTAGAAGTACATCCTTCCGTCGGCGTCCTGAAAGCCGGCAAACGCGTGCCGGTCCATTTTCCGGATCTCCCATTCCGCGACGCGGTTATTGGAGCGGGTCATGTCGGCCACAAGCTTCTTCTCGTCATTCGCATCGAACGTGTAGCGGTGATATCCGCAGCGCAGGGTCGAAGTCAGTTCGGCGTCAATGCCGTAGCGTGCGAGAAAGACGCGGTAATACCCCGGTCGCGCCCATTCGCGCGCATGGCTGAACGCCGAGCAGTAATCGTCCGGATCGACGCTTCCCGTGACCGGCAGCAGCGGTATGTGCAGCAGGTTCCAGTGACCCTTGTTCGTGTGGCTGAAGCCGTAGATGACCGTATCTTCATACTGATAGCCGGCGCCGCTCCCGAACTGCGTGACGGGACTCAGCTGCACCATTGCATTGGGAAGCGAAGCGCCCGGGAATACTTCGGCGCCCCACGTGCGCTCCTTCATCGTGCGCACATATCCCAGATCTTCAGGCGACCAGAGTGTGGCGGTGCCCAGAAGGGGATTCACGTAACCGGTCGGCCGGTTGTCCGTCCGGCTGCAGCCGGCGAGCAGTACGGATACTGCAATGAGGGAAAAGAATTTTTTCATGATGATTGTTTATTATAAATTAATGTAATGCATCCAATGCGCCGTGCGCCGGCAAAACGGCACGCCCGAAAGCCATTATCTTCATAACCGCAGGTAAGCGCAGCGCAGCCTGCGGAAGATATGACAGCTGTCGGTTCGCTGCCTGACAAGGCAGGACGTCGCTGTCGACACGGAACCCGTCCTGCCTTTCAGGCCGCCACAGCATGTTCGATTCTTCGCCGCGGATCGCCGACCTGCAGTTATGAAAATCACGTCCTTCGGACCCGGACTTGCCTGCATGGAATTTTTTGCAGTGCATACTGTCGGTTATGAACTGTCAGGGAATAAAAATGGTGACTAACAAACCGAAAGGCCCTTTCTTCCCGGTATTGCCCACGTAGCGGGCGCACAGCGCGAGCATTTTTCCACGCTGCGTGTCGTCAAACTCCATCGTAACCCTGGCACGCGTATAAAACGTCGATTCCGTAAGCAGCCCGAGCACGGGCGTAACATCCGACGGAAGCACCGCATAGCGCACGTCGATGCCATGCACATACTCCGGCTTTGCCACGCGATGTTCGCGGTTGAGAAAACGGAGTCCGACGCGACGAAGAATGTACGTATTGACCTCTATCTCGGGATACTCCCCGATATCCGGCTGACGAAACCTTGTCTTTTTCTTCACACGTATCCCAAGATTGATACGATCCACATCCGTCACATGTTCATTGTAGCGCAAATGGATGTTCACGAATTGCCGCACGAAACGACTGACTTCCTTCTTCTCCGTCCGGCGCAGATTCGCATCCGCCTTTCCGGCATTGTGCGCTTCCGCCCCGTCAAAAGCAATCCGGTAGGCTTTAATCCGGTCTTTCAGGTCGGACATAGCCGACGGATCGATATAAAGACGCGTAATCACGTCCGGACTTTCAAGATACGTGACGAAATCATTCAGCCAC
>JAIRYD010000038.1 GCA_031267935.1 Tannerella sp.
CCCGTTTCGCGCGTGTGCTGACCGTACAGTTCCATGATTTCTTCGCGGGTGAAATTGTGGAGCGTCAGCGCTTTTGTGATGATATTGAAAGGGCTTGCGCTGCCCATCGATTCGCGGTCGGGACGGATTTTGGCCTTGAAGTCGCGGATGTTGCGCATGCCCACCAGCACGATGGAGTGGACGAACGGGATCTGACTGCGGGTGTTGTATCCGTTGCGCAGCTGGCGGAGGAAAGTGATCAGCGTTCCCTCGCTCAGGCAGTCGGCCTCGTCGAAGAAAATCACTAACGGTTTGTCCAGCGACATGCAGAACTCGGTCAGGGCATTTCGCAAAACATTTGTGTAGTCACTCATGTCTTCTCCTGCCGCAAAGTCTTTTCCTCCGGGTAATTTCGAATGTCGCAGGGTTGATTTTATTCCGTTTGTGATGGCCGGAATACCTTTTTCGGGGTCCGTAACGCCCTGCCCCGTTTCCAGCGAGCAGTAAAGTGCGTAATAGTTGCCTTCCGCGTTGAGCCGTGCGGTCATGTCGAGCAGAAAAGTGGTCTTCCCGCTCTGACGCGCCGCATGAATCACAAAATACTGCTTCTGATCAATCAGAGCCGCTATTCCCTTTAACCGCGATGAAGCGTCTATCATATAATGATCCGCTTCGATGCAGGGGCCTGCCACATTAAAATATCGTGCCATTGTATTATTTTTTATTTAATCCCGATTTGCAAATAAAACGCAGTAAAGATAGTGTTTTTTCCGCCGGCGCGGGCTTCAATAGCGCCTCAAAATGTGATCGCGTCGATTTTTTTTAATAGCTTTGTAGTTTTAAAATCGGAACGGTTATGAATATGAATATAAAACGGGCCGCACGGTCGTTACTGGCGTGCTGTCTTTTTGCGGCGGGTGTGCAGGCGCAGACATTGCATGTGCGGATCACGGATCCGGGAGGAGTGGCGGTGGCCAATGCCGCGCTGTATGTGCGCGAGCTGGCGCAGGGCGTCATGGCGGACGATGGCGGCGCGGTCCGGCTCGTGCTGAAGGAGGGCAGCTACACGCTCGACGTCAGCTCGCTGGGCTACGAGAAGAAGACCGTTGCCGCGACGGTGGACAGGCCGCTGGTGACGCTGACCGTCGTGATGGACGAAAAGATGTATTCGCTTGAGGAAGTATCCGTTTCGGCCCGCCGCGAAGATCCCGCATACGCCGTCATGCGGCGGGCTATCGGCATGGCGCCCTACTATCTGCATCAGGTGAAAAGCTATGCCGCGGAAACGTATCTGAAGGGAACCGGCAAGATCGAGAAAATTCCCGCACTGCTGAAACTGAACGTCAACGGCAGGCAGCTGAACGACATGGTCGACAGGATGTTTGTCGTGGAATCGCAGAACGAAGTGACGTTCACCTCGCCCGACAAATACGAGCAGCGGGTGCTTGCCGTCTCGTCCAGTCTCCCTTCCGAAGCAGACTTCGGTTCGATGATGAGCGTCACGACCTCGAATATCTACAGCCCCAAGTTTGGCGACGACTTCATCTCGCCGCTCGCCCCGGACGCCTTCAGCTACTACCGGTTTGCGCTCGACGCCAGGTCGCTCGAGGGCGCACGCTGGATCAGCAAAATACGCATCACGCCCCGCAAGAAGAATTACAGACTGTTCAGCGGATGGATCTACATCGTCGAAGACCTCTGGAGCGTACAGTTTCTCGACATCACCACTTCGATGTCGGGATTCACGTTTCGCTACCACATCAATTACAACGAAGTGAAACCGTCGGTTTTCCTCCCCACGGCCTACGACGCCTACATGACGGTCGACATGATGGGCCTGAAGGCGGGCGGCAAGTACACGGCGTCGATACAGTATCGCGACCTTACACTCAATGACATGCCACCCGTTGCCGCGCCCGCCGCGACCCTCTCGCCTCCGGCGCCCGTCGACAGGCCCCGCACACCGAAGCAGCAGAAGGCGCAGGCGAAACTGGACAAGCTGATCGACCGTGACGAACTGACGAACCGCGATGCCTACCGGATGGCGAAGCTGATGCGCGACGTCGCCGAGCCGGAAGAAACACGCCGGCAGCGCGACACGCTTGAACTGCTGCCGGCGGGAAACGTCCGCATCACCGTCGATTCGCTCGCCGGCAAACGCGACTCGCTCTACTGGGCCGAAGCGCGCGTCGTGCCGCTGCTCGAAGACGAAATCGGGAGCTACCGCGAAAGCGACCGGCGGGGAAGAAACGCGGATTCCGCCGCCGCAAATCCGGGCATGGAAATCGCCCTCTCGACGTCGGGCGGCAGACACAGCCCGGCAAACAAAATCCTCTTCGGAAACACGGTCAACCTTGGCCGTGGAATGCGCCTTTCCTACAAGGGACTGATGGGCGTCGTGCCTGAATACAACTTTGTAGACGGGTTTCATCTGGGCGAAAAACTCGTGCTCGAAAGCGATCCGGCGAAAGCCGCATCCTTCTCGCTCACACCCTCGGCCTGCTATCTCACCGCCCGCCGTACGGTCAGCTGGCAGGTAGACGCCCTCTACCGCTACGCCCCGCTGAGAGGCGGACGGCTCACGCTCTCGGGCGGAAACATCACGGCCGACTTCAACCTTCACGACGGCAACGACCGCATGATCCACAGCCTGGCATCCCTTTTCCTGGCCGGCAACACCATCCGCTTCCATCAGCGGAAATACATCGGCGCGGCAAATCAAATCGACCTCGCAAGCGGACTGCAACTGAGCGCCGAACTGTCGTATGAAACGCGGAATGCACTCGAAAACCGCACCTCGTACCGTTTCTTCGGCAATGCCCCCTCGCCCAACATCCCCCACGGACAGACGTCGCCCATGCCCGCACATACCGCCCTGCGCACCGGCATCCGGCTGGACTACACGCCACGGCATTACTACCGCATCCGCCACGGACGCAAATACTACGAACACTCCCTCTATCCCACCTTTACGCTACGCTACGAAAAAGGCATCCCGACCGGCAGCGCCTCGGCCTCGTTCGACCGCCTGGAAGCCGGCGTCAGGCAGCACATCGCGACGAACGCCTTCGACCATTTCGAATATACCGTAAACGCCGGCGCGTTCCTCACCGCGCGGAGCGTATATTTCCCCGACTTCAAACATTTCAACACCAATGAACTGCGGATTTCCTCCGCCTCGATGTACGAAAGTTTCAGCCTGCTCGACAACTACGCCTTTTCCACCTCCCGGCGCTGGCTTCAGGCGCATGCCGGCTACAATTCAATGTATCTCTTCCTGAAAAACCTGCCGTTCCTCCAGCGCTATCTTTTCGAAGAATCCGTCCACATGCGGATGCTCTGGACGCCGGCCGGCGAATACCTCGAAGCCGGCTATTCGATCGGCTTCGGCGACGTCGGACGGGCAGGCGTCTTCGTCGGCTTCGACCGCCGGACGTACAACGGCGCGGGCTTCACGATCAGCCTGCCGCTGTTCCGGATTTTATAAACAAACGGTTCATTCTTTTTTGAGGCGCTGTTGAATGTTTTGCCGGAACAGGGCGGCGTACACAGCATAAAACCTCCGGCCAAACCCGTCATGGCGAGGCGAATCTCGCCTTTTCGGCCTGTTATATTGATATTATAACAAAGCATATACGACGTCATTGCGAACGCGGTAGAGACGGGGCGCGCCCCGTCTCTACGTGCCTTGCAAAGACGCTACGAGCCTCGCCGCTCTCTGTAGCGAATGCATTTGTAATTGTATTTCCCTTATTTCAAAAAAGAAACAGCACCTCAAAAAAAAGAATTAACGTGAAATAAATCACATATAAAGGTTTCTCTGTCCCGGACGGGACAAAATGTCGGTAGAAACATTTCCGGCGACGTTTATATCCCGTGCCGTCAGGTACGGCATGTGGTGACCGTCACATCGCGTACCTGACGGCACGCGGGAAACGGGTTGAGGTTGATTTTTTCTACCGACATTTTGTCCCATCCGGGACATTTTCTCTCCGTTTAATGATAGAATCAGGTAAATCCGGGGCATTTTCTCTCTGTTTGGTGATAGATCCCACGGGATCCGGGGTATTTTCTCTCCGTTTGTTGGTAGATCCAGCGGGATCCGGGGTATTTTCTCTCCGTTTAGTGGTAGATCCCGCGGGATCCGGGATATTTTCTCTCCGTTTGATGGTAGATCCCACGGGATCCGGGATATTTTCTCTCCGTTTGGTAGTAGAATCCGCGGATTCCGGGGTATTTTCTTTCCGTTTAGTAGTAGAATCCGCGGATTCCGGGGCATTTTCTCTCCGTTTGATGGCAGACCGTGCACGGTCCGGGGTATTTTCTCTCCGTTTAGTGGCAGACCGTGCACGGTCCGGGATATTTTCTTTTCGTTTAGTGGTAGAATCAGATGAATCCGTGGTATTATCTGCGCAAATACATTTGGATCCGTGTCATCTGCGTGCCGGCCGTCATGCGGCAAACGGAAAACGGACGACAATGACTCACTGATGTGACGCACTGCCACAAATTCCATGCCGGCAAGCCCGGGTCCGAAGGACGTGATTTTCATAACCGCAGGTCGGCGACCTGCGGCGAAAGACCCGAACATCCTCCTGCTGCCTGAAAGGCAGGACAGTTCCGCATCGACAGCGACGTCCTGCCTGATCAGGCAGCGAACCGCCGGCGGCCATACTTTCCGCAGGCTGCGCTTTGCTTACCTGCGGTTATGAAAATAACGCCCTCAGGGCGTGCCGTCTTGCCGGTGTCCGGTGCAGTGGATGCGTACATGAGTGACTCATAAAAAAATCGGGAATGAAAGTGTGACCCTTCGTTCCCGATTCTTCATTTTCGGCGTTTCACTTTGGAATGCCTGCGTCCGTTATTCGTTCGGCACCATGAACTCGTTTGCATCCAGTTCTTCCTGCGGGATGGCCCACTGCCAGCCGATGTCGCCGGCGTCGACGTGCAGGATGGAACAGAACGACAGGTCGAAGTTGCTTCCCGTGCGGTCGAGCGGCAGGTTCAGACGTTTGAGATCGAACCAGCGGAAGCCTTCGCCCCAGAGTTCGATGCGGCGCTGCGTCATGATTTCTTCAATCAGGGCGGCGCCCGTGTTCGCGGCCTTGTAGTCGGGGTCGCGCGTGATGGCAAACGCCGTCAGCAGGCTCTGTGCCTCGGCATCCCGGCCCAGACGGGCAAGCGCTTCGGCTTCCATGAGATACAGTTCGGCTACGCGCATGTAGGCATAGTCGCTCACGTGGTCGGACTGCGAGCGGGAGCGGAACTTGCGGACCTGTCCGGGGTAGGGGACGTAGGAGCTGTAGTCGCCGCCCGTGAAGTCGTCGCGCGAGCCTTCCGGATCCCACCATTTGCGGCGCAGGTCGGTGGGCGACATCATTTCGTACGTGTCGAGCGAGATGGCTTTCACGCCCTGGCGGATGGCGGTCGTGTTGTCGTTCCATGACATGTAGGCCATGAAATGATAGAAATAGATGGTCTGGTCGGACTTGGTGCGCGCCGCCCAGAGCGCTTCTTTCGTGTCGGTGGTGACGTCGGCGAAGCCGTTGTAGAGTTCGTCGCCTTCCATCAGTTTGTAGCCGGACGCTTTCGCTGTTTCGAGCGCGCTGTGTGCGGCGGCGGCGGCGGCATAGTCCTGCTGCGTCAGTGCGACGCGCGCTTTCAGCCCGTATGCCGTGGCCTGCGTGATATGCGTCTGCACGTCGACCGGTTTGTGGCCTTCCAGCAGGCGGATGGCTTCGTCGAGGTCTTTGTGGATCTGTTCGTACACTTCGGCCACGGTGCTGCGCGGCTGCGGGTCGAGCTCGGCGCTGAGTTGTACGGGCACGCCCGGCTGGCTGTTGGCACCGCCCGCCTCGTAGCGCTTGCCGTACATCTGTACGAGCAGGTAATGTGCGAGGGCGCGGATGGCGAGCGACTCGCCCCGTATGCCGTTGTACAGCGCCGGATCCTCGGATTCATACTGGTCGATGTTTTCCAGTATGTAGTTGACGTTCATGACCCACTTGTAATAGTAGCGCCACGGGAGTGTGGTCACCAGGTTGGTGGCCGAGCGGTGCGCGCTCCACTGATGGGTGGTTTTGTGCCACGTGTTGGTTTGCCACGTCATGTCGTCGCCCAGCGTTTCGCGCGAGATGATGTATCCCGGTTCGCCGCCCAGCCCCTGGCTGCTGCCGTCCTGCGATACCATCTTGCGATAGACGCCGTTCAGAATAAGTTGCAGATTTTCCAGTGAAGAAAATGCCGTGACATCGGAAATCTCGGAAGTCGGTACCGTGTCCAGATAGTCGTCTTTGCAGCCGGTAAACGTCATCGATATGGCGATGATCAGGATTGCGGATATATATTTAAACTGTTTCATAATACTTATAATTTACGATGTGTGTTAGAAAGAAAGATTCAATGTGCATGTAACGGTGCGTGCAGGCACGTAGGAATTGTACAGCGTTCCGGCAAACGATTCCTGCGGGTTCAGACCCTTGCGGGCGGTGAACAGCATCAGGTTTTCCATGTCGACGCCGATACGCGTGCTTTTGAGTCCCAGCGTGTTGAGCGCCTTTCTCGGTACCGTGTACGAGAGGTTCACGTTTTTTATGTTCAGATAGTTGGAACTGATCAGCCAGCGCGAAGAAGCGCCGTCGTAGTCGGCGCTGCGCGTCTGGTCGAGTCGCGGCACGTCCGTCACGTCGCCCGGGTTCTTCCATGCCTTCAGCACGTCCTCATGCATGGCATAGGCATAGCGGTTGTTCATCAACGTCTGGTAGTGCGTATCCAGGATCTTCCCTCCGACCGCATACGAACAGTGCGCCGAGAGGTCGAAATTCCTGTAGGCTACGCTGGCGGTGAATCCGCCCTGCAGTTTCGGTATGGTGTTGCCGCTGTATTCGTATTTGGCCTTGTTCAGGTTGGTGGTCACCGTCTGCCCGTTCTTTTCGAACACGTCGGCGCCCGTGGCCTGGTTGTCGGCGTCGAAGATGTAGAGCGCCTGTCCCGTGTCGGGGTCGACGCCCACGAACTGACGCAGCCAGTAGTCGTAGCGCGATTTACCTACCGCATAGCGTTTGTTGCCGTCGACGATGCCTTCTTCCGGCAGTTCCTTGATGACGTTCTTCACCGACGTCGTGTTAGCGCCTACGGTTACACGCCAGTCCCTGTTTTTGAACGCCGTGTAATGCAAGTCGATCTCCACGCCGTAGTTGTCTATCCGGCCGATATTGCGCAGATAGCTGATGATTCCGGACGAACTTTGAACCGGCAGTTCGAAAATCAGGTCGCGGTTGTAGTGGTCGAAAAATTCGATGGTGCCGGACAGGCGGTCGAAGAGTGCAAACTCTACCGCCGCATCAAGCGACACGGCCGATTCCCACATCAGATCCTGATTGCCGAAGCGGCTGAAATAGATGCCGGCCTCGTCGCGGTTGTTCAGTCCGTTGGAAAACACGGTCATGTAGCCGTAATAAGTATTCTCGGCGTTGATCTGGGTATTGTCGTTACCTGTTTCGCCGTACGATGCGCGCAGTTTCAAGCTGTTCACCCACGAAGCGTCCTGCAGGAACTGTTCCTGATCGATGCGCCACGAGCCGCCTACCGACCAGAAGTCGCCCCACTTGTGCGTTTTGTGGAAGCGTGAACTTCCGTCGTGCCGGTATGACCCCGACAGATAGTATTTGTCGCGGAAATCGTAGTTGGCGCGCAGCAGGTAGCCCTCTTTCCGGTAGTCGGTAGTGCTTGACGAAAGCGAGTTGATTGTCACGAAATTGGGAAATTCATACAGTCCGGAGGCGATTTCGCCCTGCTTGCTTCCGGTGAGGTAATCGTAGCTGTACGAATAGTTTTCGTGACCGGCCAGAATGTCGATGGAATGTTCGCCGAATGATTTGACGTACGAGATCATTTCGTTGAACTGGTGGATGGTATATCCGTAGCGGTTGATGCTCATGCGTCCCATCGGCGCGCCGTCGCCCACCAGTTTGTTTTCGTACGTGAAGTTG
>JAIRYD010000050.1 GCA_031267935.1 Tannerella sp.
CTTCTCCGTCAGGTCGACGATGCTGGCCCTGTCCACGGCCACATCGCCCGGACGCGCGGCATACGATTCGCCGGTCGTCAGATATTCCTTCACGCCGAATGAAACCGAACTGTACGGCTTGCGATAATACAATGCCCGTTCTTCGATTTCACGCATCGCGAGATAACCGCCGTCCACGACGTAAGCCGTGTCGAAAAGCGTCGCGCCCGCGGGAAAGGCCAGCACGGCGACATCCCGGTAGAACTCCTCCCACTGCTGCCGCGCCTCGTCGGCCATTCCGAAAAACGGCTGCTTCGGCGCAGGCTTGGGCAACATGATTGTCCGCTGTCCGGCGCCCGACACCTCCACCGACGAGCAGACAAGGTGCTGCATCGACTCTTCACCCTTTACCCACGGTCCGCCGCTACCCGTCCATCCGGGGCCGATGCCCAGCGTGATGCCTATTTCTAACCGTTCGCACTCGTGCACCGCGAAAGCAAACAGTTCCTGCCATTCTTCGCTCAGGAAATCCACCTTTCCGCGGGGAATGCCGACGTTCACTTCCAGAAACAGCACGTGCCCGATGCCGGCCTCTTTCATCGCTTCCAGATCTTTCGTGACGGCGTCCTTCGAAAAGTTCCCGTCCATGAAATACCAGTACACGCCGGGGCGCGCACTGGCAGGCGGATTCTCAAATCCGGCTGCCAGCGACGAAATATCTTTGTCCGCACCGTTCCGGCAGCCATACGCCATGCAGGCTATGACAATCAATCTTGCTAAAATGGAGATTCTTTTCATACTGAATTTTGTTTGTTCAGGGGGATGCGATCTGCCGTACCGGAATATTCAACAGGAATCCAAGTTTCCTGATTTTTCCGGCGACATGGCCGGCGCCGATGGCGCAATGATGCGAGGGGCCGGCTTTTGACCACTGTTCGATGAATGTTTTTGCCGAAACGCCGAACCTGTAACGGCTGTTTGTGTTTCCTGTCTGCAGGACGGGACCGGCTACCGATTCGCCTTCGGCAACCAGCAGCGAAAAGCCTTCCCTGCCTTCTACTACGGAAAGAAGCGTGACGGGACCGGGCTTCACCGACATCTGGATGGACAGCCCTTTTCCCGGTTTACCGTGATACACGGGAAGGGGTACCAGCTTCACGCGTCCGTCCGACATGTTGAAGTGCGCCGGGCCGTCGTGTCCCAGCAGAATGACGTCGTCCGTAAAATCCATGGCGTAAAATTCGGAGAAGGAGCCTCCGGCGCCAAACTCCGCCATGATCTTCATGGCCTGCACGTTCTTCACCTCACATTCGCCGGCCACGGGTATCCCTCTGCCGGTCAGCAGCGTGTTGCCGGCGATGACGGACGTCACGATTTGCTCGTAATCGTTGCCGGCATATCCTTCGTAATAATAGGCCAGCGCATCAATCCTCCGTGCGACAACCAGCCTGTCCAGCGCAACGGACGTCCGCGCGGCGCGTTCGATTTCCTCGCTTTCACATTCCGGCGCGACGTCGAACGTCGCGCCGAACTCGTCCGCTTTCCGCGCCGCCTCTTCGACGGATACCGCATCGCGGAGCGCCTTCAGCTCGCACATTTCAATCATCTCCACATGCGTGCCGAACGTAGCCGCCAGCCCCGTCAAACCGGTATACACGTCCAGCATGCCGCCGTAATAATGTCCCAGGATGCCCAGCCGGCCGTGCGTCAGTGCATGCCGGACTTTTGCGGCCTCCAGCCATTCCCCGATCTCGCGCCATGCGGTTTCGTCCGCAAGGTATCCCGACACAATATCGTAACGGATCCCGGAACGGTTGAATATGCAGGCGATTTCCGGCACCGCACAGGCCTGACAGTGCGCCAGCCACTCGCCGGTCATATCGCCGCGGTCGGCCATGGCGTTGAGTTTTGCGTAGTCGATGGCGGCAGCCGGCTGTATGTTCAGAAGGATAACCGGCACGTTCAACTGTTGCGCGACGGGCAGTACCGTCGAAGACAGCGCGTATGTCGAGATGTAAAGGAACACGATGTCGACATTCTCCCGTTTCAGATAACCGGCCGCCTGCTGCGCCTTGTCCGGATTATCGACCATACCGGCGTCGACAACCGTCACATTCATCCGCTCCATCCGCGCTCTTATCTGCAGGCGGTAACCTTCCAGCCGCGCCAGAAGTCCGTCAAACTGCGGCCAGTACGTATCCAGTCCTATTCCAAACAATCCTGTTTTCATACAATAGATTAAAATAAATAATACAATGAACTGAAAGCGCGCGGATGACGCGGATGACAATGATTTGCGCAGATTTTTCCGCAGTTATCACGCGTGCTTTCAATTCTCCATTCTCAATTCTCCATTCTCCATTAAATGAAAGTCTTCCGTCAATCCGTAATCGATCATCTGATATTCGGCGCCCGGAATCGCTTCGATTACATTTTTCCAGTGTCCGGGAGAGGCCAGGCCCGGCGCCGGATTCCGGTAATGCGGCCCCAGGAGGTTTTTCAGGCTGCCGATCACGTGCACGTCTATCTCGTTGGTTCCTTCTTTTATATAGGGCGTGACATTCAAGCGGTACGGATCATAGCCGATTATGCCGGCTTTCGTCCCGTTCACATACACTTCGGCTACCGTCCCCGTCCATTTTCCTAATTGCACAAAATACGAACCCGACACGTCCGTGATCCGGTAAGTTTTAGCGTATTTGAAATCCCACGAATAGAATGGCTGCTTCTGTTTTTTCCAGCTTCCGAACGTGAATCCGTCGACCGGCGCGCTGATGCTCCAGCCTTTTGCTTCGGGGACGACCGAGAAATCGCCCAGTATATAAACAGGCTCGGTCTCGGCAAAAATACTCATCGGACCGATGCTCAGTTCGACCGTATTGACGCCTTTCTTCACGTGGCTGCCAATCGGATATACGCCGAACGATCTGTCCAGCCACCATTTGCCGGGAACGGGCGTGACTGTCGCCCCGTTGATTTTTACGGTAAACAGTTCCGGGCGTTCGGACGCCAGTTGCATTTCCGAACAGTCGAAATCGTCGTTGACCGTGAAATGGTAGGCGGCCGTGAATCCGCCGTCCGTAAAATGATCCCGGTCAAGTATGTTTCGTTTATACTGAACGGAGGTGTTCCACGGGTTTCCGTTGGTGAATCCATGCGCGCGGTAGACAATATCGGCGGCTCGTGAAAAGTGCACGTTTCCGTGCGTCTGTCCCTTGACGGCGACATCGCAGAAATCGACCGTCAGCACGTTTTCCTTCATCCTCGTAATCGTCGTTTCGCCCTCCGCCGGCACGATGCCGCCGGGCTTCGCGTCCGCTCTTGCCCGGTATTTCCGTTCCGTTCCGTAGGAGCTGTACAAAACGAGGCTGCCGGCCGGTTCCAGGCGGAACGATGCGGCCTGCCGTCCCTTTTCGCCGGACGACGACGGACAGAGATATACTTCTCCACGCTCCGCATCCATCTCGAGCAATGTTTTTCCCTTTATGGAGAGTTCGACCGTAGAGGGTTCTTCCATGGAGGAATTTACAATGAGGACAAGTTCCCCGTCGGCATAAAGGCGGCGATGATGAAACAGGTTCCCGCCTTGGAAGCGGATATCAAAATCATCCGCACGGAAGTATTTATCGATGACGTCCTGATTCGCCTGCCGTTCTTTTATAACGCTCTCCTGATTGATCAAAGCCGTCAGTTCGCTGTTCACGGCGCCGTCGATCCTGTCCGGTTCCGCGAAGGTGATCAGGCGTCCTCCCTGTTCGACAAACCGGCGCAGCAGCGCAAACGTGGGCGCGTTCAGCGTCTCGCTCAGGGGTGGAATGACGACAGTGGAATAGGCGGCATTGCCGACAATGAACTTCCCGTTTTCCACCCGTCCGTTGTCTTTGATGATATTTTCCGACCCCAGGTCATATTCGACCTGGTTTTTCTCCAGTAAAGTGACGAATGTCTGGAATTTCTTCCCGATCTCCATCAGCGCCGGGTTGCTGCCCGTATGCGAATAATAACCCCACAGCGTGGCGTTCGGTTCCAGCACTAACAGGTCATTTTGCTGAACGCCCCGGCTCATTACCAGCGACAGGCGGGCGAAATAATCGTTCAGCGCCCTGTAATTGCCGAACCAGGGGGAATGATAGGTGAACACGGGGGGATAATCGTACTTGCGCGCTCCGGTGAGCGTCATGTGGACGAGATGCTGGTTCATGAAGTTGACGCCCAGCACATATTCCCAGTCGCCCAGACGTTTGAAATCCTTGAAAGTCTCGTCCCATCCGCCGCCGCCGTAGGTCTCGCTGAGCGTCCGGCGGTAGCCTTTCTGGTTTGCGGCGCTGCGAAGTTCCTTCACCGCACGGATATTGCCGAACTGCGCCTGCGGCGATTCTTCGTTGAACTGATTGAAGAGCATGTCTATGGCAGGCACCTGATGCCAGGCGTACATCGCCATATTGTCCGGGCCGTCGTTCATCTGCGGCCATCCGTGCTCCCAGTAATGTCCCGTCCATTTCAGGTGATGCGCTTCGGTATAGGCATGCCAGGGCTTGGACCAGCGGTCGACAAACATTTGCAGGAGGGTCTCCATATAATTGTGCCGCACTTTCTTCCAATCTCCCGTTTCCTCGCTCAGCAGAGGCAGCAGGGGTTTCAGGTCGTATCCCCATTGCTTCCGGAAGACGTCGAACAAATCGGGCGTCCAGCGAAGCCCGCCCGAAGTAACGATATTCGGTTCGTCCGTAAACACGCCGGGAACGGCTTTCCCGAACTCGCTCCCGGCCGCGTTTTCATAGCCCGTCATCGTCACTTCGATGAATTTCTCCGTCACGCCCGGCGCCAGCAGGTCGACATACGAATAGCCGCCATACCAGTCCGACGTCCCGTAATAAGTTTTCCTGTAAAGATAATAATCGCCTTTCACGCCCGCGTATTCGCCGGTGGAGGAGGTAATGTCCTTCCACGCATCGCCCTCCTTCTTCAGGCACAGATAATATGCGTCCTCCGTATTGCCGGGAAGGATCTCCGTCTTCTCCAATTTAAGTCCCTGTCCCTGGTTATACGATTCGGGCATTTCGTGCGGCACATGTCCGCCGGCAAACCCGCTCGGATACGAGTTCTCGTCGTATATCCACACCTCCAGACCCATCTCTTTCCCTCTCCGGACGGTATATTCGAACATGTCGAACCAGTCGTCCGAGAGGTATTCCGTAATCATGCCCGGCCGCGGATGCACGAACAATCCGCCGAAACCGGCCTCTTTCAGTTCGTTCAGCATACGGTCAAGCTCCGCTTCCGTCACTTTTCCGTTCCATACCCAGAGCGGTTGACTGCGGTACTCCGCGGGAGGATCCGCAAAAAGTGAGGCGATGGATTGAAAACCGTCTTCGACGGCATTATTTACGCGCTGATTCCGGCATCCCGGCAATACCGCTAACATCAGGGATATAAAAATAATACAATAAAACGGTTGCTGTCTTTTCATTTTTTTCATCTGTTACATTATTTAAATTAATATGCGTGTATTTCATCACGTCAAAGGTCTCCATTATGGAACGGGCGGATATTCCAAATATGACATATAAATTACCGGGAATGACATTTCCTTCAATCCGTTGCTTTTTTGCTGCAAAAGGGCGGCAAACGTTCGCCGGCGCGTATGTCCGCGATGCCCTTTTTTTCTTTTCTGTAATGCAGAGGAGGGATGCCTTCCCTCTTATGGAAAAACGTAGAGAATTTTCCGACATTCTCAAAATTAAGCTTATAGGCAATCTCCGAAATGTTCATATCGGTTGTATCCAACAATTCCCTGGCGCGCAAAAACTTGAGATTCGCCTGATATTGTGCGGGCGACACATCGGCATATTTTTTAAACATCTTCCTGAACCAGGAGTAGCCGACGCCCAGGTCTTCGGCAATCTTCTTGGGCGAGATCTGTTTTTCAATATTCTGCTTCATGATTGCGCGCGCCTCGTTAATTTTTATCACGGCAAACGAATCGGTAAAAGTCTCATTCCTATACATAAACCATACCGAGCCCAGAATATACAGCACAATGCTCGAGATAAGCTGCTGGTAACCGGCTTTCTCTTCGGCGGCATGCGTCAGGATGTCTTCATACAACCCCAGGATCGCCGAGCTGAAGCCCAGCTTAAACACCGGCTTTTCAGGAGAGAAGAACCCGTTTTTCACGCGTTTGTCTATATGTGCGCCGCGAAAACCGACCCAATATTCGATCCATCCGCTCTCCTTGTCCGGTTCATAAGTATGCCATTCGTTGGGAAAGAGCAGAATCATGGTCCCGGCAGTAATTCGCTGGCGCTTATACGATTCGGATTCAAAATAACCGCCGCCTTCGGGAATGTATATCAACTGATACTCCTTGAGCACCCGGCCGTTATCAGGATTAAAAATATGCGATTGAGGATGTTGCGAAAGCGGATACGAACTGTGCGGCGGGATCAGTTGCCGTCCGACAGTCGTCACAACAATCCCCCACGCCTCATCAAGCGCACTGATACTGAAATATTTGATGTTTTTACTGTGTATTACTTTCATCATGACGCCACATAGTTACTATCGGGCGGCAAACATACGTGAATAACTCCATTTTTACAAGCGCTGCAGCATAAAAAATGAAGGATGCAAAAAAAAACTTTGTGCGTCATATCGAAAATTCATTTTATCTTTGCATCGGATAAAAACAGACATGACAACACATATCAGCAAATATTCGACCGCCTACAGGCCCGCAGGAAGGAGTGATCTCTTTGCCTGCAAAGGTGCATGTCTGTTTTGCCCCCCCCCGTTAGCATTTTTTAATTCTTTATATAATTTATCAGTAGCACCGCTTGCGGCGGAAATACGTTTCCGTTCGGACAAACCTGTCCGGAGGGGCAGCGTCATGTCGCCGTCTGCGGGCGCGACGCCGTACCGCAACGTCCGGACGGCCTTCTGCACCCTGCAAATCGCCTGCCGTCGCACGGCGGGAAACCCGTCACACCCTGCAAACCGTCGCCGCCGGTCGTCGGGAGCGCTTTCACACCCTGTAAATCATCGCCCGCAGCCGTCGGGAGCGCTTTTACACCCTGTAAATCGCCGACCGCAGCCGTCGGGAGACCTTTTACACCCTGTAAAAAGTCTGCCGCAACCCGCCGGGCGATCTTTTACACCCTGCAAACCGCCGTTTGCCGCCTGCCGGCACATCCTTCACGTCATTTTAAAACCCAATCGATATGGAATCATTCAATGAAAAGTTAGTCAGAGTAAGAACCCACGCGCTTGCGAACGAACTGCATTTCCGTTTTCACACCGAAAACGATGTCCTCTACACGAAATACGACCCCGCGTCGCTGGGCATACCGAATTTTATCGGGCCGTTCCGCAACAAACTTTCCGAGCTGGATATTGCGCTGGAACGCATCCGCAAGAGCGCGGACACGACGCGCGCGGCGGCGGCCGACCATGAATTTGACGTCTCGTATTCCGGCCTTCACGAATATGCCCGCTCGTGTCTGCATCACTTCGACCCCGCGGTGAGGCATGCGGCCGAAAACCTCGACGTCGTTTTCGGTCACTACGGAAATATCGGGAAAGAATCATACCGTCAGGAACTGGCCGCGTCGTACAATCTCATGCAGGATCTGCGCGCACGCAAGGACGACGTGATCGCGCTCAATCTCGAACCCTGGATGCAGGCGCACGAACAGGCCGCGGCCGCGCTTGCCGCCATCCTCGACGAACGCACGGAAGAAACGGCGCAGCAGACCGAATTGCGCGTCGGACGGACGCGACGCGAACTCGACGCCGTCTATCAGCAGATTACCGACCGCATCGACGCCATGATCAACCTGAACGGCCGCGATTTCGTGCCCGGTTTCGCGGCCGAGTACAACGCGCATGCCCTCGAATACAAAAACAAACTTGCACAGCATCTCGGACGGATACGTGCGGAGAAAAACACCGATGCTTCCGTTTGAAGCATCCGGACACTTTGATTCAAACAAAATCACGGTTCGGACATCACGGTTCGGACAAGCAACTATTTGAGTTTTACATTTAATATCAATCCAAATCTTATGAGAAAAAAAATGTATTTTTTCTGTAGAGGAAGCCGGTGCCGCATGTTGCTATGCGCATTGTTCTTCCTGAGTTGTTCACTCGCTGTTTCAGGACAGAGACGGGTGACGGGAACGGTGACCGACGCCGGCAGCGGCGATCCGCTCATCGGAGCAAATGTAGTGGAAAAGGGAACGACCAACGGCGCAATGACCGACGCCGACGGAAAATTTGAACTGTCGGTATCGGCGGACGCCGTGCTGCAGGTTTCCTTTATCGGTTATCTGGCTCAGGACGTGACGGTCGGCAACCAGACCGCCCTGCGGATTACGCTCCGCGAAGATACGAAATTGCTGGACGAGGTGGTGGTCGTGGCCTACGGTACGCAGAAAGCCCGCGCCGTCACCGGCGCCATGAGCAAGCTGAATACGGAGGAACTGTCGGACATGCCGGTGGCCAACATCGGGCAGAAGCTGCAGGGCAAGTTCGCCGGCGTTCAGATCTATCAGGCCAACGGAGAGCCGAATGCCGGGCTGACGTTCCGGATCCGCGGACAGGCGTCGCCCAACGGCGGCAACTCGCCGCTGATCGTGATCGACGGTTTTCCGTCCACTACCGGACTGGAAACGCTCAGCCCGGACGAGATCGAGAATATTACGATTCTGAAGGATGCGGCTTCGGCGGCATTGTACGGGTCGCGCGCCGCCAACGGCGTCATTCTCGTAACGACCAAATCGGCCAAAGCCGGCAAGACGCAGATCGAATTCAGCGCCAATGTCGGATGGCAGAGCGTGGGCAAACGGGGACGGCCGGACGTGATGAATGCGCAGGAGTTTGCGCAGTTCAAGAAGGAATATTACGAAGATGCGGCCGTCTATGAGGGCTATACCGGCGGCGTGCCCGAAGTGTATCAGCATCCCGAAAGCCTGCGGGACGGTACGGACTGGTACGACGTGCTGCTGCGAACGGCGCAGACCCAGAACTACAACCTGTCGCTTACTTCCGGCACCGACAAACTCAAGTCGTCGGTCAACGTGGGTTACAACAAAACCGAAGGCGTCGTGCTGAATACGTATTCCGAACGCTTCACCGGACGGGCGAACAACCGTTTCGACGCCACGGATCGCATTACCTTCGGACTGAACCTCTCGGCTTCGTATGTGAAGGGACAGATTACGCCGAACATCGGTAACGGACGGAACATCATCGGCTCGTCGTTCCTGATGGATCCGCAGTTGAGGTACATGAACGACGACGGCACCTATCCGGTTTCCTATACGCAGCCGGGCATGTTCGCCAATGCAAACTATTACCTCGTGCTGCAGGAACGGGAAACGCCTTCGACGATGGCCATCAGCCGCAACAACCTCTACACGGAAATCAAACTGATCGACGGCCTGAAATATCGCCTGAGCGGGAATATGGAGATTTTCAACCGCACGTACCGGGAATGGGTGCCTTCCGAAGCCAACGGCGGCATGTTCTCGGCGCCGCCCAATCCGGCGACCGGACGCTACGACACGCGCAAGCATCTCAACTGGCTGGTGGAAAATACGCTGAACTACGACAAGACCTTTGCCGAAAAGCACCATGTCGACGCGCTGCTGGGCTACACCACGCAGCAGACGGCGGACGAAAGGGCGCGCATCAATGCCACGAACTATCCCGACGACGAGGTGTCGTGGTTCACGGCGGCCTCGAGCCGGGTGGCCGACACCGGCACCGACAGCGGAAAGGGCGACTGGTCGATGATCTCCTATCTGGCGCGACTGAATTACGATTTCATGGGGAAATACCTCTTCTCGGCGTCCTTCCGGCGCGACGGCTGCTCGCGCTTCGGCCCGAACAGCAAATGGGCAAACTTCCCGTCCGTTTCGCTCGGATGGATCGCCTCCGACGAAGCGTTCCTGTCGAAAATCGAACGGTTGAGCTATCTGAAGATCAGGGGCAGCTACGGCAAGGTGGGAAACTATGAAATCGGAAACTACGAATGGATACCGGAAGTCACGTCCAACAACTATGTCGTCAACGGCTCCATCGCGGCCGGACGCGCGCCCAGCCGCATCGGAAACAATGCGCTGACGTGGGAAACGACCGAACAGTATGACCTGGGACTGGAACTCGGACTGTTCAACGACCGCATTTTCTTCGTCTACGACTATTACCGGAAGACAACCGACGGTTTCCTCTACAATATCGATATCCCCAATCAGGCGGGGTTCAGCACGATTCGCTCCAACATCGGCGAGTTCCGTTTCTGGGGGCATGAACTGGGACTGGAAACCCGGAACATGGTGGGCGATTTCAAGTGGAATACCCAGTTGAACGTGACCTTCAACCGCAACAAGGCCATCAAGCTGGGGACGAACGACACGCCCATCGGCGGCAATGCGAACCAGGGCGACTATAACCGCACGGAGGTGGGCCAGCCGCTGGGACAGTTCTACGGATACATCTACGACGGCGTCTTCATGACGCAGGCCGAGTATGAGGCAGGGCCGAAACATGCTTCCTCGATGGTCGGCACCGTACGGATGAAAGACCTGGACGGCAACGGCATCATCGACATGAACGACCGTACCTTTATCGGCAACCCGAATCCCGATTTCATCTACGGTATCACCAATGAATTTTCATGGAAACAGTTCGACGCCGCCGTCGTGATATCCGGCGCCGTGGGCGGCGACATCATCGACGATCAGCTGGAATGGACGGAGAATATCGACGGCGTGTTCAACGTCACCAAGGAAATAGCCGAACGCTGGCGTTCGGAAAGCAATCCCGGAAAGGGCAACATCCCGCGCACGCGTGCCGGGACCACCGAGCTGTTCCGCTACAACAACACCCGCTGGGTGTCCGACGGATCGTACCTGATGGTGAAGAACCTCACCGTCGGCTACACGGTTCCGTTCAAAGCGAATCCGTACGTCAACAGCCTGCGCCTCTTTCTTTCCGGACAGAACCTGCTGACGCTGACTAAATATGCCGGTATGAATCCGGAGGTGAACAACAACGGCTCCGACGGACTGCGTCAGGGCGTTGACCAGAGTTCCTATCCCACGGCCAGGGTGTTCAGCCTGGGCGTAAACCTCAAGTTTTAAATTTAAATGAATGACAAAATGAAACAAACAGTATTATTCATAGCCATTATCGGGATGTGTTCCCTGGGCTCCTGTTCGGACGATTTCCTGGAACTGTATCCCGAAACGTCCGTCACCTCGAATACGTTCTACAAGACGCCGGCGCACTTCGAGCAGGCGCTGATGGGCGCCTACGCACGGGTACGCACCTTGACCGCAAACGGTATGATCATGGACGAGATGCGCTCGGACAATGCCCACTTCACCCGTTATTCGGGCGACCGCGGGCCGTACCTCACCACCGAAGTCATCGGCCTGTTTCTCGACGACGAAACGACGGGCAACTGGATTAACAATCGCTATAACGAACTCTATTCAGGCATCTCGCGCGTAAATACCGCGCTGGACCGCCTGGACGCTTCGCAACTGACCGACGCCGAAAAGACGAAGGTGCGCGCCGAAGCGCTCTTCCTGCGCGCATTTTTCTACTTTGACCTGGCAACGCACTGGGGCCCGGTGCCGCTGATGCTTCACGAAGTGACCAACGAGTCGGAATCCTTCCTGCCCAACGCCACAGTCGAAGCGGTGTATGAACAGATCCTCGCCGACGTGAGCGAAGCCATCACGCTCGGACTGCCCGCAGCCACCTCCTTCCCGCAGTCCGGTCGCGCCACAATGGGCGCCGCCAAAACGCTGAGGGCCTATGCCTGTATGTCCAAACCCGCCCGCGACTATGCCAAGGCTGAACAGGACCTGCTGGACGTCACGCGCATGAACTACGCGCTTGAGGAAAACTATGCCGACATCTACAGTCTGGGGAACAAGAACGGAAAAGAATCCATCTTTGAGATTCAGTACCTGGACGGCGACGGCGGTCAGCACAACGACCTGACGTGGCGACAGATTCCCAAGTGCAGCAACAACGACCTGCTGATGGGCATCCAGGCCAACAATTATGCCTATACCAGCGGCGGATGGAGCGTGCCCACGCAGGACATGATCGATTCCTACGAGGAAGGCGACCTGCGCCTGTCGGCTTCCGTTGCCGTGGCCGAAGGGACGGACGTACAGGAACAGTTCACCTTCGAGCGCCTCGCCGAACCGCGCGGATATGCGGCGCCGGAAGACAAGGCTTTCCGCTATTTCGTAATAAAATACTATCATCCGCCCTACAGCTATGCCTTGCGGACGGGCGACAACTTCCCCGTCTACCGCTATGGCGGCGTGTTGCTGCTACTGGCCGAGTGTCTGGTGGAAGAGGGCAAGCAGGCGGAGGCGCTGCCCTACCTCAATGCCGTCAGGCAACGGGCCGGACTTCCCGCGCTTACAACCGCCAACAAACAAAACGTATCCGACGAAATGCGCCACGAGCTGGCGTTCGAGAATCACCGCTGGACAGACCTGATCCGCACGGGACAGGCCATCAGCGTCATGAACGCTTTCGGCGCACGGATGAAGGCGCTCGACCCGCAGATTCTCCCCGGCGCCTTTCAGGTGACGCAGGAACGGCTGGTCTATGCTTTCCAGCGGCGCGAACTGGAGGTGAACGTGAATCTGGTGCAGAATCCGGGCTACAAGGACTATTAAGCCCTGCATGAACGGCGACGGCCCGTCGGGCTGTCATTCAAAAACCTGTCTCCCGCAATCTTTTCGGAGGCAGGTTTTTTTTAAAAAATACTCATGTTACGCACTGCAACAAATTCCATGCCGGCAAACCCGAGTCCGAAGGACGCTATTTTCATAACCGCAGGTCGGCGACCTGCGGCGAAAGACCCGCACATACTCTTGCTGCCTGAAAGGCAGGACAGGTTCCGTATCGACAGCGACGTCCTGCCTTATCAGGCAGCGAACCGCCGGCTGCCATCCCTTCCGCAGGCTGCGCTTTGCTTACCTGCGGTTATGAAAATCCAGCCCTTCGGGCGTGCCGTCTTGCCGGTGTCCGGTGTAGTGGATGCGTAACATGAGTTAGATATACTTCACGCGGTCTGAAATTGCGAGTTTAACGATAAACTATGACCGGATTCATCGTTCATAGTTCATCGTTCACAAAACAGTATACAACCCCGAAAAGCGCCGTCCCACCCGCGCTTCCTTCGCCGCAGCGAAACATTCGGCCGGAACCCGGATTATGCAGAATCGCCCCCCCCCGTCCGGAATAATATGTTACCGGGAAGAAACGTATTACATATAATTGGTAGTTGGGGAAGGGGAAATATTCTTTTCTTAAAGGCACAACATCCGAACAACAAATAAACGTTAATAATATGTCAATAAAAATTATTTTCGAGCGATTGCAATAAAAAAAAGAATAACTTTGGAACCTGAAATAATTAAAAACACAATCTGTAAATATGGATGCAAAAATTCAAGAACTGACCGACAAAATCTATCGCGAAGGTGTAGAAAAGGGGAACGAAGAAGCTAAACGTCTTGTCGACGAGGCAAAAACGCAGGTGAAGAAATTGATACACGACGCCGAAAGCGAGGCCGTCCGTATCCTTGCCGACGCGGACAAACAGGTCGCCGAACTGAGGAAGAACACGATTTCGGAATTGAGCATGTATGCCAACCAGTCTATTGAAGCATTAAAAAGCGAGGTGACCAACCTGATCACAGGCCGGATCGCTTCCGGCAATGTGAAAGCCCTCGCTGCCGACCCCGAATTTATGAAACGCGTCGTCCTCGAAATGGCCAAAGGATGGGCGGCGCAGGAATCGGTCACCATCCGGACCGCCGATGCAAAAGCGCTTGCGGACTATTTTACAGCCAATGCGAAAGACCTGCTGGACAAAGGCGTGAAAATCGAACAGGTCAGCGGCAAACCTGCCTCGTTCACGATTCTGCCTGCCGGCGGCTCGTACAAGATAAACTTCGGCGAAGAAGAATTTGCAACCTATTTCAAGGATTTTTTGCGTCCGCAAGTAATTGAAATGCTGTTCAAATGAGCAAGTATTATTATCTGATATCGGGTCTGACGGACATCGCACTGGATAATACCAGACAAGTTTACACGGTTTCGTCATTCAAGGACGAAATCGAACACATGCTTTCCGGTGAGGACAGGGCCCTGTCGGTTCCTTTTTTTCAGAAGTTCGACAATCATAACCTGCTGGTGTTTCTCAAACTGAAGAATCAGCCGTTCGACGAACGCGGCACGGTCGCGAACGACGAAATCGCCGCGCTGCATGCCGCACTGAAAGACGAAGAAGCACCGCCTGAAAACAAGCGGATCCCGCCATATTTCCCCGTATTTCTCACGGAATATCTGGCAAGCAAAGAAAAAGGCGACAACCCGTCGCCGGTCTCGTGGGAAGACCGTCTTTCGGCATACTACTACCGCCATGCCATGCAAAGCCCCAATCGCTTCATTTCCGGATGGTTCGAACTCAATCTGAATATCGGAAACGTCCTGACGGCCATCAACTGCCGCAACCATAAGCTCGACAAGGCGGAATATATCGTCGGCGACAACGAAGTGGCCGAATTGCTGCGCAGTTCGAGCGCCCGCGATTTCGGACTGGGCGAAACGTTCGACTACCTCTCCGAATTGTTCCGAATCGTCGAAGAACCGAACCTGATGATGCGCGAACGCAAGACGGATCAGTTGAAATGGGCCTGGCTGGATGAACAGATATTCTTTAAAACATTTGATATCGAGACGATTTTTGCTTACCTGCTGCGAATCGAAATGATCGAACGCTGGACGTCGCTCGACAAGGCCAAAGGCGAGCAGACCTTCAGACAGCTCGTCGGAGCAATCAAACGCGAAAGCGCCGGCGTACTGGACGGATTTAGAAAAAATAATATAAGATAAGTATATGGCTACAAAAGGAATTGTAAAAGGAATTGTTTCCAATCTTGTGACGGTGGAAGTGGACGGCGCTGTTTCGCAAAACGAAATTTGCTACATCGTCGTGAACGGTGTCAGGCTGATGGCCGAAGTGATCAAAATCATCGGTAAAAATGCGTATGTACAGGTGTTTGAAAGTACGCGCGGGATGAGGGTCGGCGACGAAGCCGAGTTTGCCGGACACATGCTCGAAGTCACCCTCGGCCCCGGCATGCTGTCGCGCAACTACGACGGACTGCAAAACGACCTGCACAAGATGGAAGGCGTATTCCTGAAACGCGGTGAATACACTTATCCGCTGAACAAAACACAGTTATGGGAGTTTAAGCCGATAGTCAGAATAGGCGACACCGTCGCAGCCGGTTCCTGGCTGGGCGAAGTGGAAGAAAATTCCCAACCGCATCGCATCATGCTGCCGTTCGGTTTTACAGATACTTATACCGTAAAAAAAATTGCCGCCCCCGGACCGTACACCGTCGAACAGACGATCGCCGTCGTGACGGACAGAAACGGGAATGACCGCGAAGTCACCATGACGCAGAAATGGCCTGTAAAAAAAGCGATTACCTGCTACCGTGAAAAGCCGCGTCCATACAAACTGCTGGAAACGGGCGTGCGCATCATCGACACCGTGAATCCGATTGTCGAAGGCGGTACGGGCTTCATACCCGGACCGTTCGGAACAGGAAAAACCGTGTTGCAACATGCCATCTCCAAACAGGCGGAGGCCGACATCGTAGTGATTGCGGCGTGCGGCGAACGCGCCAACGAGGTGGTGGAAATCTTTGTCGAATTTCCCGAACTCGAAGACCCGCATACCGGTCGCAAACTGATGGAGCGTACCATCATCATTGCCAACACCTCCAACATGCCGGTGGCAGCCCGCGAAGCATCCGTGTATACGGCAATGACGATTTCCGAATACTACCGCAACATGGGTCTGAAAGTACTGCTGATGGCCGACTCGACGTCACGCTGGGCACAGGCGTTGCGCGAAATGTCCAATCGACTGGAAGAACTCCCCGGACCGGACGCATTCCCGATGGACCTTTCGGCGATCGTGGCAAACTTCTATGCGCGTGCAGGCTACGTGACACTCTACAACGGCGAAAGCGGCTCGGTCACCTTTATCGGCACGGTCTCGCCCGCAGGCGGGAACCTGAAAGAGCCGGTGACGGAGAATACGAAAAAAGTCGCACGCTGCTTCTACGCCCTCGAACAGGCGCGCGCCGACCGCAAACGTTATCCCGCCGTCAATCCGATTGACAGTTACTCAAAATATCTCGAATATCCCGAATTTCAGGAATATATCGCCGAACACATTTCGCCCGAATGGATTGCGCGGGTGAACGAAGTGAAGACGCGCATGCTTCGCGGAAAGGAAATTGCGGAGCAAATCAACATTCTTGGCGACGACGGCGTACCGGTCGATTATCACGTGACGTTCTGGAAATCAGAATTGATAGATTTCGTGATCCTCCAGCAGGACGCCTTCGATGCGATCGACGCAGTTTCTCCGCTCGAACGCCAGCAGTACATGCTGGTGCGCATAGTGGATATTTGCCATACGGACTTCAAATTCAATGGATTCACGGAGGTAGCCGACTATTTCAAGCGGATGATAAACCTCTTCAAACAAATGAATTACTCCGAATATAACAGCGAACAGTTCAAGAACTGCAACCGTCAGCTGGCCGAATTGCTGAAAGAAGCAAATGTTTAACACCAGAATGAAAATCAAATAGATATGGCAACAAAAGCATTTCAAAAAATATTTACGCAGATTACGCAAATCACCAAGGCGACCTGTTCGCTGAAAGCGACAGGAATAGGATACGACGAACTGGCTTCGGTCGACGGCAAGCTGGCGCAGGTGGTAAAAATCGTCGGCGACGAAGTCACGCTGCAGGTTTTTTCCGGCACGGAAGGCATCCGGACGAACGCCGAAGTCGTGTTTATGGGCAAAGCGCCGTCGCTCAAAGTCGGCGACCAGCTGGCAGGCCGGTTTTTCAATGCGTATGGCGAGCCTGTCGACGGTGGCCCCGTGCCCGAAGGCAGAGAAGTAGAAATCGGCGGCCCCTCGGTAAACCCCGTGCGGCGCAAGCAACCGTCCGAACTGATTGCGACGGGTATTGCAGGTATCGACCTGAACAACACCCTCGTGACCGGACAGAAAATACCGTTTTTCGCCGACCCCGACCAGCCGTTCAACCAGGTCATGGCCCTGGTGGCATTGCGTGCCGGATCGGACAAAATCATCCTCGGCGGCATGGGAATGACGAACGACGATTACCTTTTTTTCAAAAATACATTCAGCAACGCCGGCGCCCTGGACCGCATCGTGAGTTTTATCAACACGACGGAAGACCCTTCCGTAGAGCGTATCCTGGTGCCCGACATGGCGCTGACGGCGGCCGAATATTTCGCCGTCGAAAAGCATGAAAAAGTACTCGTCCTGCTCACGGACATGACGAACTATGCCGATGCCCTCTCCATCGTGTCGAACCGTATGGATCAGATTCCTTCGAAAGACTCGATGCCGGGCTCGCTCTATTCGGATTTGGCAAAAATATACGAAAAGGCTGTGCAATTCCCTGACGGCGGTTCGATTACGATTATAGCCGTCACGACGCTGTCGGGCGGAGACATTACGCACGCCGTACCGGATAATACGGGATATATCACGGAAGGACAGTTGTATCTGCGCCGCGACAGTGACGTGGGACGGGTCATTGTCGATCCTTTCCGCAGCCTCTCGCGTCTGAAACAGCTTGTCGTCGGCAAAAAAACACGCGAAGACCATCCGCAGGTGATGAACGCCGCCGTCCGTCTTTATGCCGATGCCGCCGATGCCAAAACAAAGATGGAGAACGGTTTCGACCTGACGGACTACGACACCCGCGCGCTGGCGTTCGCCAAAGATTATTCGGGCAAACTGCTGGCGATCGACGTCAACCTGAATACAACCGAGATGCTCGACGTGACATGGAATCTGTTTACCGAACATTTCCGTCCCGAAGAAGTGAATATCAAACAGGAACTGGTTGATAAATATTGGGTGAAGAAGTAAAAAATTCCGTGGAGAAATCGCGGCTTCGCGGCCGTTCATCTCCCTCATCCTGCGGAATGAAAAAACGAATAAAAATAATGTAAATGGCTCTGACGTTTCAATATAACAAAACTTCGCTCCAGCAACTGGAAAAGCAACTGAAAGTACGCGAGCGATCCCTGCCCACAATCAAGAGCAAGGAAAGCGCATTGCGTATGGAAGTGAAACGTACTAAAGATGAAGTAGTCGCGCTGGAGCAACAGCTGGAAGGCGAAATTCGTCACTACGAATTTATGATGGCGCTGTGGAACGAATTTAAGCCCGAACTGGTGGCGGTAAAAGATGTACGGTTGTCGGCAAAGAAGATCGCAGGCGTGCTCGTTCCGGTACTGGACGGAATCGACTTCGAAACGGCGCATTACAGCTTGTTTAACTCGCCTTCGTGGTATGCCGATGGCATCGAATTGCTGAAACGGCTGGCAAGCACGGGGGTAGAAGTGGAATTTACGCACCTCAAACTGACGATGCTGGAACGTGCCCGACGCAAAACGACGCAGAAACTGAATCTGTTTGAAAAAGTGCAGATTCCCGGCTACAAGGATGCCATTCGAAAAATCAAGCGATTTATCGAAGACGAGGAAAGCCTCTCCAAGTCGTCGCAGAAAATCATGCGGGCAAATCAGGAAAAACGAAACGAAAAAAACAGGGAGGACGCAGCATGATAGTCAAAATGAGTAAATATGCCTTTCTGGTGTATCATAAAGAATACGAAGCCTTTCTGACACAATTACGCGACATGGGCGTCGTACACATCAAGGAAACACAGACGGCTGCCGACCAGCCACATATACAATCGTTGCTGGCGGAACGCAAACGGCTCCAGACGCAATTGCGATTGCTGAAAAAAATACAGGAAGACAGGGCGAAAGAAGACAGAAACAAGCGCGCTGTTCCCGCGCCGGCACGTGTCGTCACGGCAGAAGAAGGCGCTGCACTGCTGAATCGCATCGAACAGTTGAACGAACAGATCGGCGAACAGCATACGCTCTGCCAGTCCATCAGAAAAGATGTCGCGATCCTCAGCGTCTGGGGCGAGTTCGATCATGCGAATATCAGCCGTCTGCAACAGGCCGGATACGACGTGACGTTCTTCACCTGTCCGTCGTCACGCTACGACACGACGTGGGAAGACGCCTGCCATGCGTTCGTGATAAACGAACAGCAGTCCGTAACTTTCTTTATCACCGTCACGCCCCACGGCACACCGGTAGAAATCGACGCCGAACGTGCCAAACTGCCCGACAGCAACTTGAGCCGTCTTCGCGAACAGTTTCGCATCGAAGAGGAACGGACGGATGCGCTGAACGGCGAACTTGCCGCCATCGCGATGAACGACTGCCGCACACTGGAAGCGTACGACATCTTGCTATCCAACGACCTCGACTGGAAGAACGTCCATATCCAGACCGTTCGTGAAGCCGGCGACAAACTGATGCTGCTCGAAGGCTGGGTGCCCGCCGCGCAGGAAAAGGAAATGGAACAGACGCTCGACAGGAACCGCTATTTTCATCGCAAACTGAACGTGACACCTGAAGACAATATTCCGATACAGTTCAAAAACAACCGTTTCGCACGACTGTTCGAACTTATCAGCAAATTGTACATGTTGCCCCGATATGGAGAACTGGACCTGACGCCGTTCTTTGCGCCGTTTTTCATGATTTTCTTCGGACTGTGTCTCGGCGACTCGGGTTACGGCCTGTTCCTGCTGCTCGTGGCAAGCACTCTCAAACTGTTTATGAGCAGCAAGTTGCCTCCATCGATAAAACCCGTCCTTTCGCTCGTGCAGATACTGGGCGCGTCAACGCTTTTCTGCGGCTTGCTGACGGGTACATTCTTCGGCGCAAACATGTACGACTGGGGCATACCCGTACTGGACGCGCTGAAAGAAAAAGTCTTTTTAGACAACAACCGGATGTTTGCTCTTGCACTGATCCTCGGCGTCATCCAGATTATGTTCGGCATGTGCCTGAATGCGGCAAACAGGATTATCCAGTTCGGATTCGTTTACGGACTGTCTACCATCGGCTGGATTATCCTGCTACTCAGCATAGGTATGTCGTATCTGCTGCCATCGGTGATGCCGATGTTCGGGACGGCGCACCTGATTGTCATTGCGGTGGCAGGCGTACTGATTTTCCTGCTCAATTCGCCGGGAAAAAATCCGCTGATGAACATCGGTCTGGGACTGTGGGATACGTACAATATGGCGACCGGATTGCTGGGCGACGTGTTGTCGTACGTGCGTCTGTTTGCGCTCGGCCTGTCGGGCGGCATCCTTGCCGGCGTTTTCAACAGCCTGGCCGTGGGGATGAGTCCCGATGTCATCATTCTCGGTCCTCTTGTAATGATCGTGATCTTTGTCGCCGGCCATACAATCAATATCTTCATGAACGTACTGGGCGCCTTCGTGCATCCGTTGCGTCTGACGTTTGTCGAATTTTTCAAAAACTCCGGCTACGAAGGTGGCGGGAGTGCATATAATCCGTTTAAATGGAATAAATAATTAATTAATAATAATGTAATATTTAAAACTATGGAACCAAATTTGTTATTAGCGTATGTAGGCATTGCAATAATGCTCATTTTGTCTGGAGTCGGAAGTTCGTATGGCGTCACCATTGCAGGAAATGCAGCGGTAGGCGCATTGAAAAAGAACAGCAGCGCATTCGGCAACTATGTGGTACTCGCCGCATTGCCGGGTACGCAGGGGCTGTATGGCTTTGCAGGCTATTTCATGTTTCAGATGATTTTCGGCATACTCACGCCGGAAATTACTGCCTTTCAGGCTGCGGCCGTCTTCGGCAGCGGACTGATACTGGGGTCGGTAGGACTGTTTTCTGCCCTGCGTCAGGGCGCCGTCTGCGCCAATGGCATCGCAGCCATCGGACAGGGACACAACGTGTTTACCAACACGCTGATTCTCGCCGTATTCCCGGAACTGTACGCCATCGTTGCGCTCGCCGTTGTCTTCCTGATCGGAGGCGCAATATAATCCGGGCCTGACGGCTCTGTCTCCGACAGTATTGAAAATCATTCTCAAATTGTCGCATGCATGTAGTCTTTACAGGCATGCGACAATTTGGAATGTATTTATTATGCAGGGCGAAACAAATATTCCGTTCATGCGACGGGTGCATTCATTGCCGGATTGAATGATTTACTTTAACTTTGTCCCGCAAAAACAGATGGAACAATTTTACGACGCAACAGACCTGTTAAAAGGCCTCATCTCAATCCCCTCCTTCAGCCGTGCGGAGGCGGAAGCGGCAGACTACCTGCAATCGCAGTGGCAGAAAGCCGGATATACCGTATGCCGTAAAGGTAACAATCTGTGGCTCACGTCGCAGCTATTCGACACCGCCAAACCCGCCGTCCTGCTCAACTCGCACATCGACACGGTGAAACCCGTCGACGGCTGGACAAAAACCCCTTTCCTCCCCGTCGAAGACGATGAACGTCTCTACGGATTGGGCAGCAACGATGCCGGAGGTTGTCTGGTATCGCTGTACGAAGCCTTTACGATACTGAATGCACGGTCGCAGCCGTACAACCTGGTCTTTCTGGCCTCGGCCGAAGAAGAAATATCGGGCCGGAACGGCGTGGAAAGCGTGTTGTCCGAACTGCCGCCCTTCGTATTCGGAGTCGTAGGCGAACCGACTGCCATGCACCCCGCCGTTGCCGAGAAAGGACTGATGGTGCTCGACTGCACCAGTCACGGCAAGTCGGGACACGCCGCCCGCAGCGAAGGAGTCAATTCTATCCAGCTGGCTATGAAAGATATCGAATGGTTTCATTCATATATCTTTCCGCAGCAAAGCGACCTGCTGGGGGCGGTGAAGATGACGGTCACGATGATCGAAGCCGGCACGCAGCACAACGTGATCCCCGACTCCTGCAAGTTCACGGTCGACATCCGCTCGAACGAGTTTTATTCCAACCTGACGCTTTGCGAAACCGTCCGGCAACATGTCGCATGCGAAGTGACCCCACGCAGTTTCCGTCTGAACTCTTCGCACATCGATGCGGCGCATCCGTTCGTACGGCGGGCGGTGATGCTCGGCAAAACGCCTTTCGGCTCGCCCACACTGAGCGATCAGGCGCTAATGCCTTTTCCCACAGTTAAAATCGGACCCGGCGATTCCGCCCGTTCGCATACCGCGGACGAATACATCCTATTGCCGGAGATTCGCGAAGCGATCGAAATGTATGTACGGCTGCTGGACGGACTGAAAGTGGAATTGTGAAAATCCGCGTTGACCGCATACATACAATCGTACAAGTTCAGCCACGTTTCTTTTTCGGCATCCGCCCGTTCCGCTTCAACGCCTGACTGAGCAGGTACAAGATCTGACCGTTGACGCTGCGAAACTCGTCGCTCGCCCATTTTTCAATCGCCTGCATCGTTTCGCCGTCTATCCTCAGCACGAAACTTTTGGTTTTATTTTCTTTCTTTTCGTTCTCCTCGGTCACAAAAAATAGATTGATCAGTTATATAACGTTCCGGCATTTACGATCGGCTGCGCATGCTCTTCGCTGCACAAAACGACCAGCAGATTGGACACCATGGCCGCTTTTTTTTCATCGTCGAGCTCGATAATACCTTCTTCCGCAAGCTTTTGCAACGCATGTTTCACCATTCCGACAGCACCGTCCACAATCTTTTCGCGCGCGCTGATAATGGCATCCGCTTGCTGACGACGCAACATGACTGCCGCAATTTCAGGCGCATACGCAAGATAATTTACACGTGCTTCCATGATCTCGATGCCGGCAATAGAAAGTCTTTCGTTCAGTTGCTTTTCCAGGATATTGTTGATTTCCTCGCCGCCCGAACGTAGTGTCAACTCATCTGCCGTTTCCGTATTGTCATAGGCAAATAGACCCGTAACGAATCGTAATGCAGCATCACTCTGTACTTTAACAAAATATTCGTATGCCGCCATTTTTTCATTGATGGAAATTTTCACGCTTGTCGATGTAATGGCTGATTTGGACATGCTGTCGATGTCGAACGAAGCCTTGTAAGTATCCACGACCCGCCAAACCAGCACCTGTCCAATCATGATCGGGTTGCCTTTCTTGTCGTTGACTTTAATCGGCTCGACATCTAAATTTCGCGCACGCAAAGTCAGTTTTCGCTTGGTGTAGAACGGATTCACCCAAAAGAAACCGTTACTTTTGACAGTCCCGGAATATTTTCCGAAGAAAATCAATATAACAGCCTCGTTCGGTTCCACTTTCACAAATCCTGCAAAGGCAATGAATTCCCAAATAAACAGGAGAATCCACAAAATAATTCCTGCCGCAAAAACAGGAGCATCGGAAGGGACGACATTCGTCATCCAAACAAGACCGCCAATGAGCGTAAACATAAAAAGGATGTTGAAAATCAGCGTTGGGATACCCGACAATTTTACTCCGTCAAAATTTTTTTCTTTTGGTTCCATAGTTTTTTTGATTTGAAATGATATTAAAACAATATTATTTTGAATGTCGCAAAGGTAAAAGATATTTTTCGAACAAGCAAATGAAATAAGCATATTTTTCCCAAATCACTTATAATCCCCAATTTTAAATGGACGGTTATCAGAAGAAAGTTACAGTATCTGTATTGTGGTCTTCAATCTGATAACTCATGTTACGCATCCACTGCACCGGACACCGGCAAGACGGCACGCCCGAAGGGCGTTATTTTCATAACCGCAGGTAAGC
>JAIRYD010000118.1 GCA_031267935.1 Tannerella sp.
GCCACAGTGAGAGAACGACGGTTTGAGGGAATAGCGGTTATTCCGTCAAATAACATTATCTTTGTCCCCCGACAGATATTTTACCGGACATAATAAGTATTGTATGAAACAGAAACGAATTGGAAAAACGGTGCAGAAGGCGAAGCTTCAGGAGAAAGGGATCCGGCGGCAGGCCGTGCTGCATGTTTTCCAGACAACGCCGGGGGCGGCGTACAACTGGCGGCAGGTGGCGAGGCGCGCCGGTGCGCAGACGCAGATGCAGAAGGCGCAGGTGTGCGAGTTTCTTTCCGCGCTCCGTGCCGACGGCATTGTTGCCGAGGTGAGCGCGGGACGCTTCCGTCTGAACAGCCGGGCGGCGGTGGTGGAGGGCGTGTTCCAGCGTCGGAGCAACGGCAGGAATGCCTTCATACCCGACGGCGGCGGCGAGCAGGCTTCCGTTTCGGAACGCAATTCGCGACACGCGATGAATGGCGACCGGGTGCGCGTCAGGCTTTTCGCCCGCCGGCGGGGTGGGGCGGAGGCCGAGGTCGTGGAAATCACCGAGAGCCGCAAAAGCCTCTTTGTCGGTCGTCTGCAGGTGCACCGCGACACGGCTTTCCTGGTTACCGAAGACCGTACGCTGGCCAGCGACATCTTCATTCCCCACAATATGCTCAAGGGCGGCCGCGACAATGACAAGGCGCTTGTACGTATCGTCGAATGGCCCGAGAACGCGAAGAATCCCATCGGCTGCGTGGTCGATATCCTCGGCGTCGCAGGCGAGAACAATACGGAGATGCATGCCATTCTCGCCGAATTCGGGCTGCCGTACGCTTATCCCGCAAATGCGGAGAATGCGGCCGCACGTATTGCCGAAACGGTCGGCGACGACGAGGTGGCCCGTCGCGAAGATTTCCGCGCGGCGCCTACCTTCACGATCGATCCGGATGACGCGAAGGATTTCGACGACGCCCTCTCGCTGCGTCCGGCGGGCGGCGGTCTGTGGGAGGCGGGCGTGCATATTGCCGACGTGACGCACTACGTCAGGCCCGGGACGGTCATCGACCGCGAGGCGCTGCAGCGCGCCACGTCGGTCTACCTCGTCGACCGCACCATACCCATGCTTCCCGACCGTCTCTGCAACCGCATCTGCTCGCTTCGTCCCGATGAGGACAAGCTGTGCTTCTCCGTCGTCTTCCTGCTCGACGACACGGCGCGGATACATGCGTCGCGCATCTGCCGCACCGTCATCCGCAGCCGGCGGCGCTTCACGTACGACGAGGCGCAGCGCGTCATCGAAACGGGCAGCGGCGACTTCCGCGACGAGGTGCTGACGCTGAACCGCCTGGCGCAGCAGCTGCGCCGCGTGCGCTTCGAAAGCGGCGCCATCGACTTCGACCGCTGCGAAGTGAAGTTCGACATCGACGAGCGCGGCAAGCCTCTGGCCGTGCACTTCAAGGAATCGAAGGAGGCCAACTTCCTTGTCGAAGAATTCATGCTGCTGGCCAACAGAACCGTGGCCGAATACGCCGGCCGGCCACCGAAGGACAGGGCGAAAAAGACCTTCGTCTACCGCATACATGAAACGCCCGACCCGGGACGGATCGAAAACTTCGCCACCTTCATCCGCAACTTCGGATACAAACTCAAGACCGGCGGCAGCAATGCCGAACTCACGAAGAGCATCAACACGCTGCTCGACGCTTCGCGCGGCCGCCCGGAAGCCAACCTCATCGAAACGCTCGCCCTGCGCTCGATGCAGAAGGCGCGCTACGCCGTCGACAACGTCGGACACTACGGCCTGGCCTTCAGCCATTATACACACTTCACCTCGCCCATACGCCGCTATCCGGACATGATGGTGCACCGGCTGCTGCAACGCTACCTCGACGGCGGACGGAGCCCCGCACGCGACTACTACGACGACTGCTGCCGCCACTGCTCCGACATGGAACAGCTGGCCGCCGGCGCAGAACGCGCATCCGTCAAGTACAAGCAGGTGGAATTTATGAGCGGGAGGATCGGACAGCAGTACGACGGCGTCATCTCGGGCGTGGCCGAATGGGGACTGTACGTCGAACTGAACGAAAACAAATGCGAAGGCCTCATCCCCGTCCGCCATCTCGACGACGACTTCTACGAATATGACGAAAAGAACTACTGCCTCCGCGGCAGCCGCCACAGGCGCATCTACCGGCTCGGCGATCCCGTCACCATCACCGTGGCCGGCGCCAACCTGGAACGCCGGCAACTCGACTTCCTGCCGGCATGAAACGGCAGCGTATCTCCGGAAACACCGGACCCGGCCATCCCCCAACCCCGTTATCCACCATTCAAATCAATCCCTCATGCACCTCCGCCTCCTGATCCTCTCATGCACCGTAATGCTGTCGCACGCCCAGTCGCCGACACATCTCACCACCGACCTGATAGAACATACCGACCGCATCTTCCTCGACGGCTATCCCTCCAGCCTTTCGCCCGCCGAAGTCGCCGCCGCCGTCGAACGCTGCCAGGCAGCCGAAATACGCAGTCCGCAACCGTTCTTCGGCTGGGTCGTCCACGGCAACCGCCCGAACACGCTGCAGACCGCCTTCCGTATCCTGCTCGCCTCCACGCCCGAACGGCTCGACGCCGACGAAGCCGACATGTGGGACAGCGGCCGTACAACCACCGACAACTCCGTAGCCGTACGCTACGAAGGCCGGCCGCTGCAACCCTCGACCGTCTACTACTGGAAAGTAAAAACGTGGGACAACCACGGCGCGGAAAGCCCCTTCTCGTCGCCCCGCAGCTTCATCACCGCCCCGCAACTCGACGGCGCAACCGCACGCTATCCCCTCCAGATCACCGACGAATATCCCGTCGACGTCACACCCGCCGACGACGGCTGCCTGCTGGTCGACTTCGGCCGGGACGCCTTCGGACGACTGCGCCTCACCCTCTCGTCCACCACGGAAAACGACACGCTCCTCGTCCGCATGGGCGAAACACTCAGGGACGGACGCCTGGACCGCCATCCGCCGGGTACCGTCCGCTATGCCGAATATCGCCTCCCCCTCTCCCCCGGCACGCACACCTACACCGTCAAGATACGCCCCGACAGGCGCAACACGGACGTGAAAGCGAACGAAAGCGCCGTCAATCCCGTCCTGATGCCGTCGTACACGGGCGAAGTACTCCCTTTCCGCTACTGCGAAATCGAACACGGACGCCCGGCACACATCGTGCGGCAGACCGTACACTATCCCTTCAACGAAACAGCCTCCCGTTTTCATTCGTCCGACACCGTACTGAACCGCGTCTGGGAACTCTGCAAATATTCCGTCAAGGCCACATCGTTTGCCGGCACATACGTCGACGGCGACCGCGAACGCATCCCCTACGAAGCCGACGCCCTGATCAACCAGCTCTGCCACTACGCCGTCGACCGCGAATACACCCTCGCACGCCACACCTGCGAATACCTCCTCCATGCCGCCACCTGGCCGACGGAATGGACCATGCAGTCCGTACTCATGGCATGGACCGACTATCTGTACACCGGCAACCCCGCCTCGCTGCAACGCTCCGTCGACGACCTGAAAGCAAAAAGCCTGTCCGGCCTGCGGGAGAACAACGGACTGATCAGCACCCGCACCGGCAAAGTCACCCCCGCACTGCTCGACGCCATACACTACAAAGGCGACAGCGGCAGCTTCCGCGACATCGTCGACTGGCCGCAGCAGGGCGTCACCGGACACGAAAAACACGAACCCGGCGAAACGGATGGATTCGTCTTCACCGACTACAACACCGTCGTCAACGCCTTCCACTGCGAAGCGCTCCGTCTGCTCGCCCTGATTGCGCACGCCCTGGACAACCCCGCCGACGAAGCCTTCTATGCCCGCGAAGCCCAACACGTGAAAACACAGATCAACCGCCTCCTGTTCGATCCCCGAACAGGATCCTACCTCGACGGCATCGGCGCCGGTCACAGCTCGCTGCACGCAAACATGTTTCCCCTCGCCTTCGGCATCGTCCCTCCCGGCCGCACGGCATCCGTCGCCGCCTTCATGCACTCGCGCGGAATGGCATGCAGCGTCTACGGCGCACAATTCCTCCTCGACGCCCTCTACAACGCCCACGACGCCGACCGCGCCCTCCAGCTCCTCACCTCGACAGCCGAACGAAGCTGGTACAACATGATCCGCACCGGCTCCACCATCTCCCTCGAAGCATGGGACAACATCTACAAACCCAACCAGGACTGGAACCACGCCTGGGGAGCCGCCCCGGCCAACCTCATCCCGCGCCGGCTGATGGGCATCGAACCGCTCGAACCCGGCTTCCGACGCATACGCATCAAACCGCAGCCCGCCACACTCCGGCATGCCGAAATACGCCTCCCCTCCGTCCGCGGCGACATACGCATGTCGTTCGACAACCTTCCGGGCGAACATTTTACGCTCGAAGCCGACATCCCCGCCAACGCCACAGCCGAAGTATGGCTTCCGAATATATCGAAAAACGGCCGCCTGACGGTCGACGGCATCCCCTGCAAAGGCCGCGTCGACGGCCGCTTTCTCATCGTCGACGCCGGCTCCGGCAAACACCTCTTTACCGTCGAAAACACCTCCCGCCGGTAACCCCCTCGCGCCACTGAAAACAGCAAAACGACTGCACGCATTTGGGCGCCGCCGCCGTCCCGTCCCTCCGTCCGCACCCGGACCAGGCGCCGTCGCACCCTTCGCGGCAACCCGCTCCAACAACAGGCGTTCATTGCGAACGGGACAGACACACAAAGGGCAGACACACAGGTCTGCCCCTACATGCGACAAATCGTTATTCAGGGATTGTCTCCCATATTGGACAATTTATTTATGGCCGACTCCCGATAGCTGTGCCATCTTTATCAACAACTGTCTCGAAGCGGTCACGCCACAAAGGTGCATTTCCATTGAATTCTTTGAAATACATATACCACCGCTTCATGTCGCCGATACCCGGATCCGCTTTTCCTACCATCCGAAATATCGCTTCGCATTGTAGTAGCAGATGTCTTCGACCATCTGGCTGATGAAGGTGATTTCGGTGGCAGGCAGGAGACCTTTTTCGACGTCGTCGCCGAGCATGTTGCAGAGGATGCGACGGAAATATTCGTGACGCGGATACGAAAGGATACTGCGCGAATCGGTCAGCATTCCGACGAAGCGGCTCAGCAGTCCGAGAGCCGAGAGGGCGTTGATCTGGCGCTCCATTCCCGTCAGCTGATCGAGGAACCACCAGGCGGAGCCGTACTGCATCTTGCCGGGGACCGTGCCGTCGTTGAAGTTGTATAGATTTGTAACCATCAATTCATTGTCGCGCGGATTGAGGTTGTAGACGATGGTCCGTGCCAGTTTGCCCTCGCTGTCGAGCCGTCCGAAGAAGCGGTTCATGGGGGCGGCGACGGTGCAGTCGTCGATCGCATCGAAGCCCGTGTCGGGGCCGAGCTTGCGAAACATGCGCGGGTTGTTGTTGCGGATGGCGCCGATATGGAATTGCTGCACCCATCCGGCGTCGCAGTCCATCACGGCCAGTTCGTGGAGCATTGCCGAGCGGAACTTGTCGATTTCTTCGCCGGTGGGCGTCTGTCCCAGGCGTACGCGGAGGAAGATGTGGCGCAGTTCGCTGTCGGTATACGGTGCGGCGTAGAAGGTCGACATGCCGTGGTCGGAAAGGTTGCATCCTTCGCGGGAGAAGAAGTCGTGACGTCGTCCGAGGGCGTCGAGCAGGGTGTCGTAGGTATCGATGGCGATGCCGGATGCCGCTTCGAGTCTGCTCAGATAGGCGTTGTAGGCTTCGGGATTTTCGATGGCCATGGCCCTGTCCGGGCGCCAGGCCGGCATTATTTTGACGGAGAAGCCGCTTTCGCGAATCGCCCGGTGATGTTCGAGCGAATCGGCGGGGTCGTCGGTGGTGCCCACGGCTTCGACGCGCATGCGTTTCATGATGGCTTGCGGACGAAATTCGGGTGTCTGAAGTTTGGCGGTACATTCTTCGTAGATGTCGCGCGCGTTCGACATTTTCAGCGTGTCGCTGATGCCAAAGATGCGGTTCAGTTCGAGATGTGTCCAGTGATAAAGCGGGTTGCGCATTGTATAAGGCAGTGTTTCCGCCCACTTCTCGAATTTTTCGTACGAGGCGCGGTTGCCGGTGATGTATTCTTCGGGTATGCCGTTTGCACGCATGGCGCGCCATTTGTAGTGGTCGCCGCCGAGCCATATCTCCGTCAGGTCGGTAAACGGCCTGTTACGCGCGATCATCTCCGGGTCCAGATGACAGTGATAGTCGATGATGGGGAGTTTTTCCGCATGCTTGCGGTACAGTTCGCGCGCCGTGTCGGTCTGCAGGAGAAAGTTTGCATCTAAAAATGTTTTCATAGTTATTTGTTTTTTTGAATGATGGAAAGTACGTTTTTACAGATGTCGGTGACCGTCTGCCAGTCTTTGTTTTCGACGGCCTGCCGGGGGATGAGCATCGACCCCATGCCGACGCATGTCACGCCGGCTCCAAACCATGCCGCGAGGTTTTCTTCGGTCGGTTCGACGGCGCCGGTTGCCATGAGCATGGTCCACGGCATCGGGGCCTTGATATTTTTGACGAATGCAGGGCCGCCGACGCTGCCTGCGGGGAAAATCTTGCATATATCGCAGCCGGCTTCCTGTGCGAAACCGATTTCGGACACCGAGCCGCAGCCGGGGATGTAGGGCGTGAGCCGGCGGTTGCAAACCCGCGCAATGTCGGGGTTGAACAGTGGCCCGACGACGAAGTTCGCACCCGTCTGCAGATAGAGCGACGCCGTGCCGGCATCCACCAGCGAGCCGATGCCCAGTATCATGTCCGGACATTCCGTCCGGGCGTATTTTTCCAGTTTTCCGAACACGTCCTGCGCAAAGTCGCCGCGGTTGGTAAATTCGAACGTGCGCACGCCGCCTTCGTAGCATGCTTTCAGGACGCGGCATGCCGTATCAACGTCCCCGTTATAGTATACCGGCACCATTCCCGTCGTCGCGACAGCTTCCAGTACCTGCATTTTGCTGAATCTTGCCATTTGCTGTTTATCTGTGGATTAAAATTCTTTTTCCGCTTCGGCTTCCGCCTGTACGACGTTCAGGATATAGTCGCCCGCCTTCTCGCATTCCGAGATGATGTCCATGTAGTACACTGCGTCCGAATATTTGTAGTCCGTGCTGTTCAGACTTTCGATATGTCTGTTTTTTAGCAGGTTTCGGTAGGAGTTGATTTCCGCTTCGAGGTTGTAGCTGTGCATCAGGTCGTCGTGGGTGACGTCCGGTTTGCAGAGCAATTCGTCCATGTATGCCAGCGCGCCGTCGACCCGCGTAAACATGTGTTCGATGCAGTGGTTCTGTTCTTCCGTGAAGACGGCTTTCGCTTCGTTTCGCCGGTGAACGGTCCGCGCCATGTTGCAGCACGAGTCGCCGATACTCTCTATTTCGGACACGACGCGCAGCATGATGCGCACGTTGTTCTTTCCCCTGGCGCTCAGGTGACCTTCGAGTACGCGTGCCAGATAGCTGGCAATCTCCACTTCCATGCGGTCGCTGATCTGTTCGTATTTCTGTATCCGGTTGTATATTTGGAGAAATTTTTCGTCGTCCCGTTCGTGCACGATGCTTTTCACCATGTCGAACATGCGGCAGGTGCGTTTGCTGAAGACGGCCGTTTCCTTTTTGGCCTGCATGATCGAGAGTTCCGAGGTAGAGAGCAGATTGCTGGAGATGTATTTGAGTTGAAATTCTTCTTCGGGCTGAGGCGGCGACTTGATCAGGGCGGAACAGATGCGGACGTAGAAGCGGGTAAACCAGATCATGATGCAGACGTTGGTCACGTTGAACATCGTGTGGAATAGCGACATGCCGTACGAGACGGATACCTGCAGCGTCTGCATCCTTTCGCGAAGCGCGATCATGTGCGAATCGGTCAGTTCGTCGCCCGACGAGATCAGCGAGATCGTCTGCGGGTCGAGCGTGTTCAGGAAGCGTTCCAGTTCGTGCGGATCGCCCGGTCCCTGCGAAACGATCCACGAGATCATGTTTGCAAAGGGATAGAACAGCGCCATGCACCAGCATACACCCAGCACGTTGAACAGCAGGTGTGCGACGGCGGCGCGTCTGGCTCCCGTATTGGCCGGGAGAGCGGCCAGGTTGGCCGTGATGGTCGTCCCGATGTTTTCGCCCAGAATCATTGCCAGCGCGATCTCGAAAGGAATCCATCCGCGGGCGCACATGACGAGCGTGATGGCGACCGTTGCGCTCGACGACTGGACGACGATGGTCAGCAGCGTGCCGATGCACAGAAAGAGCAACAGCGAAGCATAGCCCGTCGACGTATAATTGCGGATAAACGCGAGCGCCTGCGGATTGCTTTGCAGGTCGGGAACGGACGACTTCAGATATTCCAGCCCGAGAAACAGCAGTGCGAAACCCATGATAAATTCGCCCCACGACTTGTAGCGACTCCTGCGTGCAAACATTAACGGGATGCTCACCCCGATCAGCGGCAGGGCAAACAGGCTGATGTCCATTCTGAAACCGAAAAGCGAGATGATCCATGCCGTGACGGTCGTCCCCACGTTGGCGCCCATAATCACGCCGATGGACTGCGAGAGCGACAGCAGGCCGGCATTGACGAAACTGACCACCATCACCGTCGTCGCGCTGGACGACTGGATGAGGGCCGTGATCAGAAAACCCGTCAGCACACCCGTGAAGCGGTTGGTCGTCATCACCGACAGGATATTGCGCAACTTGTCGCCCGCGAGCTTCTGAAGGCCCTCGCTCATCGTCTTCATCCCGTAGAGAAACATCCCCAGCGACCCGACCAGCGTCAGAAAATCCAAAAAAGAATATTTCATAAAAACATTTTCTTGTGGCAAAAGTACAAATAACGGTGAAAACAGACACCAACCGTTTCGAAAAAATCAAGAAAAAAACATAACGGGGTGAATCGGGCGCTTCTTTTGCCTGCATGAAATCACTCATGTTACGCATCCGTTCAAACACGGAGCGCACAAAGAAAACAACAGATTGAAAACGTTGCACGGGCTGCTGAAAAACATCCCTGCGCACCGGAAAACGAAAAAAACGCACGTGTGTTTAAAACGATCACACGTGTGCTCAACTTGAGCACATGTGTATTCATTCCGAAAGCAGATGCTTTCATTTCAAAAAAACATGATTTCAACTTAAAAGCATGTGCTTTCAAGTTGCGCACACGTGTGTTTGGATTGAACACACGTGTGTTTGTTTCAAAAGCAGATGCTTTCATTTTAAAAAATAGTGTGTTTAACTTGCGCACACGTGTAGTCAATTTAAACACACGTGCATATTCGGGCCTTTCGCACGTTTCTTCATTCCGTCCGTACGTTTCTTCATTCCGTCCGTACGTTTCTTCATTCCGTCCGTACGCTTCTTCATTTCGTCCTGAACTAATATAAAACTGATTATAAGTATGATGGATGATTTGCTCCGCCGGGTGCAGCGTCTTTCGCCACGTTCCCGCCCGGCATGGCCTCCCGCCGCGTCGTGCTGAAAGCAAGCCCGCGCCGGCGTTGTCGATACGGAACCTGTCCTGCCTTTCAGGCAGCGGGAGTATGTGCTGCTCTTTCGCCGCAGGTCGCCGGCCTGCGGTTATGGAAATCACGTCCTTCGGACTCGGGCTTGCCGGCATGGGATTTGTGGCAGTGCGTCACATCAGTAAAATAATTTCCCCTATATTTGAAACTTCAACAGTTTGCACAATGTTTTTACTGTCGTCATTTTTTCATTGAGGCATTAAACAGTTAACAACCGATTAACTGCCGGAGCCATTTTTTATTTAAAAGCGCCGTTCCCGGCGTGACTTCGGGCTGTGCGGTGGGCGGACGGCTTTACTGCGCGTTCGCGACGGTTTTCTACGTTTACGTTTTCTGCTGTTGGCGAGGCGATTCAGTAGGCCGTAAGCTGCTTCAGGATGCACTGTTCGGGTGCGACGGTCACT
>JAIRYD010000131.1 GCA_031267935.1 Tannerella sp.
AATCATGAATTTTATCTCCCCTTCCACACAATTTATTGTCCGTTCCGCAGTTATACATGTTACTGATGAAACGGATTTGGTTTGTCATATTTACCCTTCATGCGTGCGCGGCCGTCGTATGGTCGCAGACGGACGACGCAATGTTCAGCCAGTATTTCACGGCGTTGAACTACTACAATCCTGCGTATGCCGGAAAGTCGGGCGGGATGAATCTGATGGCGCTGTACCGCATGCAGTGGGTGGGCGTCACGAATGCACCCCGGTCGGTCTTCATCGCGGCAGACATGCCCTGGGTGTACGGCAAGGTGCAGCAGGGCATCGGGCTGGTCGTCGCCAGCGAAAGCATCGGACTGGACCAGAACCTGAACATCGGACTGCAGTATGCCTACAAACGCAAACTGGGAAAAGGCACGCTCAGCATCGGGCTGCAGGCCGGGATGTTCAACAAGACATTTCGCGGCGACAGCATCAGCATACCTTCGGGCAGCGAAAGCATCACGCCTGACGACGAAGCGATTGTCAAGTCGAGCCTGAACGCGATGGCGATCGACATGGCCGTCGGCGCGATGTACCACACCGATCGCTATTTCGCCGGAATAGGCGCTGCACACCTGCTGGCGCCCACGCTCAATCTCGACGAAAATACGGAACGGAAAATCGAACGCTTCTATAATTTAACGGCCGGATACAATATGGAGTTAAAAAATACGTTATTTGAATTGCAACCTTCCGTACTGGTACTGACAAACCTGCAAATGGTTTCGGCAGATCTCACGGCAAGGGCGGTATATAATAAGATGTATAACGGTGGATTGGGGATACGCATCAGCGACAGCGGTAAATTCAACGCGGCAACGCTTTATCTGGGAGCCTTCATCAAGGGATTCCGTGTGGGGTATGCATACGAATTTCCCACGTCGGCCATGAATACGGCCACCATGGGAAGCCATGAACTCATGGTCACCTACCTCTTGAAACTGAACAACAAAAAAGGATTGAAAAATAGACATAAAAGTATAAGAATCTTGTAAAAAAGAAGACAAAAAAACAGAATGTGCCAATCATGAAAAAAATTGTTTTGATACTTGTAACAGCCTCCTTGCTGGCCGCGTGCGGAAAACTCTTTTCCGGCGACGGCGGCGAACTGGTAGGCGTCAAGATGGCCTCGTTCAACGAGCCTGCGCCATACGGCATGGTGTTGATTAAACGCGGCTCGTTCGCGATGGGACCGGCGGACAAAGACAGCCTCTGGGGCTTCAACGTCGAAACGAAAGGCGTCTCTTTCGAAGCTTTCTGGATGGACGAAACGGAAATCACAAATGCCAAATACCGGCAATTCGTATACTGGGTGCGCGACTCCATCATCCGCACACGTCTGGCAGACGCGGCCTACGGCGGTAACGACCTTTTTATGATCACCGAAGACCGGTATGGCGAACCCGTCACGCCACACCTGGACTGGAGCCGCCCCATCCCCTGGCGAAGAGCCAACGAAGACGAACAGCGCGCCATCGAAAGCGTCTACTACACGCATCCCGTGACGGGCGAACGGGGGCTTGACAAAAGACAGATGAACTACAAATACGAATGGTACGACTACACCTCCGCCGCCCTGCGCCGCAACAGCCTCGATCCGGCCGACCGCCACAGAAATACCGACATTCAAACCGATCCGGCCGAAGTGGTGATGATCTCGAAAGACACCGCCTATATCGACGAAAACGGCATCATAATCACCCAGACCGTCATGCGTCCGCTCAGCTCGCCCTTCGACTTCCTGCACACGCACATCGTCAACATCTATCCCGACGAAACGAGCTGGATCAACGATTTCAGAAACGCCTACAACGAACCGTACCTGAAAATGTACTTCAGCCATCCGGGATACGACGATTATCCCGTAGTCGGCCTCTCGTGGGATCAGGCCAGCGCCTTCTGCATCTGGCGTACGGAATACTACAAGAAATCGTCCAACCTGCCTGCCGGACAAATGATCGAACCTTTCCGCCTGCCGACCGAAGGCGAATGGGAATACGCCGCACGTGCAGGCAAGAGCGAAAACAAATATCCCTGGTCCGACGCCTCGCTGCAGAACGAAAAAGGCTGCTTCATGGCCAACTTCAAACCCGGCGACGGCAACTATACGGACGACGGACACCTGATTACGTCGCGCGTGGCATCGTTTGCCCCGAATGAATTCGGACTGTACGACATGGCCGGCAATGTGGCCGAATGGACTTCTTCGATTTATACCGAAGCGGGACAAAGCCAGGTGAACGACCTCAACCCCGACCTGCATTACCACGCAGCCAAAGAAGACCCCTATGCGATGAAGAAAAAAGTAGTCCGCGGAGGCTCGTGGAAAGACGTCGCGCAGTTCATACGCTCCGACATGCGCACGTTCGAATACCAGAACGAAACACGCTCGTATATCGGTTTCCGCTGCGTACGCACGCAGGTAGGATTCTCGAACGCCAAAGGAAAAGGAAAAAGAAAATAAACTACTTACACATAATGAAACAATAAAAATGGGAAAGTACAGACGGTATAAAAACGGAATGGAAATGTTCCTCTCCAGCGAGAAGGGGAAACGCGTACTGAACTTTTGTTACAGTTGGGGCGCATCGATTGTCGTCATCGGCGCCATGTTCAAAATCGTGCATCTGCCCTACGCGAATCAGATCCTGTGCGCCTCGCTGATTATTGAAGCAATCGTATTTTTCATCTCGGCATTCGAACGACCCGTGAACGACTATCACTGGGAAGAAGTCTTTCCCGTCCTGAAGTCCAAAAACCCGCTGGACCGTCCCGACTTCACCAGAGAAGGCGCCGTCATCGGCGGAGCAATCCTCGGCGGAGAAGGCGCCGGCAACGCCAGCGGTACGGTCCTCATCGGCAACATCCCGCCGGGCGGCGGCGGTGGCGGTGCGTCAGTCGGTGGCGGGACCGTGGTCATCGGAGGCGGCGGTGGCGGCGGCTACGTCGCAGGCGGCGAAATACCTCCACCTCCGCGCCTCACACCCGAACAAACCGCCGATGCAGGACTGAAAACGATGGGGCTGAACGTCTCGGAAGAAGATGCCCAAACACTTGCCGCCAGCATCAAAAAACTGGGCGAAGCCGCCGAACAAATCGCAAAAATGGCCGACATGACCGAAGCCACGCAATCGTATGTCGAGCAGATCACGACGGTGGCGCAAAACCTGGAACACCTCAACACCGTGGCGCTTTCGCTCGGCGAAGTGTCGGACTCGCTGGTCAGCTCGTGCAAAGCCATCTCGGGCACGCAAAACGAAGAAAACCCCGAAGACATGACGCCCGGCTACGTCCAGCAAATGGAGCACCTGAACGAAAACCTGTCGGGACTGAACAAGTTCTACGAAGTACAGCTGAACGGCCTGCGCTCGCAAATGGACACCATCCACCATATCAATGCCGGCCTGAGCCGCATCCGCGACATGTACGACAGTTCGGTAGTGGACAGCAGCGCCTTCCGCGCCGAAAACGAACGGATGGCGCAACTGCTGGGACAACTCAACCAGGTATACAGCCGCCTGCTGCAGGCCATGACGGTCAACGCAAACATGGGCGGCATGCCCTACACGCCTCAGCAACCGCCCTATCAGGGTGGATACGGCCAGCCGCCCTATCCCAATCCGATACGGTAAAAACGATATTTGTCAGCAACAAACAGAAATAAAATATGGCCGGAATATCAAGCAACCCCAATTCGCCACGTCAGAAAATGATTAATCTGATGTATCTGGTGTTTATCGCCATGATGGCGCTCAACGTGTCGTCGGAGGTGCTGGACGGTTTCGAACTGGTGGAAGACAGTCTGCAGAAAACCACTACCAACGCGACACTCCGCAACATCATCGCAATGGAAGAACTGGATTTCTACTACCAGACCAATCCCGAACGCGTGGGCGAATGGCATGGCAGGGGCAGCAAAGTCAAACAGCAGTCCGACGAACTCTTCGACTACATACAGTCGCTCAAGGAACAGATCGTGAAGAAGACGGACGGCAAAAGCGGCGACGTCTACCACATCAAGCACAAGGAAGACCTCGAAGCCGCCTCGCACGTCATGCTCGCGCCGGTTGTGGGCGAAGGAAAAAAACTGAGAGACAAACTCGAAACATACCGCACACTCATGACGGAGATGGTAGCGGATACGGCCAAGAAAGCCGTCATCGAATCCGTTCTCAACCTGCGCATACCCTCCAAAAGCGGGATCACGGCCGCCAACTGGGAAACGGCCCTGTTCGAAAGCATGCCCGTGGCGGCTGCCGTCACCATACTGACCAAACTGCAAAGCGACGTCCGCTACGTCGAAGGCGAAGCGCTGGCATACATCCTGAGCGGCGTCGACGAAGGCGCCTACCGCATGAACGACGTCAAGGCCATGGTCATCCCGCAAAGCCAGATTGTCATGCAGGGCACGCCCTATACGGCCCAGATCGCCCTTGTCGCCATAGATTCGACGCAGCATCCCAGGATATTCGTCGACGGAACGGAACTGCCCGAATCGGAAAACGGCATATACACCGGTTCCTCCGCGGGCGTGGGCGAACACCGGTTCGCGGGCGAAGTCGTCATTTCCGGCGCCGACGGTCTGCCGCGCAACTATCCCTTTGCCGACTCCTACTTCGTGACCGAACAGACGGCCACGATCGCACCCACGCTGATGAACGTCCTGTACGAAAGCATCGAAAACGATATTGAAATAGCCATCCCCGGCGTTCCCAGCGGGAGCGTGAGGGCTTCGATCTCGGCCGGCACGATGACGCAGAAAAGTGGAAACGTATGGACGGCCCATCCGCAGCGCGGCGCCGGCACGGTCGATGTGACCCTCTCGGCCGTTTCGGGCGGACGCGCCATCTCGATGTCGAGAGAATTTAAGGTGCGCCCCCTGCCGCCCGCCACGCCGTTCATCCAGTACACGGATGCCGCCGGCGCCTCGCGCAAATTTACGGGCGGCTCCATCGCGAAGCGTTATCTCGTCGAAGCCAACGGCCTCATGGCCGCTATCGACGACGGCATACTGGACGTGCCGTTTACCGTGATCAGTTTCGAACTCGTCTTCTACGATTCGATGGGCAACGCCCTGCCCGAAATATCGCAAAGCGGCGCTTTCACCGACCGCCAGAAAACGATGATCCGCAATCTGGCGCGCGGCAAACGGTTCTATATTACCAACGTCCGCGCCAACGACCCGGACGGCACGCAGCAACGGCTGGCAACTATCGAAGTGATTGTAAATTAAAATGTCTAAATACATAAAGCTATGAAGCGTATCTATTTTATACCGGTTTTATTGATGTGCGCCCTGATGGCCGCATCGGTAGCCGATGCACAGGACAATCGCCGTACGCCGCAAGTCAGAAGAAGCGGCGACCGCAACAGGGAACGGAATGAAGACAAGGCGCTTCCCGAACTGACGGTACGGGCGCAGCAAATGAACGAACAGATGACGCAGGACATCGGGAACTCACGCTGGATGCGGGTGATATACCGCGATCTGGACCTGCTGGACGAAAAAAATGCACCGCTGTATTATCCCACAAGGCCGGTAAACGGCGTGTCGAACCTCTGCGCCACCATCTTCCAGCTCGTAGCCGAAAGCAAACTGCCCGCATTCGAATATGTCGACGGATATGAAATCTTCGACGAAGCGCATCTGATTGATTTCAAGGAAGTGCTCGACCGCTTCGAAATCATGTACGAAACCGTGACGATCGACAACCGGTCGCGGTATGTGGTCAACGAGAGCGACGTCCCGTCCGAAGAAGTGAAATCGTTTTACGTCAAGGAGGCATGGTTTTTCGACCAGAACAACTCCGTGTACGACGTGAAACTGCTCGCGATATGCCCGTTCATTTACCTGAACAGAGATTTCGGCGAGCAGCGTTCGCCCATGTTCTGGATACGCTACGAAGACCTGCGCCCCTACGTGATGAATACGTATATCATGACCTCGAACATCAACAATGCCAAGACGTTCACGATAGACGACTACTTCCGCCTCCGCATGTTCGACGGCGAGATTTTCAAGACGGAGAACCTGCTGAACATCCCGCTGAACGCATACGTGCCCGAAGATTCCATCCAGTTCGAACAGGCGCGCATCGAAAAGGAACTGGTCGATTTCAAGGAATCGCTGTGGTTCAAACCGGATACGACCCAACTGCTGGCCACCGACAAGAAGACAAGAAGGGCGGCCGAACGCGCACAAAAGAAAGCCGCCAAAGAAACGGTCAAACAGCAGCAACAGCCGGCGAACGAAAAACAGGCCAAACCCAAAGCCGAAAAGTCGGCGCCGGCACGCAGCGTAAGGCGCGGACGATAATCCTGAACACGGCACAAGCATTGAGAATCATCAATCACGCATCGGAGGCCGCCGGACAGAAATGGGTGGCGACCGTCGGATTCTTCGACGGCGTACACCGGGGACACCGTTTCCTCATCCGGTCGTTGCGCGAGCTGGCGGACAGAAAAAACCTGCCTTCCGCCGTGCTCACCTTTCCCGTACATCCGCGCGTCGTGTTGCAGCCCGGCTACACACCCCGGTTGCTCACCTCGTTCGACGAAAAGCTGGCGCAGCTGGCCACGACCGGCATCGATGCCTGCATGCCGGTCGATTTCACACCCCTGCTGGCAGCCATGCCGGCACGCGACTTCATTACGTGCGTCCTGTCGCAACAGTGGCGCGTCGACACGCTGCTGGTGGGCTACGACCACCGTTTCGGCCATAACCGCACCGACGGATTTGAGCAGTACGCGGAATATGGCCGCGCATGCGCGATGGACGTGGTGCGCGCCGGCACGTACAGGTCGGGAGAAGAAGCCGTCAGCGCCTCGCGCATCCGTCAGCTGCTGTCGGAGGGTGACGTGGCAGAGGCCGCGCAACTGCTGACGTATCCCTACCGGCTGAAAGGACGCGTCGTACACGGCTGTCACAAGGGACGCGAGCTGGGTTTCGCCACAGCCAACATCGAGGTCGGCGACCCGCAGAAAGTCCGTCCCGGCAAAGGCGTATACGCCGTCTGGGTACACGTCGGCGGTGCATGCTACAAAGGGATGCTCTCCATCGGCAACCGTCCTACTTTCGGCGGAAAAGAAACGTCCGTCGAAGTGCACCTGCTGCATTTCTCACGCACCATCTACGACGCACAAATCGAAGTCGACTTCGTCTGCCGCCTCCGCGAAAACAGCACGTTCGATCACCCCGACGCCCTTGCGGCGCAACTCGCCGAAGACCGCCGGACGGCGGACGAGGCGCTGACGGCGTATTCCCGCAACCCGACAGCCGCCCGATGACTCATCCGCTCATCGTTCGTCGTTAAACTCACAATTTTAGACCACGTGAAGTATCACCCTATTTCACCCATATCCACTGGAAGCTGATTTCGCGGTTTTTATCGGGGGCAATCTCAAATTCCAGCTCGTAGATGCCGGCCTGGGGGAAGTGAATCGCGCCCAGGCGGTGCGAGAGGAAACGGTCGACGATCCAGTTCGAATTGGGTTCGCCGACGGTTTTGCCGGTGGGTTCGACGGTGTGTGCGATCTGTGTGCCGGGCATCAGGCAGGAGATTTTTCCGCCGGCCGGCTTGCCCTGATAGCTGTACGACACGTCGACCGTCCTGTCGCCGGCCCTGTCCACGTAGATGCGCCATTTCAGCCGTTGCGGCGTCGTGATCACGGCATGCGACGGAATCGTTCCGCCGCGGCTTTTGCGGGCAGTTGTGAGTTTTCTGTCGCCCGACTGGTTGTCGTACGTCAGCGAGTATCCGCCGTCTGTCGATATGCCGGCCAGTGCAGGTTCGACGTCCGGCATTCCGTCATATTCCGCTACTACTACGGACACATATCTGTCCGGCTGCAGCGCCGGCAGGCGGATGTCGGTGAACGGCCCTTCGTGCGTGCAGGGCAACGGTTGTTTTTGTTTGTCTGCGAGGAGGTATACTTTCGACGGTGCAGACGCGACGCCCGTCAGCGGCAGGCGTTTGTTCAGCGGCCAGTTGTAGACGTGGAGGTAAAGCCGCGTCTTGCCATTGTCCTGTTTCATGGTGATTTTGCCCCAGTCGTGCAGGTTTTTGTCCAGGTCGAAAGCCTGTGCGCCGTATATTGATTCGCCGTTTATTTCCAGCCAGTCGCCGATCTCGAGCAGTCGCTGTTCGATTTCGTAGGGGACGTCGCCGTTTGCCCGCGGTCCGATATTGAGCATGAAATTACCGTTCAGGCTCACGTTGCCGACGAGCGATTTGAGCAGGACGGTTGTCGATTTCCATGCCGTTTCGCCGGAATGATATCCCCACGAATGGGCGACGGTTCCGGGCGACTGCCAGGGGAAATCTTCTTTTGTGCTGCCCAGCTGATTGTCGCCGAGTGTCTTGAAATCGACGTCGGGGTCTTCTTCGATAGACAGTCCCAGCCGCGAATTGACGAGGCAGGCGGGCTGGAGTTCCCGGATCAGGCTTTTGAGTTGCAGGAGTTGTTCTTTTGTGACGACGGTCGAAGAATGATGAAGCCACATGTCGAACCACAGCATGCTGATTTCGCCGTAGCCGGTAAGCAGTTCGCGGATTTGGGGGATCACTTTTTCCTGCCAGTAGCGGTCGTAATCCTTTGCGTCGATGCCCGTGATTTCGCGTTCGTGATTCCAGCCATACTCGTGTTCCCAGTCTACCCAGTGGGAATAGTAGAGACACAGGCGCATGCCGTGCTTCCGGCATGCGGCGGCCAGTTCGGCCACGATGTCGCGCCGGGGATTCGTGTACCGGCTTACGTTGTAGTCGCTCGCCCGGCTGTCCCACAGTGCAAAGCCGTCGTGATGTTTTGCGGTCAGCGTGATGTATTTCATGCCGGCGCGTTTGGCGAGCAATACCCATTCTTCGGGATTGATTTCGTCCCAGTCGAAGCGGTCGAGCAGGGTGAGATATTCGTCCCTGCCGATTTGATTGCGGTAAAAGATCCATTCGCCGTAGTCGTTGTCGTTTCTGATTTTTTCGCCTTTCCAGTAGCCTTCGGCTGCGCTGTAAAGTCCCCAGTGGATAAACATTCCGTAACGTGAATCGACAAACCATCCGGCTCTTTCGTTTGTCTGTTGCTGGCCAAAGGCATGGACTGCGGCCAGGCAAAGTAAGGTAATGAGATATTTTTTCATCATGAATTTTTTTTGCGCCAAAGATAGCTATTCCTTTCCGGATTATGCAGGCGGGACGTGCCGTGTTATCTTTTTTTAAAGGGAGGGGCAGCGGAAGCGGCGCATATTTATTTGCGTAATTTTTTGATAAACGCTACTTTTGTGTCGTTTTTACGTAAATCAGACAAAATAACAGACAGAAAAAGAAATGCCGACAATATCAGAACGGGGTTTAAGTATGCCGGAATCCCCCATCCGCAAACTCGTGCCGCTGGCCAACCGCGCCAAGGCTGCAGGCGTCAAAGTATATCACTTGAATATCGGACAGCCCGACCTGCCTGCGCCCGAGGGAGGCATAAGGGCGGCGCGCGAGTTCGAGCGGCAGGTGCTCGAGTATTCGCCGAGCGAAGGGATCCTTTCTTTCCGCGAGAAACTGGTGAAGTATTACCATACATTTAATATACGGGTCGAGGTCGACGACATCATCGTCACGACGGGCGGTTCCGAAGCCGTTTCGTTTTCGTTCATGGCATGTCTTGATCCGGGCGACGAGATCATTATTCCCGAGCCGGCCTATGCCAACTACATGGCTTTTGCCATTTCGAGCGGCGCGGTGATCAGAACCATTCCGTCGTCGATCGACGATGGATTTGCGCTGCCTTCCGTCGAACAGTTCAAGACGCTGATCACGGCGCGCACGAAGGCGATCATGATATGCAATCCGAACAATCCGACGGGTTATCTTTATACGCAGAAGGAGATGAATCAGCTGCGCGACATTGTCAGGGAGCACGATCTCTTCCTGTTTTCGGACGAGGTATACCGGGAGTTTTGCTACACGGGCGCGCCGTATATCTCGGCGTTTCATCTCGAAGGGATCGAGAACAATGTGGTGCTGGTAGATTCGGTGTCGAAGCGCTACAGCGAATGCGGGATACGCATCGGGGCGCTGATTACGAAGAACCGCCAGGTGAAGGACAACGTGATGAAATGGTGCCAGGCGCGGCTCAGTCCGCCGCTGATCGGGCAGTTCATCGCCGAGGCGTCGCTCGACACGCCCAAGGAATACATGCTGTCGGTCTACAACGAGTATCTGGAACGGCGCAATTTTCTTGTCGACCGGATCAACCGCATCGACGGATGCTTTTCGCCCATTCCGATGGGTGCGTTCTACACGCTTGCCAGGCTGCCGGTCGACGATGCGGACGAGTTTTGCGCATGGTGTCTGCGCGACTTCAGCTACGAAGGGCAGACGGTCATGATGGCGCCGGCGTCGGGGTTCTACACTTCGCCCGGATACGGAAAGAATGAGGTGCGCCTGGCATACGTGCTGAACAAGGCGGATCTGGGCAGAGCGCTGACCGTGCTCGAGAAGGCGCTGGAAACGTATCCCGGCAGGGTAAGATAAAAAACGTCGATGAATCTCGAACGCTTCATCGCCGCGAAGGTGATCCGGTTCAGCCGCGCGCAGGCCGGTTATCAGGCCAGTTCTCCCGCCATACGTATTGCCACGACGGGCATTGCGCTGGGACTGGCGACGATGATTCTGGCCGTGGCCATCGTGGCGGGATTCAAGCGCGAGGTGCGCGACAAGGTGACGGGCTTCGGTTCGGATATCCGGATTTCGAACTTCGACAGCAATACGTCGTACGAAACGGTTCCCATCATGGTGAGCGACACGTTGCTGAATGAACTGCGGGCATGGCCGGGCATCCGCCGCGCCGAGCCGTTTGCGACCAAGCCGGGAATATTGAAGACGGCGACCGATTTTCAGGGGATCGTCCTGAAGGGGGTGGACGGGGACTACGACTGGTCGTTTTTCCGCAAGCATCTGAAGGAAGGCGTGACGTTTGCCTGCGATTCGGCGGCCGTGTCGCAGGACGTGCTTATTTCGAAAATCCTGGCCGACATGCTCGGTCTGAAATGCGGCGACACGTTTCTTTCCTATTTTCTGCACGACGAAATACGTGCGCGCAGGTTTCGCATAAGCGGGATTTACGATACGGGCTACACGGACTACGACCGGCTGTTTGTCGTGGTCGACATCCGGCAGATACGCCGTCTGAACGGCTGGGACGACGATGCGGCCAGCGGACTGGCGCTGACGGCCGACGACCGTTCGCGCGTGGAGACGCTCGGCGAGCAGCTGTATTTTCATCTGGTCGACAAGACCGACCGCGCGGGCAATACCTATTACGTGCGTTCCATCGAGGAGTTGAATCCGATGATTTTCAACTGGCTGTCGGTGCTCGACATCAACGTCGCCGTCATCCTCGTACTGATGATGGCGGTGGCGGGATTCACGATGGTTTCCGGCCTGCTGATCATCATCCTCGAGCGGACGCGCATGATCGGCATCCTCAAGGCGATGGGACAGGCGGACGGCAGTCTGCGGCGGGTGTTTCTGCACATCGCGTCGTTTCTGGTCGGGCGGGGCATGGCGGCGGGCAACGTCATTGCGCTGGCGGTCTGTCTGCTGCAATCGCGTTTTCACATCATTGCGCTCGATCCTTCGACTTACTATCTCGACGCCGTGCCGATACATCTGAGTTTTGCGGCATGGCTGCTGATCAACGCCGGTACGCTGGCGGTATCGATGCTGATGATGCTTGTTCCGGCATGCCTGGTGGCGAAGGTGCATCCGGCGCGCAGCATCCGTTTCGAGTGAAATATTTTTTAATCACCAATAAATTAAATAAGACAACAGTAATGGACATTCTTTATTTCGACTGTTTTGCAGGCATCAGCGGCGATATGACGCTTTCGGCGCTGGTTGATGCGGGTGCGGATTTCGGGCAGCTCGAGGGCGAACTGAAAAAACTCCGGCTGGACGGCTGGGAACTCCGGCTGTCGGAGGTATCGAAACACGGGATCGGCGCCAGCCATGTGGACGTCGTCGTGGCGGAAGAGGCGCACGGCCACGACCACGGCCACAAGGGGCTGCATCTCTTTCATCATCATCATCACGATGCGCAGGCGCACGTCCACCGGACGATGGCCGACATTGCGCGCCTGATCGACGGGAGCGACATCACGGCCGGCGCCCGCGAACTGGCCAGGCGCATCTTCATGCGGCTGGCCGTGGCGGAAGCCAAAATACACGGTTCGACGCCGGACGAAGTGCATTTTCACGAAGTGGGGGCGGTCGATTCGATTATCGACATCGTGGGCGCGGCCATTTGCATCGACATGCTTGCGCCGGACAGGATATGCGCCTCCATTCTGCACGACGGACACGGATTCGTCAAATGCCGGCA
>JAIRYD010000136.1 GCA_031267935.1 Tannerella sp.
TGATAAGGTGGTTGTAAGTATGGCACTGCACATGAATCGGCGTAATTGGATTAGTAAACTCTGTGAAAGAATCGAAACGCAATATGCTCAATCCGGCTAATGGACATTTTGGGTTTATGCTATCCGTTCCATCCTCAATAAGCAGTTCGCATACGCACATAAAAAAAGCGCGGACAAAACTCTTTTTTTATCTGCTCATTGAGGTCTTCGACTACCTAAACCAATCAAATAAACGAGTAAAGCCCACGCCGAAGCGTGAGCGTCTTCGCTTTACTCTTGATTGGCTTTGAAATGTCGAAGTTTCAATAAGCAAGATGCAAGCTATAACGCTTTTTCCAATATGTCTACAATGTGCGCATGCACGCACTTTTTTTTATTTCATAGGCGAAAATATTTTTTATTCCGGTCGCAAATATACAACAAATGTTTTTCATCAAACAATGATTGGGCAAAAAAAAGCGATACGTATACAATAATTATTGTGTGCCAATCCCCCAAAACCAGGGCAACCGCATCAAAAGTTTATAATTTTTTTGAGGGACTCCACATCTAACGCAGCTTTGTACTGTCTTTTCTTCAGACTGAGTTTATCTTTTTGATTAGTCAAAAGTTGCAGGGCGAATTTTCGGAGTGTGGATAAATTTGAGGGAGCATCACCCTGACGCGCTCTACAGGCATCTTCCCTGAAAGTCACATCCGGATGCCGGTGCAGTTGGCTTTTCCATACCCCGGTGTCCCCCTTGCAAGGGAAAGGTAATACGAAGGACTGTAGACGGTTTCATCACTGATATAATAGCGCGTTTCATGATGTATAACGCCTTTGATTTCACGGCTTGGTTGCCCTGGTTCCGGACTGAGCGCGTGATAGTAATAAGGGATTTAAACTCCTGAATAACCGGATGCAACTGTCATCCGGTTATTTTTTTATAATAAAGGAGGAACTTCTATCTGTCGAGCAGGAAACTTTCGATCTGTTCGACCAGCGTTTCCTTGGGCAGTGCGCCCAGCGCCGCCTGTGGCTTGCCTTTCACGGGGACGAACAGTATTGTGGGGATGCTGCTGATACCGAAGACCGATGCCAGTTCGTTCTCGTTGTCCACGTCAATCTTGTAGAACACGACATCGTCTTTATATTTGGCCGCCAGTTCTTTCATGATGGGAGCCACACGTTTGCACGGGCCGCACCAGTCGGCATAAAAGTCTACGATACAAGGCTTGTTTCCTTCGTAAACCCATTCCGAACTGTTCTTCTCGTAGTTGTATATCTTACTCAGAAAATCTGCCTTGCCGATCATGACGACTTCGCCTTCGCTCTTGCCCGACTGCGCACGGGAACAGTTGACAGTCAAGAATATCAATGGAATAACAAGTAAATACTTCGAATACTTCATGTTGTTTGTTTTTGTAGCGTTAAATAAATCGATGGCAAATATACGAATAAAAGAATCATTTCGCATAAATATTGCGGCAATTTTTCATCCGCAGCCGGCACGTTCAAAAAATTGTTACCTTTGCGGTATCTAATTTTAAACGGAACAGACCATGATCAAAAAAGTTATCTATCTATCCTTGTGGCTCATGCCACTATGCGCTGTCGCCATTCAGGCACAAGACCGTCACACGTTCGAAATCAGGGACGGCGAATTTATGTACGATGACAGGCCGGTACGGATTATTTCGGGCGAGATGCACTACGCGCGTATTCCACATCAGTACTGGCGGCACAGGTTGCAGATGCTGAAAGCATTGGGACTGAATGCCGTCGCCACGTACGTGTTCTGGAATTTCCACGAAACGGAGCCTGATGTCTGGGATTTTTCGGGCGACAGGAATCTGGCCGAATATATCCGCATTGCCGGCGAAGAAGGATTGATGGTGATCCTGCGTCCCGGTCCGTACGTGTGCGCCGAATGGGAATTTGGAGGCTACCCCGCATGGCTTCAGAATATCGACGGCATGGAACTGCGGCGCGACAACGAAGCTTTTCTGAAAAGGACGCGTCTTTATATCAACCGGTTGTACGAAGAAGTGGGGTCTCTTCTGATCACGCGCGGAGGTCCGGTCATCATGGTACAGGCCGAGAATGAGTTCGGCTCCTACGTTTCGCAGCGCAAGGATATCCCCCTCGAAGAACATCGCCGCTACAACGCCCGGATAAAGACGCAACTGGACGAGGCCGGTTTCGACGTGCCTTTCTTCACTTCCGACGGAAGCTGGCTCTTCGAAGGTGGGTCTACGCCCGGCGCACTGCCCACCGCCAATGGCGAAGACGACGTGGAGAATTTGAAAAAGGTGGTCCGGGAATATCACGGTGGAAAAGGGCCGTACATGGTTGCGGAATTTTATCCCGGCTGGCTGGCGCACTGGGCGGAGCCGCATCCTCGCGTAGACGCTTCGCAGGTGGCGCAACAGACGGAAACATATCTGCAAAACGGTGTTTCGTTCAACTTCTACATGGTGCATGGCGGCACGAACTTCGCCTTCACCAGCGGCGCCAACTACGACCGCCAGCACGATATACAACCCGACCTGACGAGCTACGACTACGACGCACCCGTCAGCGAAGCAGGTTGGGTCACACCCAAATACGATTCGATTCGCCGCGTCATTGCCCGATATGCCGACCATCCGCTGCCCGAACCGCCGGCCGCCAATCCGGTCATCGGGATTCCGCACATACGGCTGGACAGAATCGCTCCGCTCGACGCGCTCGAAACGGATGTGACGCATGCCGTCGCACCCATGACTTTCGAACAGCTGGGGCAATACTTCGGCTACGTGATGTATGTCCGCAAGTTCAACCAGCCGGCTTCGGGTACGCTGGAAATAACCGGATTGCGGGATTACGCGCTGGTCTACGTCGACACGGAAAAGGCCGGAGAACTGAACCGTCGCTTCAACCGCTATTCGATGGACATTGACATTCCGTTCAACAGCGAACTGCGCCTCCTGGTGGAAAACATGGGACGCATAAACTACGGCGCACAGATCGTCGAAAACACGAAGGGAATCATCAGCCCCGTGCTGATAGACGGCAAGCCGGTAACCGGCAACTGGGAGATGCGCCGGATCCCGATGGACAAGGCGCCCGATTTCGGCAGGATCGCCGGCCGCACCTTCGACAACACGCCCACCGCTGCCGCCGCGCTCGCCGGAAAACCGGTGATTTACCGGGGCACTTTTACACTGCAGGAGACCGGCGACACGTTTCTCGACATGTCGACATGGGGAAAAGGCATCGTCTTCGTCAACGGGCGAAACATCGGACGCTACTGGAAAACAGGCCCGCAGAAAACACTCTACATCCCGGGCGTCTGGCTCGCCGGGGGAGTGAACGAAATCGTCATCTTCGAGCAGCAGAACGACCGTCCGCAGACGAGCGTAAGCGCGGTGAAAGTCCCTGTACTGCACGACCTGACCGCGGAGTGAATGGCATTGCGAGGCACGAAGAGATGCGAAGAGATGCGAAACAGGTAACATGTAAAGGTTTCCGTCGCTCCGGCGCGTGTCGGCGCGGGCAGCGTTTTTCTGAAAAAGGCACGCGGCCGTTTCTTTTCCTGTTGATTTTTCATGAATACTTGCTATTTTTGCACCTCACAAAAAGATGACACGGGATATATGGCATGTATATTATTGATTGAAACGTCGACCACGGTTTGTTCGGTGGCATGGTCGGTGGATGGCGAAGTAGTTTTTGAACGGGTTACGTGCGAAGGGCAGTCGCATGCGGCGGCGACGGGCGTCTTCGTGGAAGAGGCGGTCGCGTATGCCGGCGCCGAAGGGTTTGCGCCCGGGGCGGTGGCGGTGAGCGGCGGTCCGGGATCGTATACCGGTCTGCGTATCGGCACGTCGATGGCGAAAGGTCTGTGCATGGGCTGGCGCGTTCCGCTGATCGCCGTGCCCACGCTGGATGTGATGGTGGCCGCCGCCATACGCCTCCTGCCGGCAGAAGAAGGACTGTACTGCGCCATGCTGGATGCACGCCGCATGGAAGTCTATGCAGCTGTCTACGACCGTCGCGGCATACCCGTGAGGGGGACGGAGGCGGAAGTCGTCACTCCGGAAACGTACCGGGCTTATCTGGACGGAGGACGCGTCTGCTTCTTCGGCAACGGTGCGGACAAATGCCGGACAGTCATCGACTCGCCGAATGCGCTTTTTCTCGAAGGCATTTATCCCGCGGCAACGGATATGGCTGCGCCGGCGGAAAATGCGTTTCGCAGGCAGGCTTTCGAAGACGTCGCCCGCTTCGAGCCTTTCTATCTGAAGGAATTTATGGCTACGACGCCGAAAAATAAAGTGTTTGCGCGAAGGGAAGATTCGTGACGGATCCGCGTTCCGCCTCTCTCTCTGCGGCCTCGCCTGCCGTGCGCCGTTGATATCGCGACACGGCAGGAATGCAACGGTGAAGCGCTTCAGAAGATACGGCTCTTCGAACGGTGTTCGTAGTAGTCGGGATTGTCGCCGAGGATGTCGAGCGCCGGACGGCTGATTTCGTCAATCAGCGCTTCCGTTTCGTCGGAAATGGCGAGCGAACAGGCGGCTACGTTCATCTTCAGTTCGTCGATGTTGCGCGAACCGACCAGCGTGGAGGCCATAAACGGTTTTTTCAGAATCCAGGCGATGGCCAGCTGCGCGATGTGCAGGTGAAGTTCGCCGGCAAT